>JBLHUR010000047.1:0-35945 GCA_047629805.1 Akkermansiaceae bacterium | reverse complement strand
TGGCTTGCAGACTTTGGCCCTGCCAGAGGATTTTACCGGAATCGCTTGGCTGGCTCCAGTCGATGAGATTTTCCAACCGGGTTATGTAGGCCTCGCGCCACCGGGAGGGATCTTCTAGGCCAACCGCCTCAAACGCGGATGCGGGAGCGAGGTTTTCGGTGTGTCTTGGTCGTGACACAATCCAAAATTCCTTCCTCAAAATTAATCTGCTCAAACTGCATCGGCTGAAGTTCGGCTTGAGGACGCATTCCGGCGAAGAAGCCAATCGCGAAATACGGAATCAGTTCAGAGTCATTGTCATGACACCAATTTAGAAGGTCTGTAACCTCTTCCGCCGGAGAAATGCAAATCTCGGAACGCACATCCTTAAAATTCGACAAATGCTCCAAAGGATTCTTTTCGTGCACCTCCCGAGCTTTCTCGTGACCGAACACAGTCCGCATTAAGCTCAATATCTGATTGTAGGTCGCTGGAGCTGGCGAAACCTTCTTGTGCCAGCCATCGAACCATTTTCTCCAAAAATCGGAATCAAGCATCGCGATGGACTGATCAGAGATTTCCGTAAATTTCTTACAAAACGGCTTCCAGCGAGACTTGAGATATTCGCTCGACCAATTTTTCTTGGAATCGTTCTCATGAGCCTGAAATAGCTCCCCTAGACTCACCTCCATGTTTCTCCGCTCAAAATCCTTGGTAAGAGTGGAGAAAGCCTCTCTCAGGCCACTAAACCCATAAAGCTGAGACAAATCGTTAAGCTCAACCGCATCTCGTATGAGGTCAGGGCTGACATGCTTCGCGATATCGGCAAAGTGCTTTTCCATTTTCACAAGAGAACTCGATCTTTTTTCGGCGTCTTTTTTTGCTTTGAAGTATTCTCGAGCCCTTTTTCCTGTCGAAGAAAGTCTTCCTGGGATGGAAACATCCCAGAGAGATTTTTTCTGATCCTTGATTGGTGCGAATGTGGCTCTGCGTCCCATTCCCTAAGAATGACGAAAAAAAGGCTATTTTCTGAGGAAAATAGTGGCGACTAATGGCGACATACTGGCGAATTATTTTGGACCCAGACACGAACAAGGGCTTAGGATTCCTCCTAAGCCCTTGATTAAAAAATGGAGCGGGTGAAGAGATTCGAACTCTCGACATCGACCTTGGCAAGGTCGCGCTCTACCACTGAGCTACACCCGCATTGCTTGTCCCCGGAGGGCGTCGCTTGCGTGCACTCTGTGCCATCGTCAAAGACTTGCGACAAGCGTTTTTTCACTGAAATTTCATCTCAGCGGATTTTGCACCTTATTACGGGCTTCTTAAAATCCATCTCTCTCTGGGATCAACACCCGTTGTGTATCGATTCCAAAATTTTAGGATCCTCCTGATCTCCTAGCCTCATACCGGGAGGGTTTTTTAAAGCTTTCTGCCATTCCCCCACCCCACGGCACCTCCCGGACAATCCCTAAAAATTTAGCAGTCTTTTTCCTTCCGGCTCGCATGAGAGCAATCGAATCTTCCCCAGTTGCCCTTTGGGGGCCTTTGCTATGCGTTGTATTCAGTGCGGAAACCTTCAAGACAAAGTCATCGACTCTCGTTCCTCCAAAGACGGGACCTCGATCCGACGTCGGCGCGAGTGTCTCAATTGTGGTTCTCGTTTTACGACCTATGAGCAAGTGGAACGCACCGAACTCCGTGTCATCAAACGCGATGGCTCGCGTGAGGCCATCAACCGCGAAAAGCTCTTTCGCGGACTCGTGAAGGCTTGCGAAAAACGCAAAGTCTCGATGGATGTGATTGGCCGCGCGGTTGATCAAATCCTCAGCGAACTTCACAAAGACCACCAAAACGAAGTCCCCTCGGCCAGCATCGGAGCCAAGGTGATGGACAGCCTCCACTCCATCGATCCCGTGGCCTACGTCCGCTACGTTTCCGTTTACCGACAGTTCGATGACGTGGGCGAATTCATCCGTGAAATTCAGGCGCTCGAAAATCGCTCCCGCCAGGACGCGATGCAGCGCAAGCTCTTCAAGTAACCCGCCATGATCTGTCTCGCCGGAAATCTCCCCGCTCTTCAAGTCGGCAACCAGCAGGTGGCCGGCTACGATACCGGGTGGATTGCCGAGTCCCTCCTCCGCGCAGCCTCAGCCTGTGACCGGCAGGACTTCCCTTTCATCAACGACATCCGCGATGGCATCCTGCACTACCTCGAAAATCGCTGCCCGCTCCGCGTCTTTGCGCTGGAGGATCTCTTTGAGCGCATGCGGGTCATGTTGCGAAAAATCGGTTGCCACGCCATCGCCGACCACCTCACTCCGCTTGCGCCGCCAGTAACGGTCTCGCTCATTGGACCGGCCCGCGAGGCTGGTAATGGCTACGAGCTCATTTTCTTCCAGCTCCTCGTTGAGGAGATCAACCTCTTAAAGGAGGCCGGTGCCGAATCGATCCGCTTTTGTCATCTCACGGAATGCCTTCAGGTTCTCGGTTGCGTTCAAAATGGCAAAGCGAGCGCGCAGCTGGGGGACGAAATCATCGCCTTCCTGAAACGCTTCGACAAGCAACCCATCGCCTCTCAGCGGAAACTCCATCTCACCCTTGATCTATGAGTCACGAATCCACCCTCTTTGAAAAAATCATCGCTCGCGAAATCCCCGCCGACATTGTCTATGAGGACGACCTCTGCCTGTGCTTCCGCGATATCTCGCCGCAAGCCCCGGTTCACCTTCTCCTCATTCCCAAAAAGCCGATCACCCGTATCGCCCTTGCCGATGCTGAAGACCAAGCCCTCTTGGGCCACCTTCTTCTGAAGGTCGGGGAGATTGCCCGGCAGGAAGGCTATGCTGAAGATGGCTTTCGCACCGTCATTAACAATGGCCTCCACGGAGGCGAAGCGGTCCCGCATTTGCATCTCCACCTGCTCGCCGGTCGGCAATTGCAGTGGCCTCCGGGGTAGCGTGAATAAAAAAGACCCGACTGATTGCTCAGCCGGGTCTTCTTGAAAAATACGCTGAGGAGAATCCTAGAGGGAATCGCCGAGCATCTTCATGGCATCAGCAGCGCGGCAGGAGTAACCCCACTCGTTGTCATACCATGAGCAGACTTTCACGAGGTTTCCGCCCATCACGGTGGTGAGTCCGCTGTCGAAAATCGAGCTGTGCGGGTCACCCACGATGTCCTGAAGGACGAGAGGCATTTCGCTGTAGTGAAGGATTCCTTTGAGGGGACCTTCCGCAGCTTCTTTGAAAGCAGCGTTCACTTCCTCAGCAGTCACTTCAGCACCAAGCTCGGCGACGAGATCGGTGAGTGAACCGGTAGGAGTTGGCACACGGAAGGCACCACCGTTAAGCTTACCTTTGAGCTCGGGAATCACTTCACCAATCGCGCGCGCGGCACCCGTGGAGGAAGGAATGATGTTCACGGCAGCAGAGCGCGCACGACGAAGATCGCCGTGAGGAGCGTCGAGAAGACGCTGGTCACCGGTGTAGCTGTGAATGGTGGACATGAAGCCACGCTTGAGGCCCCACTTGTCATTAAGAACCTTCGCAAGAGGAGCGAGGCAGTTCGTGGTGCATGACGCATTGGAAACAATGTGGTGATTCGCCGCATCATACTTGTCGTCATTGATACCGAGACACATCGTGAGGTCGGGATCATTGGCAGGAGCGGAAATGAGGACCTTTTTGGCACCGGCTGAGATGTGCTTGGAGGAACCTTCACGGCTTGCGAAGAAACCAGTGGACTCGAGAATGACGTCGGCATTCCACTTAGCCCAAGGAAGATTCGCAGGATCGCGCTCAGCGGTGGCGTGGATCTTGTGGCCGTCGACGATGATGTGTTCGTCATCATACGTCACTTCACGAGAGAACTGACCCTGTGAGGAGTCATACTTGAGAAGGTGAGCGAGGGTTTTGTTGTCGGTGAGATCATTGATCGCGACGACTTTTTTGAGTTCAGCGTCGCTCATTGAGCGAAGCACCATCCGGCCGATGCGGCCGAATCCGTTAATTGCATAATTTGCCATGGGTCTTTCCTAGAAATTAGGGTTGGGCGTCTTCCAGACCTGTATGGTAGGAAAACGGCGGCATTATGCAGGGAAGCCCTCCCCCGTCAAGGTTCACGCGAAACCAATCAAAATGAGTGGTTTTGGGGTCTTTGAAGCAAGAGCGACGAATCGCATTTGGAGTGTGGTGGCTTGCCGCCGCTTTTGCCGCCGACAGGCCACCCAGGAAAGCGGGAGCAAGCTCCCGCACTTGGCCTTGGCCAGCGCTCTCTTGAGCAACCTATTCTCCAGCGTCCTTTTTAGGCTTGGACAGCATCGGGAGAGCTGGGATTTTCTCTGGGAAATTGAGGTAACGGACCGGCTTGAAGGCCTTTGGCTTCGTGTCCTTGTAGAAGAAGGCATTGATCCGCTCTCCCTTATCGGCTTTCTCCGTGCTATGCCGGATTTCGATATTCTCGCCTCCGCCCTTATTCACGATCTCGATCGTCACGAGTTCTCCATCCTTATCAAGCTTGCGAATGTGGGTTCTGCCGGGAGCCACCCCCACTTTGGCAACTTTGGTCCTTTGCCCCTTCTTTTTGATCGTAAAGGTCAGCCCTAGCGTTTGGTCGGAGACATTGACGAAACGCATCGAGCCCACCGGAAAAGTGGTGGCGTCATCTTTTAGAACGAGCGACTTGGTATTGAACCAATCCAACTTTTGGTGATCGCGATAAAGAACAGCGAGTGAGCGCTTTGCGGTGGGAGCCTTGAACGAATAAAAGGCTTTCCCGCCCGCTTCGATCGCAGCGGTGAGTTCAATTTTTTCGACCTTGGGTCCGAAGGCGGTATAACGAGAGAACATATCAAGGGCCAAGCTGAGGGGCTGCAGTTGGGGGACCTCAGCTTTTGCAGCAGCCTGCCTGGGCGGTTCCTCGCCTGGTTCCGGCTCGAGCATGATGCGAACTCCGTCTTTATCTATTGGCCCCTCTCTAAAGGGAGCCGCAGGCCCCAAAGGGAGAATCCGCACGTAGCGATAAGGATCGTCCTTCACCTGCCCCTTCGAGAGCAAGCTAAGGCCAAGGGAAAACAATAAAAAGCGGATCAACATTCCCGAATTTATATCAGGAAGATTGATCCGCGACGAGGCCGAAGATTGGAAAATTGACGAGGCCTAGCGAGTTCTCGGCCTTGGCAAAGAAGGCACCGACTCCGGAGAGGTATGGAACTTTACCGCTTCCCGTGGGTTCTTGCCCTGAGCCTTGTAAAAGAAGCACTGCACGCGCTGTCCGCGCTGCACTTTGACGTTGTTCTGCCAGATCGCTTTGGAGCCGCCGTCTGCGGTCATGTAACCGACCTTGATCGCGGTATCACCGACTTTAATGGATTTCAAACTGGTCTTACCGGGAGCTACGCCAAAGGCCGCCACTCCGGCCATCTGAATGACGACGGTTTTGTCAGAGACATTGACGAAGCGCATTTTCCCGACAGGGAAGGCATCGGCATCGTCGCGCAAAAGGAGCATCTGGGGTTTCTCCCAAGTCATGGCCTTGTTGTCGCGGAAGAGCACTCCGAGGCTAAGCGGCGAAGCAGGCATGGCAGATTTCAGGAATTCCTTACCGGCTGCGCCCTCCCCTTCTTTGAGAATGATGCCCTCGGCACTGCCCGGAAAGACGGCCAGGTCGGAGAAAGAACGAAGAGAAAAGCGAAGCGATCTGACCTCGTCTCCCTGGGAGTAGGTCACGTTGCTAGGCGGAAGCGCACCCTCAGGGGCCTTGCGTTGGACTCGGATGCCACCTTTGACATCCTCTTTCCAGACAGGGAGTTCTCCGAGGGGAATGAAGCGGACGTGTTTCCGCTCAACTTGCTCCTGAGCATGAGCCAGAGAGGAAGCACCGAGAGCGATGAGAAGTAGAAGTTGTTTCATGATGAGTTTAGTTTAGCACATTGGTTGGGGGGGCATCCAGCGAAAGGTTTCGCAGAATGAGGAGATTGGGAGCGTTTTAGATTTCATTGGCGTTGAGCCAGCGGAAGCTCTTTATCTTAAAACGGCGACCGAAGTCAGGATATTCATTTGCCTGGTCAGGATTGATTCCAGTGGCGTCCGGCCGGAGCGGTTCGGGCAGGCGTTGCACGATCGCCTCGCACCAAGCGCGGGCTTTGATCTTCCCACCAACGAGAGACTCGCCATAAGCACGGATGACAAAGGTATCCGATCGGGCGGAAAGTCCTGCTCCGATGGCTTGTAAGACGTCGGCTTGAGTCAAATAACTCGGAGCTCCCCAAGCCTTGCTCTTTGGCTTTAAAGTCTGCTCGATCTGGGTGGAGTCGGCGATGTTGTCAGGATGCTCGTAATCACCGAGCGAGCGTTCATTGTTAAGAGCGTAGAGTCCGTCCTGATCGAGCGGAAAATTTAATCCGGCTCGGGAAATGGCAGCTTCAAGCGCTCCCTTTTCGCCATTCTCATCATTGCTCAGGCGGCGATTTACAAAATCCGAGAGAGATAAAAAGGGACCACGTTTTTTGACTTCTTCCACCACGGCGAGAGCCAGACGCTCGATTTCGTCATCGCTCAAAACCCGCGTACTATCCCAAGTGAGATCATTGGTCACGCCCTCGTTCGAGGCCCATTCCGGACGATCGCCACCGACAATGCGCGGGAACGGAGTCCGACCATCCTCGCGACGATTCGCGGAAAGGACGGCCTTCCACGCTTCTACGTTGGTCGAATTTACGTTAAAAGCCCCCTCATTCATCAGGGCTAAACCGGCGCGATGGAAGTCGCCAATCGCATTAAAATCAGCTCCGGCAACGGGCTTCATGCGGGGATTGGGAAGCTCGGCGACGAGCTCGTCTTGCGCAGCTTGCAGGAGGTCGTAGTCGTTCCCGGAACTCAGAAAATACTCATCCCAGAGCTTGTGATTTACTTCAAAGGAGAGGTCATAAACGATGTTGGAGGTTTCGGGAACATCATGAAAAAGTCCGATACCATGATCGGCCCAGGCTTCCCGATTTCCACCTCGCTCAGAGTTACTAGACCAGCCGATGGAGCCGGAAAAGAAGCCATTGCGGTCCTGCCCGTCACCAACAAAGACCGGAGCGGTCCCCTTCCGCCCTTCAAGGCCGAGCCGGGGATCGACGAGAGAATTTCCAATCGCGTAGGAAGGATGCCAAACATACTCGGAGATCTTGGCATGTTGGAATTGAGCCAAGGAAAGAATGCCTAACTCCCCGCGAGGGACGTCAAAAAGAACATTTCGCCTCGCTCCTTCGCTGGGTGGGCCAAAGGGATTTCCAAGATTTCGATCATCCTCATCCTTGAAAGGAGTTTGCTCCACCCAACTCACTTCTTCGTCATAAAGATCCTTGGTATAGATGCCAAAGAACCACGGACCGCTGGCGATTCCATCCCCGCGATTACCAATGAGATTCTCAAAAGGAGAACGCGAGGCATAAGCCGCTCTGAGATTCCAATTAGCAAGAAAGGCCTCCTCCCAAGCTTCCGGATACTTCTCCAGACCATTGTCGCCCGCCTGCATATTAGAGTCGTGCTCACGGAACCAACGCATCCGGTATCCTTGCCGCGTCCGGCGATCCGGCGGGAGGGTCACCACGGGATTGATCATATCTAAAAACTCGATATCCACTCCGCTATTGGGGTCGCTCGGGTCATGATACCAGGCTTCGGGGGGCTCCCGACCGGCTCCGAATTGCAACGAACAGGAGACCGCCGCGATCTGGGGTAGGTTGTCAAAGTCGAGCGGTGCGACCTCCGAAAGAGTGCCCACTTTTTTAAGAATCATCTGGCTATCGTCACTCTGGGTCAGCTGGCCTTCACCTCCAAAAAAGGAATCGGACGGGGTATACCAAAACTTCTTGGGATACCAGTCCATCCCACCGACATCCTCAGGGTTCTCCTCATCAAATTCTGAAGCTGAGTGGTAGTAGTTATTTGCAAAATCATAAGCAGCCGAGGGCGACAGGGAATTATTGAGGACATTGTCTTCATCGTATTCCGCCGCTTGGTCAGGAAGGAATACGAGACACTCGCCGGGTTGGAACGTCGTCTCCTCCAGATGAAAATAAAAGCTCCCGGTGTAGGCATCCTCATAGGCCGAACTTCCGATGACCGGACCATCCGGGCGAGTCCGCCCGCCAAAACTCAACCACGTCGAAAAGCCAATCGGAAATTCGACCCCATTCGCAGTGCGACGCCAGGCATCCGTCCGGAAACCCCGGCGTCCGTTGATCTGTAACATCGCCACCGTTCCAGGAAGAGTGACCGGAATGCTGTAGGGATTCCAGAGCACGACCCTTGGAAAATCATGAGAACGGATATTGTAAGAGTATCGACTTCCGGCCGGATTCCGGTGGGTGCTGAAGGTATTGAACATGGACCCCTCAACCAAGATCGGAGCGAGGCTGGCGTGATCGACCTCCGTCAAGGTCACCGGATTGAGATTTTGCGAGCTTCCTTCGAGAATGTCGGGCAGCTTATAATTCACTTCCGTTTTGGGCAGGCGAGCGTCCACTTCATTATCAGCCAGGGTGACGGCATCCCCAAGCCGGGCCCAATCCCGTAAGAGGCCGAACTTGGGAGAAGTCAGCGTATGGCGGGTTTCTTCCCATGCCAGCCCCAGACGAGTGGACTCCGCTTCATTGGCCGGGCCTACCAAATTATCGTAGGCCGAAAGCCCGCGCATCACGATCTCTCCACCCTCGCGGACCGGATCAATATCCTCACTCTGATTCAGAAAAACGCTTAGGTTCTTTTGCAATCCCCCATCGCGCGAATTAGCGAGAACCCCTTGCGAATGCACGGTGACATTGTGAAAATTACTCCGCCGCCAATCCGCTCCAGATTCGTGAACAAAATCGAGCGACTGCTCCGAAACCAACCTCAGTTTGACACCCTCTTCCAATCGTGTCCGGGTTCCTCCCGATTCGATGGCTGAGGCTTCGGGTCCAATGCCACCCAATAAGGCAAAGTACTTTTCGGGACTCTTGGTGGAATCATGAGGATTAGTCACCGCGATATTCGCTTTGACACCAAGGTCCCCCACCCAAAACCCGTAACTGCCAGTCCGGGTCCCATCTTGAAAAACCCCAACACGTGGCACCTTGACCTCATCCGCAGGATCCCCGTTCGTCGACCCACCACCCACTACCGTTACTCCGTTCGCCCTCCTAATCGCAGCAGGACCGTATGGAATTCTGGAATTCGTGCGAAGACCTCCCTCATTTCCGCTGACAAGATAATTGAGGGGCTCATCCCATTCACTTCCCTCAATTCGGGAATCCCGGAGCCCGCCATTCAGATCATCGCGGCTTAAAAATGGCTCCCCGTTCTTCTGGGTCGTGCGATAAACAGCAGTCCAATACTTCTGTTGGATACCATCGGACGACTCTAAACCAGACGTTGCCGAAACCCGTTGATCCGGTCCCATTTCGCGCTGCAATTCGCCGATCGCAATCATCAGAGCAAGGCGCGCATTGGCCTCCGCCTCCGCCTGGTGCTGACCACTGCGGGAGCTCTTCATCTGCAAGTTCGCCAAGCTTAAGAAGGCAATCGCCACCATCGTCAGGAGGGCCAAAACCATGAGCGACGAGATCAGAGCAAAGCCCCCAAATGACCGGCTCTCGCCGAACACCCACCAGATCCTGAATGATCCCCCTTTCACAATGCTTATAGAATACATAGCACATACACAGATTGCAAATGAGATTGACTCATTCTTTTACGGCGCTCCCCTTTTAAGGGCACAAGAAAGGGTGGCGAAGGTTAACTTCACCACCCTTGAATATAAATTTCCTGACGAGAGACTATTCCTGCTCTTCAGCAGCACTTTCTTCAGCTTCGCCGCCTTCTTCGGGATCTTCTTCAGACTCGTCATCCGGCATGACACGGGCAACGGCCTGTAATTTTTCGCCTTTCGTGAGAGTGACCAACTTAACACCCTGCGCGTTCCGACCGGTCTCCCGGACATCAGAAACACGGATACGGATACTCTGACCACCGTCGGTCATGAGCATCAATTCGTCGTCCTCTTCAACCGAAAGGCTGCCAATGACAGGACCGGTTTTCTCGGTGCACTTCATCGTGAGCATTCCGATTCCACCGCGATTCTTAGCCAGGTAGTCTTCAAACGGAGTCCGCTTGCCGAGGCCATTCTCAGAGGCAACGAGCAGTCGGGCGTTTTCAGTCACCACCGAAAGGCCGACGACAAAGTCCCCTTCCCTCGGTCTAATCCCGCGCACTCCCGCTGAATTGCGACCCATCGTGCGGGTCTGATCCTCGTTGAAGCGACAGCTCATTCCGCGATGGGTCACGAGCATGACATCGTTCTTTCCGGAAGTGAGGCGCACCCCGATGAGCTCGTTTCCTTTGTCCAGCTTGATCGCAATCGTTCCCGCTTTACGGTAGTTCTTGAAGTCGTAAAGGCTCGTCTTTTTCACCTTACCGGATCGGGTCGCAAAGAAGACATTCCCGGCATCCTCACGGAAGGTGATATCGTCTCCCGACTCCTCATCCGTGGTGTATTCGAGACGAAGGACTGCCGCGATGGACTCCTCCGGTTGCAACGCGAGGACGTTTTTAATGCTTCGTCCTTTGGAAGAACGGGACCCTTCAGGCAAGCCATAAACCCGCTCGACGTAAACGCGGCCGGTATCGGTAAAGAACATGAGGTAGTCATGCGCTTGCGCCGTAAAGAGACGTTCGACAAAGTCGTTCTCTTCCTCGTCGGAGGAATTACGTGTCTCCATGCCACGGACCCCTTTTCCGCCACGGGCCTGCACCCGATACTCGCTGGCCGCGGTGCGCTTGATGTATCCCCGATTGCTAAGAGTCACAATCATGCCGTCATTGGAAATGAGATCCTCAATGGCAATCTCACCCTCGTCGGGAAGGATAGGACAGCGACGCGGTGTGGCGTGCTTTTCCTTAATCTCCATAAGTTCACCTTTGATGATGGCGAGGACGCGCTCTTCACGGGCGAGGATGTCGAGGAGGTCTTTGATCTCCTCGATGATGGCATCGTATTCCGCCTTGATCTTGCTCTGCTCCATCGCAGTCAGCTGATAGAGACGGAGTTCGAGAATGGCATTCACCTGCCGGTCGGTGAAGACATATTTGTCTCCCACGATACTGGCCTGACCCCGGATCAGCACGCCCAGAATCTCGGCAGCAGGTAGTTCGAAGTGGTAGGCTTTGAGCTTCTGACGAGCTTCGTCGCGGTTCTTGGAATCGCGGATCATCTTGATAAAGTCATCAAGGTGGCCCAACGCGAGCAAGTAGGCTTCGAGGTTCTCAGCACGTTCCTCGGCCTTCTTAAGAAGATAGCGAGTCCGGCGGATGATCACTTCGCGACGGTGCTCGATGAAGCAATCGAGCGCATCGAGAAGCCCCAACTGCCTTGGACGGCGCTCGTGAATGGCCAGCATGTTAACGCCAAAGGAGGTCTCCATTGCGGTCAGCTTGAAGAGCTGATTCACCACAACCTGCGGTCGAGCATCGCGCTTCAGAGTAATTTCGATACAAGTATCATCAGCCGAGAGGTCACGCATTCCCGAGATATCGAGAAGGACCTTTTCGCGGACCAGTTCAGCAATGCGAATCTGAAGAGTGGCCCGGTTCACTCCATGAGGAACCTGGCGGATCATGATCTGCGAAGCACCGGTTTTGCTCTCAGTCACTTCCATGACACCCCGCATCTTGATGCTCCCACGTCCGGTGCGGAAGTAGCTATCGATGCCCTTGTAGCCGCGAATTTCGCAAGCCGAAGCAAAGTCAGGCCCCTTGATGTGCTCCTTCATCTCCTCAATGGTGATGTAGGGATTGTCAATGCGGGCGCAGACCCCATCGATCACCTCGCCCATATTGTGGGCGGGGATGTTGGTGGCCATGCCAACCGCAATTCCGGTTCCTCCGTTGACAAGAAGGTTGGGAATAGAAGCGGGAAGTACGACAGGCTCCGTACTGTTCTCATCGTAGGTCGTTTGGTGATCGACGGTGTCTTTTTCAAGATCCGTTAGCATCGCCGATCCCATGTGGGTGAGACGGGCCTCCGTGTAACGCATGGCAGCCGGGGCATCGCCCTCGACCGAGCCAAAGTTACCCTGACCATTGACAAGCGTTTCACGCATCGTCCACGGCTGGGCCATGTTCACGAGAGTCGGGTAAATCGCTCCGTCACCGTGCGGGTGATACTTACCCATCGTCTCACCGACAATACGGGCGCACTTCAAGTGAGCCTTCGTTGCGGACAACGAAAGATCATGGTGCATCGCATAAAGCAAGCGGCGCTGGGAAGGCTTCAAGCCATCACGGGCATCGGGCAGAGCACGGGAGATAATGACGGACATCGAGTAATCCAAAAAGGACTTCGACATTTCGTCAGCGACGTTGATGATCTCAACATAATCGCGTGGCGGGGTAGGTTCTATGGTGTCGTCAGACATGAAAAATTAGGGGGTTCGATTAAACGTCGAGGTTTTGCACATTGAGTGCGTTGTCTTCGATGAAGCGCTTTCGGGGCTCCACCACATCGCCCATGAGGACGTCGAACATGGTCTCAGCTTCGAGCCTGTTCTCATCGTCAAACTGAACGCGCAGAAGTTGGCGGGTTTCCTTGTCCATCGTGGTTTGGTAAAGTTCCTTGGCATTCATTTCACCAAGTCCCTTGAATCGCTGGATGCGCATTCCCTTTTTACCGATCTCAAGGACGCGGCCGAGGATTTCAAAAAGGCTAAAAATGGGCGTAATCACTTCGTTATCCCCTTCCCCTTCGACCAGTTCGTAGATGGGTTCGTCATCCGAGAAAAAGGGCTCACTCTTCACTCCGAATTCGCCAAGACGTTCGAGGAGCTTGGAAATACCTATCGCCTCCCCAAGTTCACGTCGGACCGCACGGCGCATCTTCCCTTCGTATTTCTCTTTAAAGGCGACATCTTCTTCCTCAGTGATTTCTTCTCCAAAAAGACGAAGATCGCGGTTCTCTTCGGCGAAAGCCCGGACTTCTTCTTCGCATTTGAAGTAGAGGACATCCTCTTCATTTCCCGTGCGCACACGGATCATATAGGTTGGGAGAATATTGCCATCCCGGGCGGCGAGAAGGTCTTTGAATTTTCCGCCATGTCCTTCGAGCGTGCGCACAAAACTGTGAAGCTTTGCGAGGGTTGCAAGCACACTTTGAAGAAGATCCGAATCCACCGAACTCTCACCCCCTGTTTGCCGTAGGAGGACGTCATCCGAACCCAGTTCAATGAGAATCTTGTCCATTGCCGGATCGTCGGCAATATATTCCTCCCGCTTTTTACGAGTGATTTTATAAAGCGGAGGTTGGGCAATGTAGAGGTACCCAGCCTTCACCATTTCAGACATGTGACGGCAGAAGAAGGTGAGCAGCAAGGTCCGAATGTGAGCACCGTCAACATCCGCATCCGTCATGATGATGATCTTGTGGTAGCGGACTTTTTCCAAATTAAAGGCTCCCTCTTGGTCACCATCGCCAATCCCCGCTCCAATCGCGGTGATCATGGCTTGGATTTCCTTGTTCTGAAGCGCGCGATGAAGGCGGGCCTTTTCAACGTTAATAACCTTACCCCGTAGCGGGAGAATTGCTTGGGTCGTCCGATCGCGGCCTGACTTTGCAGAACCACCGGCGGAGTCTCCCTCAACAATAAAGATCTCGGATTTCGCGGGATCACGCTCGGAGCAATCGGCCAATTTTCCGGGCAATCCGCCACCCGACATGACTGATTTGCGAACCGTCTCACGTGCTTTTCGGGCAGCCTCGCGAGCACGGGCCGCATTGACCGCCTTGTCGATGATCGTTTTTGCCAGATTGGGATTCTCTTCAAAGTAATTTTGAAGACCTTCGTAAACCACTGATCCAACCACTCCTTCGATCTCGGCATTGACCAACTTATCCTTGGTTTGGGAACTGAAGCGAGGGTTGGGCATTTTCACACTAATGATGCAAACAATTCCCTCGCGAACATCATCACCACTGAGCGCGGCGTCTTTATCCTTCAGAATCTTATTGTTTTTGGCATAGAGATTAATGGATCGAGTGAGAGATCCCCTGAAGCCGGTCATGTGGGTGCCGCCATCCGCATTCGGAATGGAGTTCGCGAAACAGAGAATCTGGTCGTTATAGGAATCGTTGTATTGAAAAACGACATCAACGAAGACGTCGTCCTCGATGACCTTCCCATCGTAATCGATCTCAACCTTGCGCTTCCCTTTAATCAGGACGGGATCGGCGTGAACTAGATTTTTATTTGCACCTAACTGCTCAACAAATTCTTCAATTCCGCGAGCATAGAAAAAGGTCTCCTTCTCGGCAGACTCAGCCCGAACGTCTTCCAAATGAATCGTCAGTCCCGGGTTCAGGAAAGCAAGTTCGCGAAGCCGCTTGGCAAGGCGATCAAACTTAAACTCCGTTGTATCCGTGAAGATGGTGGCATCAGGGAAAAAAGTGATTTTGGTGCCAGTCACGCCCGGAGGAACCTTGCCGACAACCGCCAGTTCCTTAGTCGTCTTACCTCGTTCAAAGGTGATCTCATGAAGTTTTTCTTCACGTGAAACTTGGGCGACGAACCAATCAGAGAGAGCGTTAACACACTTTGCACCCACTCCGTGAAGACCACCCGAATACTTGTAGGCACCCTGGCCAAATTTACCACCTGCATGGAGACTGGTTAGAACCAACTCAATCGCCGGAATCCCAAACTTCGGGTGCATGTCGACCGGGATCCCCCGCCCGTCGTCAGTAACACTACAAGACCCATCATCGTTGATGGAGATATCGATGGTCTTACAATAACCAGCAAGGTGCTCATCAATCGAGTTGTCGAGAACCTCAAAAACACAGTGGTGTAAACCCCGTTCGTCAGGGTCTCCGATATACATTCCCGGACGCTTCCGAACCGCTTCCAGCCCCTCTAACTTATCGATTTGTCCGGCTCCATATTCTTGGTCGCCAGAGACTCCAATATCGTCGGTTTCCTCGTCCGGTTTTTCGTCTGCCATTAGACCCGAATTCTCTGAAATTTCGGGAGTAGCGGCAAGGTTGTTTCGAAGAATTTTAGGATTTTTTTCACCCCCCCATAAGCCCGCAAATCACGCTGCGTTGAAGCGATAATTGAGCCAGTAGGCCACTCCCAAAACAATGGCCAAAACAATCAAACCAGCGACCAACATTTTCACAACCGCCGCCACTTCTTCCCGCTCGCGATGCGCCCCAGAAACGCCAGTCTCGGGACTGATCGATCGCCTTCGGCGCCCTGAGTCTGATCGGCGATTGGCTGCGCTCCAAGACGAAACCTGAACATCCCCTCTTCCTGCTTCAACGGAGGAGTTGCCCTGTCCCCTTACCTCCCGCGGCCTCACATCAACCTTCCGCGGAGCAATCGGACGTGGCGCAGTAATCGTCTCGCCACACGAAGGACAAGGTCCAGTCACTCCCGCCAACGAATCTTCAACCGTGAGAGAAATCTTGCAATAATCACACGAAAAATGAATCACCCATTCAGTCGCTTGTCCTTGCTCAGCCATTATGGGTAGATTTTAGCGGAATCAAAAAAGAAGTCCAACAATGGATTTCTAGAACTGCAAGAGCTCCCGCTGCCAGTTAAGCAAAAAAACACCTGGCTCAGTTCGGCCCGCAACAAATTGCTCCAAAACCGCCCTGGAAGCGATCACCGATGGATCAATCCCAAGCTCTTCAGCAATGCCATTTCGCTTCTCCATCTCCACTTTCAATCTCGCTTCAAATGTCTCGTCATAGGCACGGCGCTCACGTTTCGGACGTTTGGGCCATTCAGATTCAGGCACCTCCTTCGCAACCACAATCGCTGTTTCAAGGCGCTGAAGGCGATCCCTCCTCAATTTGGGTGAAAATTGCACGCGCTTCCCGTCAGCCAATTCGATCGACCAAGAAATCAGCTCACGGTTACTTAACACCATGAAACTAGGACGGTTCCAAGCTGCCGCCTCTCCATCACGCCACTCCCACAGCGCTTTCAAAAAGCGAAGCCCAGATGGCTGCAACTTACCACTCCCACCAATTCTCCACGACTCCTTCACCTCCCCTTCGCGGGCAACCACTTTATCTTGAGCCGCCTGACAAGATTCCAGAAACCAATCATACCGGCCAAGTTCTTTCAGCTTGGTTTCTACGGCGTGTGCCAGTGGTAAAAGATACCTCACATCGTTGCAGGCATACTCCAACATTTTCGGACTCAATGGCCTCTTCCCCCAATCCGCTTTTTGCGAACTCTTCGACAATTCAACTCCAAAATACTGCTCAACCAAACTAGCATAGCCGAATCGCTCGTGACCCAATAATTGCGCCGCAATCTGAGTATCGAAAAGAACCGGCGGAACCATCTTCCACTCTCGAAGCATGAGCGACATATCGTAGTCGGCTCCGTGCATCCAGATTTTGGCAGTTCTCAGCCAATCTACCAAACGATCAAGAGACTCCTCGGCCAGGGGATCGATGAGTTCCACTTCTTCTCCAAAACAAACCTGCACCAGGCAGATTCTCTCAGAATGTCGATAGAGGCTATCAGCCTCTAGATCAAGTCCCACTTCTCCGGGACCAGAAGGAAGAGCATCCACGAGTGGATCGACTTTGGTATAATGATCGTCAGACATGCAAAAACGGAAGAGGAACAGGGAATGGACCCTGTTCCTCTGAAATTCTATAAGAACAGTAGATAAGTCAAAATTAACGAATCAGTAAATGTAAAGCAAATCTACTTCGCCCGGGCGACAACACGATAGAAGAGATGGCCACGGCCTGCTCCATCGAGAACCGGGATGCGATGAATTTCAACATCTCCCTCGACCCGATCAAGCGTGGTAAGCTCAGCGCCAACCCAATTGGACAAGTCCGTAGATTGCTGAGGCACGAATTCCAGATCAGTTCTGGAGGTGTCGACCCCATATTCGATGAAGTTATCCGATCCAGAGGTCACAACCTTCGGAAGATATTTGGGAATATCAGCAACCAAGACGTTTCCGCCAAAGGCATATTCCTGATGGTTCGAATAACCATCACCATCGCCATCAGCGCTAGGACTTGGATCAAAACCACTTCCAAAGGCCGATGCATAACCGCCGTAGTTGAGTACTGAGACGAATTTGATGTCATCGAGAACAATTCCATCGAAAGGAATGTCGTCAGTATCACCATCATCAAATTCCGAGAACCCGGTTCCCGTAAATCCTTTTCGGTATCTTAGCTGAATTCTGTGACGGCCTGCCGGAATTGCCCGGCTAATGCCGACAACCGAAGGGTTGAGACTATCACCAACCACACCCGGCTCTGTGATGACAACCACCCCATCCATCACCATTTCGAAAACATCAGAAGGCTCACCATAGACGAGAGCAATGAAGCTGAAATCACCAGGCCCCTCGACCCATGTAGAAAGAGAAGCCGTCTGACCATTCCCAACGGCAGGGGACGCAAGCGCAACCGGCTCCGTGCCGCCAGGTGCGGGACTCGCAAAGGCAGTTGGTCTTGGATAGAAGGTCATCCGGCTGTCGAATTCAGGAACAAATCCTTCGATCGCAGCTGCCGCGATGACATCTTCCATATGCTTTTCCATGGAAACAAGACGGACATTGTCAACGAGACCACGGTCCTCGCCCTCAGACTCGGAACCATTCTTAGTGTAGATCCAACGAACATTGTTTGAAGCATCAGGAAGGACGATCGCAGTAGTTGTCCACTCGCGTTGTCCGCTGATGAAAGCGTCCCAGATTTCAGGAACATCACCTCCACGATTGAACCAGAGCCGATCGGCACCCTCCTCGGAGGACGTCTTCCAGTCGAAATACAAGACCCCTTGGCTCAAATTATCGAATCCAAAGACTGACGTCTCATTGTCTTGGAGGCCAACCGCACTCCGGGCAGAGCGAGGATTTTCGGCGTCACCATCGTTCGTATCGATTAACTCGAAATCCCAAGAACCATCACCACCAAAGACAGCAGGAATACCAGAGAGGCCAACCGCATCGCCAAGTGCAACAGCAGTCGGACGAACCACGATATTAATGTTGAATCTACCCTCTACACCATTTTCATCGGTCAAGATGATCGGAATGGAAAAGAGACCAGCAGCTAGTGCCGAACCTGAGATCACCGAAGTCACGGGGTCAAAAGTCACCCCATTTGGAAGATCGCCAACCGTGACCCCGGCAGCACCCGAAGTTTCGAGGTTATAGATAAACTCAGCACCCTGATCGACGGTAATTAGAGGAGAACTTGTGAGGAGTGGAACCTGACTCACAGGAGCTTCAGGATCCAAGGACCCGTTGATCACAAGGGTCGCGTTGTTCAAGGTAGCTGCGTTCCCAGTGATTCGGTCAGTGACACGAACTACCCAAGTTCCTGCGGAGCCCTCTCCCCAGTTGCGAACCGACATAAAGGTCCAGCGTGAAATACTCTGTTCTGTATTGTCCGCATCGACAGCCTGTAAAATACTTTGCGTTCCATTCGGTGAAATCAAGACGATCTCCAAATCAGTTCGGCTTTGCGTAATGATCGTCGCGTTTAACTCGACGTGCTCAACTCGCAAATTAGGGCGAGCGTTGCCCTCAAAATCGGTAGTCATATCGAACCCTACCAGCAAAGAACTCCCGTCATTATCGGGGACTTCCCCGCTCTGAACTGTGGGATCATTTGAAAGACTCGAGAAAAAGCGCGAGCGTTGATGACGCTCAGCGGCGCCCAACGATGGATTAGTCCCTGCGGCGGTGCGGGAAGCGGAATCGACAGCGACTGCGGCATCAACAAGTCCAGCTCCATACTTATGGTTGAAACTAAGTCCCGCTGCGTTATCGATCCAATCTCCATCATTCGCATCCACTTTCTTGGCAGTGCGAATCAAGATGTTTTGGACATCTCGCCAAGTGAGGTTAGGTGCCTCTTCCAGCATCAGCGCGACCACTCCCGAAACGAGAGCCGCGGATGTTGAAGTGCCCCCGAAATCAGTGGTGTAAGCCGTGGTCCTAATTGGGTTATCATCATCATCGACCCCAAGGCCGAAAGTTGCTGTGAGCACTTCTTGTGCACCACCGCTCGATGGTGCTACTACGACAATGTTTGAGCCCTCTTCTGAATAATTTGATTTACGACCGGAATCATCAATCGCGCCAACCGCGATAGTATACTTGGAGCTAGCATAGCCGTCATAATCGGAGCGATCACCGATACCACCCCCGTTACCAGCAGACCAGACATAGATCACTCCTTTGGCATCGCCAGCAACGGGTCGCCCATTCTCGACTCCATTCTGAAGCGCGGTCAGGGCCAATGAGCCCGGTCCCTCGAGGTCCAACGTTGTGTCATCAGGACCCCAACTACTGTTGTAGACATCAATCTCGTCATTTGAAAAACGCAAAGCCCTCGCCTCATCAGCATCATCAATCAGACCGGCATTCTCAGCCGCTCCTGTGAGAAGGCGAATCCCTGAAAGAGTCGCACCGGGAGCAACACCAGAGATTCCCTCGGCATTGTTAAAGGAGGCGGCAATCAAGGCCGCGATCCCGGTTCCGTGAGTCGCAGTCGTATCAAGAGTTGCCGGGTCAGCAGGGTCTCCATCCAAAAGATTGAGATGAGGCCCGCCAGCATTGGCGGCCAAGTCGAGGTGATCCGTCGAAAAACCATCATCGATCACGGCGACGGTCACGCCAGCACCAGTGGCCCGGTCAAGAGCTCCTTCGAGATTAATGTCAATATCTGGCACTCCCCCGTTGATCCCCTCGTTGTTCAGATACCACTGGTAGTTACCGTTGGTGTCAGGACTTTCATTTGGACCATAAAATGGGTCGGTTGGAATCGCGCGTTTGAAACGCTTTTTCGCAAAAATCGGCTCGGCAGAGACGACCTCAGGATCGTTCAGAACATTGTTTAGCTGCCCTAAAACGCGCCCGGCAGACTCTTCCTCACACAAAGCAAGATTAGAGCCCTCTCTCACCAACTCGATGGATTTCATTCCGCATCGAGTCTTGATAGCATTGAGATCAGCTCCCTCGGCAAGAGTTACCACATAGCGGGTGCGCAGCACCCTCCGCTCATTAGGGTTACGCTCCTGTCCAACGGGATAGAACACTAAATACTTCTCGGCATCCGGTTGGGAAGCTTGAGAAATGATGGCAGACATGGAACCGGCCGCAACCGGCTCAATTCTCATGCGACCACTCTCGTCCAAATGGCACAATTCGTAGGTGCAAAGGGCAAGATCGGAAGAATTTCCGCTTTGAGTAAATTGGTGCGTTCCGCCACTGGCGACAGGCGCTGTCACCAAGCTGGACGCAGCTTGACCGAACACTGAGCCCGTAAGGGCCAACAGTGAGATGAGGGTCGTTGAAGATCTTTTCATAACAAAAGCAATGGATGATGGGTGTTTTTGGAGGGGCTGGATTCAACCCCTTCCTAAGAAATTAAAATTAGTTTTGAGTGAACCGGACTCGGGTGAAGCAAGGATTAACGCTCACGGGACGTCGGCTCAGGACGCTGATCAACTCAGTATTGTCGAAGACGATGAACCAGTTTGGATCACCGGGCTTGATCGTGATCCAAGTTTCTTGATCGAAAGAATACTCAATGAGGTAGGAAAGACGCGAACCGATGCCGGGGCGTTTGGGGATTTCCAAAATACACTGCTGGGTGAAATTATCAAGGATCGGAGTGGGATTCGGCACGGAGGCCGGATCCAACACATCAGTCTGGAGACCGAATTCCTCGAGGTTGGTGAAACCATCTCCATCATAGTCGGCTTCCGGTTCGATCAAAATTTGTGCTGATGCCGCAGGAAAAGTGACTCTCTGAAAGCCTTCGTAGGTGTCGATCAAATCAATGTCCCAACGGAAGAAACGTCTCGATTGGTCAATCGTGTTTCCCGAGGGAAGGTTCCGACGGAACTCAAGCTCGACCATGAATTCGAGATTTGGACCGAAGAAGTCCGGACCTAGCTCGTAGCCGGTCGGAATTCCCAAAGTGCTACTTCCAATCAACTGGGGAAGGTGCGGGTTCCCCCCAATGAAATCTGGAGGTGGTCCGACCGGATCAGGAATAGGCGGGAAACGAATCCGACCAGTATCCCGCTCTCTCACGGAGAAGAAAATACGGTCACCACTTAGAAAGGTCTGGCCGTTAAAGCCCTCCCACTCAAAATCAAATACAATACGAGGATCAAACTCCATTATGCCATCACTCCAGCGCTCATCATTGGCAACGCGGAAATCATTTCCCACCGAAATACCGCCACTCACGATACTGCGTCCACCCGGCCCAGGGAAGGCTTCGACCATCTCGCGGTGGGGAGCATTCATGATAAAACCGTTAGGGCTATCAAGATCAGCACCCAAAGCAGGGAACTTGAAAATGTAACTCCCCGGAACAATCTCATCGCGATGCCGCTTCAGCTCACTAGCCTCATAGGGGCGGGTCGATTCGTAGGAGGTCAGGTCGTAACCGACCCCGTTGACAGGATCGTTCACAAGATCGAAGAAAATGACGATACTGGTGTCAATCCAGTTAAAACTCCCAAGCGGACGTGGAAGATCAGATGGGGGTGCTGAAAAAAGCTCCACCAATCCGGTTTGAAAAGGTTCGATCTGGCGGGCAGGGACTGGTTGGGTCACCGAAAAATACCGGCCCACATCACGAACCCCATCTTCATCAAAGTCCCCCTGCGTTACCAAACCAGTCGTCCCACTGGGACAGGTAATATTCGGAGTGGTGTAGAAAAAGGAGTTGTTATTGGCACAACCCAAAATCAGAGCATTGCCGTCGAAGACGAAGAGGTTCCAGTCGCCGCCTTGGTAGACCGCAGTCTCCGGAGCAATCTGCTTAAAATTTTTGGTATCCCGAAAAAGGAGAAGGGCTTGCCCGTGCGCCATACTGGCGGATAGAGTGAAGGCGCCCATCAAGGCGGTCGTTGATCTTGCGATATTCATGTTCGAAGGTGTTTGCAAAGCATTTACATGGTATTCTCATCTCTATCAAACGAAAACTCGTGTTTCGCCGAATCGATCGTCAGATTTACTGAAATGAGAAAGAGAGTTTCTGTGTCTTCGGAGACTAGCGGGCAGAGTCCAAATGCGACAAGCGCAAAATCAGCGCATGCCCAGTAAAAGGAGTTCGGTATTCGTTTTTGTCCGTGCCAAATTCCTCAAAAGAGTCTCAATCGCCTCCCCAATCGGCAGGCTGGCGAGATGACGACGAATCTCCTGAACACGCGGGAGTTCGTCCGGATGGTAAAGGCGATCATCGTTTCGAGTGCCACTCTGCGGGATGTGAATTGCTGGATAAATCCGCTGTTCGGCAAGCTCACGGTCGAGGCGAATCTCCAAATTACCGGTGCCCTTTAATTCTTCAAAAATAACATCATCCATCCGACTTTCGGTTTCCACCAAACAGGTCGCAAGGATGGTCAGACTCCCACCCTCCTCGACATTCCGTGCTGCCCCAAAAAACTTTCGCGTCTCGGTAATCGCTCTCGGGCTCACTCCCCCCGAACCGATGGGCCCACCCCGAGAGGCATTATTATACCCCCTTGCGAGACGGGTCAGACTATCGAGCAAAATCACGACATCCTTCCCCTGCTCCACCAAACGACGGGAACGCTCCAGAACCAGATTGGCAACCTCCGCATGCCGCTTCGACGGTTCATCAAAGGTCGAGGCAAACACATTCTGCCCCACCATCTCCTCGAAATCAGTGACCTCCTCCGGACGCTCATCAAGGAGCAGGATAATGAGCTCCGCTTCCGGCGCATTTAACTGGATGGATTTGGCAATCTGCTTCAAGAGGATGGTCTTACCGCCCCTTGGCGGCGCCACAATCAATCCACGCTGCCCCTTCCCAAGAGGGGCGACCAGATCCACCACCCGCGTGGCAAGCCCGGCTCCATCATCCTCACCCTCCAACACAAATCTCTCCTCCGGAAAAAGTGAGGTAAGGGTATCAAAATGGGGCCGCAATTTGTAATCATCGATCGGAACGCCCTCTACCTCCAGAACCTCTGCAACCGAGAGGTATTTATCCCGATGACGGGGCTCCCGGACGAGCACTTTCATGCGCTGCCCCTCCCTTAAATCATGCTGCTTGATAAGTTCTGTAGAAAAATGAAGATCGTCAGGCGAGCCTCGAAAGCTCCGAATCTCGTCCCGCAACATTCCAAAGTTTCCTCCGGAGTATTCTAAAACCCCCTCCCCCGTCACACGGGTGCCATGCATCGCATAGCAAGACACGACCGTGAAGACCAATTCAGCCCGCGTGACATGATTGGGAATGCGCACCGGCAAGCGCTCAACTTCATCGTAAAGGTCACTCAGCGATTCATTGCGGAAATCATTTAAATAAATCTCTCCAGGAACCTTGGGGGGCGGTGGCGGAGGAGTCTCCTCTCTCTTCGGCCTAGGGTCAGGCCTGGGTTTCCTCGCGGGCCTTTCCTGCGGGTCAGCAGGGAGCTCCTCCTTCTCCTCAACGATCGTCTCGATCTCTTCGGCCTCTTTCTTGACCGACTTCTCCTTCGCAATTGCGGCCTCTTTTGCGGCAACCTTTTTCTGAGCCTCCAGCGCCACTTTCGCGGCCCTCTCAGCAGCCTTTTGCGCCTCCTTGGCGGCGGCCATCGCTATTTCAGCGGCGCGCGCAGCGGCCATGGCCTCATCCTCGATCGGAGCGGGACTCTCTCCCATCTCAAGGGCCAGCTCAAGCTCAAGCTCAAGCTCGGGCTCCGGTGCCGGAACCTTTTTCGTTGCTTTTTTTGCCGCCTTTTTGACTACCACCTTTTTGACTGCCTTCTTTGCGACTTTCTTCGCCACCTTTTTGGCCGCCTTCTTTGCGACTTTCTTAGCGGCCTTTTTAACGGTTTTTTTTGCCGCCTTCTTCGCCGCCTTTTTGGCGGCTGGTTTGGCGGGAGATTCTCCGGGGGCTACCGTAGGTTCGGTGGGCTCTTGCTCGTCTGTCATGAAATATGGGGTACTTGGAGGAAGCGGGACAGTTGTTGTTCCAGCACGGCCGGACTGCCTTCATTCCAAAAAACGACGTCCCCTCGGGCGATCTTCTCCATAATGGGAAGCTGCGCTTTGAGGATCGATGAGATCATCCTGTCTTCGAAGTGACTCCGAGCCTTGAGGCGGATTCTTTGCGTAGCTTCAGAAGTCGCCACAACCAGATTAAGCTCCTGGCCAAAGTCAAATCCGCTTTCAAAAAGAAGCGGCACATCAGCGACAAACAGGGTCGTTGAGGGGATTCTAGAAGATTTTTCCCGTTTCTCAAGACATTCCTTTCGGACTTTCGGATGCAAGACACCCTCCAAGGCCTTCCTCTTCCCTTCATTTTCAAAAACCAGCCCTCTTAACTTCCCCCGATCCAAGTCCCCTTTCCCATCCACCATCACCGCTCCCAAGGCCTCCGAGATCTCCGCAAGAACCTCCGGCGACTTCAGAAGAGTCTGAACCGATTCGTCGCTATCGAACAAGGTCATTGAGGGAACGAGACGGTGTATCATTTTACCCACCGTCGATTTGCCAGTGGCGATGCCTCCTGTAAGCCCGTAAACCTTCATCGGGGCGGACTCTACCTCCCGTTTTGCAAAAGTCTCTCCCCAAAAAAAAGCGGGACCTGCATTGCAGGTCCCGCTTGGAAGTTTTAAAGAACGCTTACAGTCCGGAAGGGAGAACGCCGACGGCATTCCCCGGTCCGCCAACAGAAGGACTGGAAGGTGGTGTCGGATCTTGTCCGTTCACACGGCGGCCAGTCGCATCGATAATCTCAGCAGTCACGAAGATGATGAGGTTACTCTTGATGTGGTTCTGGGCCTTGGTCTGGAAGAGACGTCCGATGAAGGGAAGGTCACCAAGAATGGGGACTTTATCTTCCACACTCTGGACATCCTCACGCATGAGACCACCCACCGCGACGGTGTAGCCGTCATAGATGTTCAAGCCAGTTTTCACGGTGCGAACCGAGAAGACAGGCATCTCGATGCGGTTCTCCGTGATCACGATCTGGACGGGGTTACCGAGAGCATCCGTCGCCGGTGCCGTGATCGGGCTCCCGTAGTTCACGAATCCTTCGAACTCAACGATTGTTGGAGTGAAGCGAAGGTCGATGATGCTATCATTCCCATCGATCTGGGCTTCGACCTCGAGCGTGACACCCGTATTCTTGGTATCAAAGGCCGATGGAGTTGCCGGAGTCACCGGGAATCCCGCTCCGCCACCGCCACCTAGGCCACCGTCGTTTCCGCCAGTGCTGCCAACTTGGTTGGGAAGCTCGGGTGGTTCGTATTCGGTAGGGTAAATAAACTCACGAATGATCTCGATGGTCGCATTCTGCCCGGGAAGAGCAACGATGCTTGGTGCAGTCATGATGTCCGCACCCTTTTTCTGGGAGAGGCCACGCATGATCATCTGAACCTGGCCACTACTGAAGAGCCCGGTCATCGAAAGGATGCCGGGAGCCACGCTTGTGGCTTGGGCAGTGCGCTGCGGGTTATTCAAAATGGCATCAATGCTGTTGCGGTTGACCGCAGCGGCTCCACTGCGGTTACCCGCAGTGATGATGTTCGAGACGTTCTGCTGAGGGGAAGCCGGGATTCCGGGGATGTTCACCCGGTCAACCGTTCCAATGAAATCCTGGTTGGAACGAGCAGTGCCACTCCCAACGGTGCCACCACCGAGGAAATAGTTACTACCGACTCCAAAGGGAGTGGCGATCCAGTCAAAGCCAAGCTCTTCGCCATTCTCTTGAGAGACTTCGACGAACTTGGTCGTGACCCGGATCTGACGCGGCGTCGCAAGACCTGCTGCAATCACGATTCCATCAATCAATTCAAGATTGTTAGGAGTGTTCCGCACAATCAAGGTAGAGGAACTCTTCAAGAAACTTGCCGAAGCACCTGGAGGGAAGGAAACACCATTCTTCTTGAGAAGAGTCGTGATATCTTCACGGGGCTTGATGCCACCATTCCCGCCATCGGTTCCGGTTGCAAAGGGATCATTCTCGACCGCACCGCCACCGCCGCCGTCACCACTTACGGTGATGAAGGTCTCGAAGGTCGGAGGAACGGTCCAGCGACGCTGCACAATGTCCGCATCTTCTCCGTTTCCAATCGGGAGCAGTGTTACCGCGAACTCGTCCACCTTGTAGCGGAGACCGGCGGCATCACAAATATACTGAAGAGCGACTCGTAGAGGCACATTCTTGAGGTCCAGCTTTGCAATGAGAGTGGCATTAGGATTAGCAGCAGCGCCGAATCCGTCACCGGCTTCTGCACCAAGACCACCGGCATCGGCAGCACCACCCTCTTCACCTACGGTTGTCGGAGTGCGAACAACGAAGTTGATTCCCTTTTGGGCCTCGTTGAAAGTCGTGGTGTCCAGCTCGATTGAACGCAGGCGAAGAAACTCAATCGCTTCCTCCACCGTGCTGTTGTTCAACTGGAGCTCGGGAAGGATAATCTGATTCAATTTAGCCGTGATGGTCCGCTCACCTTCTCTTGTGTTCGTCGTAGTGTCCACCAGGATCGGGCCATCTCCGAGAGGAGGCACGGCGAGTTCCCAAGCTTGATCCACTTCCATAAGCATCTGGGCCCGGGTCGAATCATAAGCAGCGCGGTAGTAGTCTGACTTGATGGCTGAGCAACGCTCCATCCAGCGGCGGGCAGCCTTGTTGTATGGGTCGATGCGAATGATATTCTTAAATTCTTCTTCAGCCTTGTCGTAAAGACCGAGATTGAAGAAGCCTTCGCCCTGGTGGAGAAGTCGATGAACCTTATCGATGTTCTTGGTGTGTTCTTCGGTCAGGGAAGGATTCGTCCGGATGGGATCGTCAATATACTCGAGTCCCTTCTTGGCAACCATGCTGCCGGGATCGTTCTCTTCGAGTTCATTGAGGAGCTCGCGAGCTTCCTCAAACTTACCGGTGCGGCGATAGAGCGCAGTTAGGGCCTCCGAGCCATCAGCAAGGTGGTCACCGAGGATTTTGCGGCGGTCGCTGGTTGCGGTTCCAAAGGGGAGAAGGCCCAAGGCCTCCTTGTAGTCCCGCACAGCCGTTTCATAGTCGCCTTCGGCGTATGCCTTGCGGCCGGAAATGAGGAGTTCATCGGAATTTTGGACGTTCAACTGGCGGCGGATCGTCTCCTGCCCTGCCAAGTCTTGTTGTCCATATCCCGACTCGACTGAGAGCGGCGCGATCACGAGTGCCGCGAGGGCAAACATGGTGCGATGGGTTAGGTGTGTGTGTCTCTTCTGCATGATCTGATTGATTTATTGTGAATTTATGGGGGGCTTGGGAAGCCTTTTTTTCAAAAGGTGCAAGTTTCCATGCAACTTCCCTCGACCGGGGTTAAGTTTATTCTCCTTCTTCGCCTTCTGCGGGAGCGGGAGCGGCGCTAGGAACCGGAATCTCGTGAGTCTTCTCAGCGTCATCACCGATTTGGACCACAACGGCCACCGGTTGGAAATCAGCGCCAAGTTTCACTTCGACCAAGGTGTATTTGAGGTCCTCTCCGCCATGAGGGAGAGAGAACGTCCCTTTTTCCTCGACCTTGAACTTGTTGGAGGCTTCCCCAATCGCATTCAGACTGAAAATCACGGTGTGATCATACTGGGTCGCTTGGCGTCTCTGGCCTGCATTCAGGTTAAAAGGCAACTCGTAGGTCATTCCCTTTTTACTAGGAAGGAGGTCTTCGACGATGGCCCAATTACGAGGACGAAGCCCGGTGGGGCCGTCTTCTTCGCGGGGCTCGATCTTCCTGAGAGAAAAGCGATCTTTACCAGGCTCCGCCTTGAAGAAGGTGTCTCCCTCATTGACCGCTTCCGATGCCGGAATGCGATTGGTCTGAACGCGGCCTCCGAAGGCTCTATACTGCAGGTCAAATTGGTAACCTTTTCCAAGAACACTCTTGAAGAGCAGAAGCCACATGTCGCTTTCGACAGTCACGACCTCGAGCTTGGTAATGAGTTCACCATGACTCTTCACATCATTCGGATCGGTCTTTGCCGTGAATTCCTCAAGGTTGGTGAAGCCGTCTCCGTCTTGATCCTTTTGAGGAGAGTCGGAGAAGGAAGGATCAATGCGGTGATCCACCCACCATTGGTTGTCAATGGGAGAGTGCACTGGCTCCGGCATTGTCAGGAGGTCGAGGAGATCCTTCGTATTATCGCCTCTGGTATAGAGATCGACGCTCGTAAAGAGATCAACAGGACGCGACTTCGGGGTCGCCCGACGAACGACGGGTTCTTCCTTGGTGAGCGAAGTGATAAGGTCACCCAGAATGACGGGACCCGGAACTTCGAGATTCGTCTTTTTAGGAGGGTTGCTAGCATTGAACTCATTGTTCACTGCTTGATTACCGCTAAATCCGAAGTAGCCGAGGCCCACGAGAACGAGGGCACCGCCACCGAGGGCTGCGATATGGTAGTTTTCTTTAATCCAGGACATTTTTTCGTAGGTGTTTTATTTGAGTTCTGGGAATTTCTGCTCCGCAATAAAGAGGAGCAGATCGGCACGGAGATAGATGACCAACTCGTCGCCACCCGAGACCTTGTTCAAGATCTGTTCGGAGGAAGCGGCAGCGTCGGCGGCGGGCTCTTCACCTTCGACAACGAAATCACCGAAGGGACTTTTGGGCTTGGCTACGGAAGCAGACTTACCGGCGGTGGGAGTCGGAGATGGGTTTGTGACACGGGCGAAGCGGGTTTCGAAGAAATACTTGTCCGAGTTTGCCAAAGAGGCGAGGAACAAACGGGCAGGACCTTCAGGTGATTTGAAAACCAGCTCGAAAGGAAGGCGGTGTGCGACGGGAGGGAGAACCTCGCCTACTGGCTTGTTCCCTCTTCCACGACTGTTGCGCGAGTTGCTGTTACGATTACTGCGACCGCGTCCGCGATTGGCACTGCCGCCACCTCGCTTTGCACCAGCAGCATCAGGCCAGTCGTCCCCGTTTTCAGCTGGTAGCTTCACACGGTGGAGATTTCTAACGTTTGTGACTCCAGCGGCATGAAGTTCTTCGAAAAGATATTCCAAGGCTCCCAGTTGGTAGGTCAGCACTCCGGTCGACCCCTCTTTTGGAGGAACTGAGGAGTAGGCTTTGAAACCAAGGTTGAAGCCCTTTGGTAGATCATCTTCACCGGGAAAGAGTTCCTTCACCTTGGACACAGTTGCCGTCAGATTTTCCGAGAACGCTTTTCCGGGAACGTTGGCCATCGTCTCGGGGCGGAAGGCGAGAAGCATTTCGCGAGCCTCATTGGCTTCCGCGAGAACCGCAACCAGATTGGCCTCTTTCTCTTTCGCACTTTTGATTGTGGGATAGGGATCGAGGTTTTTCATTTTCTCCAGCCCGGACTGCTTTGCGGCGATCTCTCCTTGGACAGCCTCCAGGCTGGTTCCAGATTTAAGACCGAGGAAGATGAGAAGAGCGCCAACGAGGGCCGTGATTGAGATGAGCCCTGCAAGGAACTTGTTTTCTTTGAACCAAGTCATAATTAATTTTGTGAGTGTTTTAAGCGGGTGCTAGTTAAGTTTGAGGGGCTTCGCGAGAGGAATGACGAGCTCGAAGGGAGCCGCGTAGTCGTTATTTTCGTCACTCGGGGTAGCCTGGTTGAGTTTAATAATCTGGCTATCAAGAATGGTCTTGTCGTCCCACTTGAAGGTAAGGACTTCGGAGGACTTGAGACGCTTCAAGATATCGAGCACTTCCGTGCTCTTATTGAGGTGCAGCCCCTTGATGGAGATACAGTCAGCCATTTCCTTATCCGGCATGAGGGCCGAGCTTCCGTAGTTGGCAGTCGCAAAACTGGCATCCATGATAGGGTCGGATGAGCCGTCGGCTTCGAGTGAGAAGTCCGACTTGAATTCAAGGTCGGTGATCCAGACATTTTCACTCACGAAGTGCGGGGAAATGTCATTCCAAACATCAACGAAGCTTAAACGGCCTTTTTCGGCAGCGGCATAAGACTTGATGAGCTTGAAACTTGCTTCTTCGTTCTTAAGAAGTTTCACGATCTTGCGCGCAGGTTGCTCAAGTTGGACTTCCTCTTTATCCAGGTTTCCAAGGAAAGCCTTGGCATCACCGACGGACTTGGACTTGAAGCCAGCCCAAGCGGCAAGGCCGACGAGGAGGAGTGCGGAAGCCACGATGAGAGCTGGCTTCCGGCGAGTAATATCCCGCTGGGCCTGAACGGCATCGGGAACGAGGTCGATTCCAATCGTCGCTTTGCCCGAAGCCCGGAGGCCGAGACCCACGATTTCGCCAAGCTGGTGCGCTTCGCGACCGAGAACATCGACGTCCACTCCTTTGCCAACCGAGATCCGCTGAAGAGGGTTGAAGGTCTCAACGGGAAGGCTGAGCTTTTCTTCGAGGAATTCGCGGAGGTAAGGCAAATTGGCAGTACCACCGGCGAGGAGCACTTTGGTAGGCGCATTGCCTCCCTGCTGGCTGCGGAAAAGAGTATTGGTCCGTTGAATTTCCGCGGTGAGGCGGGTCAGGGAATTACGAATGACTGTTCCGAGAGCTGCGGTCGCTTCATCAAGCTGTCCGGCATGACCACCCCCGAGGGTGACGAGACCGTTGGTCAGCTTGCTGTTTTCCGCTTCCGCGAAGGAAACATTGTATTCCTTCGCCACCGCACTGGTGAGGTTTGCCCCACCAATCGCGACCGAACGCGTGAAGAATTTTTTACCGTCGGCGTAGATCAGGTTGGTGGTCTTCGCTCCGATATCAAGAAGCAGGATGCTTTCCTCTAGACCTTGATAGTTATGTCGGAAGGCGTTGTAGAGAGCGATGGGCGCACAATCAACCAAGCGAGTCCCAAGTCCGGTTTCAGCAACCACCGAGTTGAGGTCGTTGAGAGAATCGGACTTAATGGCCACGAGAACGATCTCGGTTTCAATGCCCCCGGTTTCGAGTTTTTCCCAATCCCACACGACTTCGTCGATCGGGAAAGGAACGTTTTGCTGGGCCTCGAATTTCACGAGTTCGTCCATGTTCTCAGCCTCAAGAGGCGGGAGCTTGACGAAGCGAACAAAGACCGACTGCCCCGAGAGGGCATAGGCGGTCTTCTGCTTCCCAACCTTAAGACTCTTGGAGAGTTCTTTGATGGCGAGCTGAACCTGCGGAATACGCGCGGCTTCAGTCGCCGGATCAGCGAGGATGCTGGACGCTCCGTAGGATTTTAAAACCAAGCCTTTCTTGGTTGGGGCAAAAACGCCCATGGAAATCCGTTGGGATCCGATATTGAGTGCGATGATCGACTGTTGGTCAGCCATGGTAATGTGTGTGAGGTGCTTAAAGTGGAATGGGTTGACTTAGAAAATTAGCGATCGCTCTTTGGCTTCACCTCGGCGTAGCGGTCATACCAGAGGGGGGCGAAAGGGGTTTGCGTCTTATCGAGAAGAGGGAATTTCTGAGTGGCTTCGACTCCCTTGAGTTCCTTGGTCCACCAGCCGGCTTTTTGACCATGGCTGAAATATCCAACCATCTCGCCATTCAGCTCAATCTCACCGCCAATCGCTTCGAGATCGTTCTTGCTGGCCTTATCCTTACCGGTAATGCGCTTCAGCGTATTGGGAGAAATGTAAATGGAGACATACACTTCCTCATCGGTGGGAATGTTCACGTGAGTGACTTTCTTGGTGATTTTGTAGGCCTTACGGTCCTGCCCTTTCACCACGATGTTCCAATTCACCGTGATTTGGTCGAGATACTTATCCTTGGGCTCTTCCTTGAGTTTCTGGACCTTAAGCTTCACCTCGACCTCCAACCACTCCTTCGGACGGAACTTTTTACTGTTACCGTCAGAGATCGTCGGCGACTGCAATTCGGTGAATTGAGGGTCATCAACGTCGAACTTATTATCCTTCGATGCTGTCAGCTGGCTAAATGCGGCACCGGAAAGCGCGAGAGAGCAGGCCAATGGGAGGAAATTTTTGAAGAATCTCTGATAAATCATGAATTGTTGAAAGGTTTCCCCTAATCTAGGAAACGCAGATGGGGCACGGCTAGCAAAAAACAGGAAATCTCTAGCTTTTTTAGCGGTTGACAGGGTTCCGCGATTCTGACCGAAGCCTTTTGACAAATCCAAATCCCCGACCCCAAGCTTCCCCATGACGCATCGCGAAAGGATCAGGGGGTTTTTATCGGACGAAAAACCTCTCGTAATCGGAGCAATCGCAGAAAATGAGGCTCTCAATGCCCCCCTTGGCGGCTGCGACGTCATCGAACTCAGACTCGATTCACTCGGCTTCGGACCGGATGTCGTTGAATTTGCCGCAAAGTCCCCCCTCCCCATTCTCATCACGGCCCGTGGTGCCAGAGAAGGCGGCCAATCCGATTGGTCAATCGAGGATCGGGCCACCGCCTACCGCACCCTCATGCCCTACGCCTCCCTCATCGATATCGAGTTGCGAGACTTTGGGCCGCTTGAGAACGTCATTGATCAAGCAAAATGCCAAGAAGTGCTCGTGGTCGGATCCTTTCATGACTTCGAAGCAACCCCCTCACTCGACACCCTCACCTCCAAGCTTAACCCTCAACGAGTGGACATTCATAAATTTGCCCTCATGGCCCACTCCCTCGATGATATAAAATCACACTTCTCCTTGATGAAAATTCTTTCTCATCAGAAACTCTCCGTCATGGGAATGGGGCCCCTCGGAGCGGCCGCCCGCCCCCTCATGGCAAAAGCCGGTTCGCTCCTCAACTACGGCTACCTTGGCAAGACCCCCACCGCGCCAAACCAATGGCCCGCCGCCCTCCTCAGTGACGCCCTCGCCCTCTGATCAAGGCACAATCTTGATCGGAGCAGGCGGGAGAGCCGCTAAAAAAGTCTTCCCATAGCGCTTCGTCACCACCCGATTGTCGAGGATCACCACCATCCCCTCGTCCTTCTTCGTCCGGATCAACCGGCCCACCCCCTGGCGCAACTTGATCACCGCTTCCGGGACCGAATACTCCATAAAAGGATTCCCGCCCTCCGCCTCGATCTCCTCCAACCGCGCTGCCGTCAAAGGATGATCCGGCACCGCAAAAGGCAGCCTTGTAATAATAACATTACTCAGTGCCTCCCCCGGCACATCGACCCCCGCCCAAAAACTTTCCGTCCCAAAAAGCACGCTGTTCACGTCGTTCCGAAACTCTTCCACCATCTTCTGACGCGGCATCCCCATCCCCTGCGCAAGCAAAGCCCACCCGTGCTCTACGAAAAAATCCTCCATCTTCTCCGCCACCGACCTCAGCAAGCGGTGACTCGTAAAGAGCACAAAAGCCTTCCCCTCCGACTTCTTCAGCACCCGCTCGATCCAATGGATCAACATCCCCTCATATTGATCGTCACGAGGATCCGGCATTGACTTCATGACATAGATCGCCATCTGCTTTTGATAATCAAATGGACTTCCAATTTTCACCGCCGGCACATGCTGGGCACCCACCCGCTCCCGAAAATAAGTCAGCTGATCGTCACCCGTTCCCAGCGTCGCACTCGTCGCAATACACGTCTTATCCGGCCCGAACAACAGAGGCCGCAGGCGGTCCGCCACCCTAATCGGAGCCGCCATCAGCACGAACTGCGTCCCCTCATACCCCGACTTCTCCACCCAATACACACTCCCGCCATCCTCCTGATCCAAAAACATTTTCAACCCGCCATGCATCTCGCGAAGCCTCCGCGCCCCTTCCATCAATTCCCCCTTCCGCGTATCATCATCTTCCTCCTCCGCCACCTCCTCAATCGCGGTCCAACATTCCCGCAAAGGCCCCGCCAAAGTATTCTCCACCAAATCCGGATTCCGCACCCGACACTCCCGCCCCCACTCCCCAAAAGTCACCGCCCCCCCGATCTCGTCAAAAAACGCATCGGCCGCATCCAGAACTTTCTGCGCACAAGCCATCGCCTCCTCCGCCTGCGCATATTTCAACAAACCCTTCCCCGTCTTTGGATGATACAACCTCTGTAAATCAAAGCGTAAACCCGCCTGACTCAGCCGCAAACCCAGCGACTTCGCCGCCACCGCCTCCAGCGTGTGAGCCTCATCGAAAATCACAAAATCATTCGGCACCAAAAACCCACTCGGCTCATTCTCATTCACCTCCTCATCCGGATTCAGGAGCGAGAAAAACAAACTATGATTCACCACCAAAACCCGCGCGTTCTGCGCAAACTTCCGCGCCTCCTGAAAAAAACAATTCCCCCTCGGTCCACAGGTCCGCTGCGTGCAAATATGCGACTCACTGCACACCTGCAACCACACCTTCAATGAAGGCTCAAAGTCCAAATCACTCTTCGTCCCATCCTTCGTCCCCTCCGCCCATTTCCAAATCTCCATCAGCTCCTCCTGCTCGCTCGACGTAAAAAGATCCCCGCCATGATCCATCGCCCGACGCATCCTCAGCGGACAGAGATAATTCCCCCTCCCCTTCAACAAAGCCGCCTCAAACGGCTCCGCCAACAACTGCCGCACAATCGGCAAATCCTTCCCAATCAACTGCTCCTGCAAGTTGATCGTATGCGTTGAAATCACCGCCTTCTTCCCCTCTCGAATCGCATACTCCACCGCCGGAATCAAATACGCCAAAGACTTCCCAACCCCCGTCCCCGCCTCAATCACCAAGGACCGCTCCCCCTCCAGCGCCTCCGCCACCTCACCCGCCATCTGCTGCTGCTCCGCCCGATACTCAAAATCCGGCGACTTCGAAAGCAGTCCGGTTTCCGAAAAAACCAGCCGCATCTCGTCTCCAAAAGAATTCCCTCCACCAAGCGATATCACCCCCGTCAATTACCCCCAACCCACCCCAAACACAACAGCCATTCCAAACCAAGTCCCACAACCAAGCCTCCTCTTGGCCAACGGTCAAATTCATACCAGCCCCACGCAGCGCACGGGGTTTTACATCCCCCAGGCCGTTCGCTGAAGGCGAACCTCATATCAGAAGCACCGCCTCCCCCCAAACCAAGCCCCCCAGGAATTCGCGAAGATTCGTCAGATTCGTGGTTTCCCCGCCACTCTATCACCCGATTCCAATACTGCTAATTTTCCAACATTTAGTTTGCAGCTTTTCCAGCACCTACTAACTTCCCATCATGAACCGTCTCGAAAAAGGGGAACTCTCACGCCGTGAGCGCCAAATCCTCGACATCCTCTACCGCCTCAGCGAAGCCACCGCCCAAGACGTCCAGGACGAACTCGCCGATCCCCCCTCCTATTCCGCCGTCCGAGCCCTCCTCGCCACCCTCGAAAACAAAGACCTCGTCAAACATTCCAAAGAAGGCCGCCGCTACCTCTACAGCCCCCTCATCACCGAGCGAAAAGCCAAACGCACCGCCCTCAAAAGCCTCCTCGGCACCTTCTTCAAAGGGAAACCCGAAAACCTCGTCGCGGCCCTCCTAGATCCCTCCGACCAACAACTCACCGAAAAAGAAATCGCCGACATCCGCAAACTGATCGAGTAGCAGCTTCGCTGCCGTTATTGGGTAAGTAAGTTATTCAGTTATTGAGAGCGAAGCCAAAGCCCCCAAGGAAGGGCCTCGCTCCCCAGTGCCCCCATCAACCCGATCACCAAGTAACCATGCTCCCCTCCCTCCTCTTCTCCCTCCTCGCCGCCCTCACAATGTGGCTCTTCGCGCGCCGCAACCCCGCCACTAACCCCCACCTCACCGTCGCCATCCTTTCCCTTCTCCTCATCCTCCCCCTCCTCAACTTCCTCCCAAAAGCCACCCTCACCGTCTCCCAATCCTCCCCTCAATTTTCCGTCACCAGCCCCTGGATCCTCCCCGCCCTCTGGACCATCGGCTTCCTCTTCTTCGGCACCCGGGGCCTCATCGACGTCCTCTCCATGCAACGCTGGAACCGTGAATCCCGCCTCGCCAACGACCTCCCCGCCTTTCAGGAAACCCTCGCCCAGCTCTCCATCTCCCGCCGCGTCGATCTCCGCATCCACCCCCGCCTCA
>JBLHUR010000046.1:0-36130 GCA_047629805.1 Akkermansiaceae bacterium | reverse complement strand
GAATTCGTGAACGCAGATTGATTCGGCCGAATAGGGATCGCCGGAGTTGGCGAGGAGGTTTTCTTCGCCGCAGGAGACGGAGGGGCGTTGGGGCGTGGAACCCAGGCCGCGGGCGCGGCGATTCCAGAAGGTGGAGGGTTTTAAGTCGGAGTGCTCGGGGATGTCGCAGGTACGCTCATCGACGGCCATGATGGAGTAGCGGATTTTGTTTTTTCCAAGTTCGCGGAGGATGTCGGGCCGGTTTTTGAGCATGGTCTGGATGACGTGGGCCGCTTCGTAGAGAGCGGCGTCGGGGACCTTTTCGGAAGAGAGGATGGGGAAGGTTTCGATGACGAGGGACTTTTTGTAGAAGGGTTTTAGGTCGAAGCTTTCGCGGAGTTCCTTGGAAATCGGGGTGACTTTTGGGGCCGTGGGTTTCTCACTGAGAGCGATAGCGGCGGAGATGAGGATGACGGGGGCGAGGAGGATGAGTGCTTTCATTGGGAAATATCGAAAGAGAAGGATCTGTGATTGGGTAAGTTCTTTTACGCTATGAATCGTCGAAGTCTCTTGAAAAAATCCGTGCTCTTCGGGGCTCCTTTTGTTTTACCCTCGACTGTCTGGGGTGCAGACGCGAACGGAAAGGTGAATGTGGGATTCATCGGGATGGGTAAGCGAGCCGGGGGGCTGTTGAGGGAGTTTTTGAGGCAGCCGGAGGTGAAGGTAGTGGCCGTTTGTGACGTCGATACCAATCGTCGCGAGGACGCTAAGAAGAAGGTCGATGCTCACTACAAAACCAGCGATTGTGCGGCTCATAATGACTTTCGAAAAATCACGACCGACCCTGCGATTGATGTGGTCGTCGTGGTGACGCCGGACCATTGGCATACCATTCAAATTCTTTCGGCGATTGGGAACGGAAAGGATGTTTATGCGGAGAAGCCGCTGACCCATAATATTCGTGAATCAGTGCTTTTGATGGAGGCGGTTCAGAAGAGCGGGCGGATTGTCCAGACGGGATCACAGCAGCGTTCTTCGCGGGAGTTTCGGGTTGCTTGTGAGTTGGCTCGCAATGGAGTAATTGGGAAAATTGATCATGGCTTTGTGAATTTTGGAGGTCCGGGGAAGCCTTGTGATTTGCCGGAGGAGGAGATGGAGCCGGGCTTGGACTGGGACATGTGGCAGGGACCGGCGCCGGAGCGGGCTTACAATTCCATTCTGGCCCCTCGAGGGCTCCACAATCATTTCCCAATGTGGCGAAATTACACGGAGTATGGCGGAGGCATGATCACGGATTGGGGTGCCCATCATCTCGATATCGTGCAGTGGGCGCTGGGGAAAGATGAGTCCGGACCGACGGCGGCTAAAAAGCCGGCGAAGGAAGGTGACACGAAGGGGGCGGCTGTGATTTACGATGATATCACGATAACGCATGGACAGGGGATCGGCGTTCATTTGGTCGGTGCGGATGGTGAGATTCAGGTGAGTCGAGGAGGGTTTGCTCTCAAAGTGGATGGCAAGGATGTCGCTTCTCATCTCAAGAAGGGGAGTAAGCTGGGAGCAGAGCTCGATAAGGCCGAAGAGGGGTATTTAAAAGACTCCAAAGTGAAGCTTTTTCGTTCACCGGGGCATGTTCGAAACTTCCTCGACTGTATCAAGTCACGTGAACAGCCAATCACGAGCGCGGTGGTGGGTTCCCGGTCTATCAATGTCGCCCACCTTATGAATATCGCCTACAATCATCATGTCGATGTGAAGTGGGATCCCATCAAGAACACCTTTTCGAAGGATTCGAAAGCTCCATTGGAATGGCTTGGTCGAACCTACCGGGATAAGTGGAAGATTTAGTCAAAGTTCGCTGTGCCGGAGAGGATGATGTGGGGGTGGTTTCTTCGCTCCTTTTAGAGGCCGTTGATTGGCTGGAGGAAAAGGGGGTGCCACTTTGGGACCGCGATTCTTTAGCGCTCTCGGCTTTGTTGCCTGGGGCAAGGGAAGGGGACTATTGGCTCTTTTTCCTAAATGATGAGGTCGCGGGAGTGCTGAAGTTTGAGTTGGACGACACACTCTATTGGCCTGGTTTTCCTGAAGGTGAGGCGGCTTATGTTCACAAGCTGGTGGTTTGTCGGCGCTTTGTGGGAACTGGGTTTTCGGAAAAAATGTTGGATTGGGCTCGAGAAAAAGCGGCGGGGTTGGGGCTGAAATATCTCAGGTTGGATTGTGAGGCGGCGCGGGAGCGACTCTGTGAATTCTATGAGAATTATGGCTTTTTGAGAGAGATGAATATTGAAAGAGGGGGCAAGGAAATGGCTCGATATCAGATTCCCGTGACTGACTGAGCTGGACAAAAAAGTGCCGCACTGCGAGGCAGGGCGGCACTTGGTAAAATAAGATGGTCTCTGGCGATGAGCGGCTTCTTAGAGTTCCTTGCCCTTGATGTTGAGCTCGTGGATGGACCAGTGGAGGGAGTGTTTTCCGGTTTGGGTGATGCGGACGTATTTGGCTTCGGTGGCGGCGAAGGCGATTTCGGTGACCGGCGTGTCGCCTTTACCTTTGGCAAGGGGCTTGCTCCATTTTTTGCCGTCGCTCGAGGTTTGGACTTCGTATTTCCGAGGGTAGTCGCGGTCGGAACCGCGGGCGTCGAGGGTGATGGCGCTGATCTTGGAGCTTTTGGGTAACTCGACTTGAACCCACATGCCGGGCATCATGGCGGTTCCGGTGGTGTAGCGAGATGTGGGGTCGCCATCGACGCATCCGTTGAGGTCTTTTGCTCCGTTGCTGGCGGTGAGTTTCCAGGCCTTGCGGTTGGCGAGGACGGGTGGGGAGAGTTGTTCGAGTTCCTCTTGGGTCCAGGGTTCTTTGCGGGAGTTGTGTTTTTTCCGCAAAGTGGCGACGGAGGCAGAGCGGGTGAGGCCGGATTTGTTGCCGAAGGAGTTGCGGAGGTAGGTGGTGATGTCGGCGATCCATTTGTCATCGTTGGTAGCCATGGAGACCATGAGACCTTCGTATTCCTTGCCATCGATCTTTCCCGTGAGGCCGTGGAGGAGGGTGCGGATGGCAGTGTCATCCGAGCCGCTGAGGCGTGGGTTGTTGGCGAAGGAGGGGGCGAGGAAGTGGCCTTTTTGGCCGGGCATGGGGGTCCCTTTTCCATCAGGGCCGTGGCAGGAGAAGCAGAGTTGTTGGTAAATGACTTTGCCGTTTTCCATGGCTTTGCCGAAGGCGATGCCCTGTCGTTTTTGGGCGCGCGCCTCGGCACGGGCGGCGACGGCGGATCCTTGGAGGTTTTTGATGGTGCTGATGGTTTCGTTTTCGCCGTGTGTGTCGAGGAGGGCATCGATGGTGGCGAGGAGTTTGGGATCCCGGCTGCCGGAGGCTCCGATGGAGTTGATGGTCTGGATGGCCATCTCGATGTCTTTGACGAGGGCGGGCGAAAAGGCGAGAGTTTCGATGAGGGCTTGGTTTCCGGCTTCGAGGAAGGGCTCGGAGAGTCGAACGGCGTTGGTGCGGACGAGGGAGCTTCGGTCAGCGAGGGCGAAGGCCGCGAGCTCGGGGGTGAGTTTGGAGAGGCCTTCGAGCGTCCAGAGGGCGTGGAGGCGAGCGAGCTCGGTCTTGCCGGTGCGGGCGAGTTTTTCGAGGGCGGGGACGACGGTGTCGCGATCCTTGCGGAGGATGATGAGCTTCTGGGCGGTGTCACGCCACCAGCCGTTGGGGTGGGCGAGGTGGGCGACGAGTTCGGCGGTGGATTCGTCGAGCATGCGGGGTTGCTTATCGGCCTTGAAGGTGGGGTGGGTGAGTCGGTAAATCCGGCCTTTTCTGATGTTTTTGTCGATGTCCCATTTGTCGATGACGCCACGGAGGTAGGAGCCGGGGCGTGTCCAGTTGCCTTGCTGGATAATGCCGCGATGCATGTCGATGACCATCATGGCACCATCGGGCGAGGTGGTGGCCCAGAGGGGGCGGAAGTTGATGTCGCGGGTGCGGGCGAACTCGGTGCCGGGGTAGGCATTACTGAGGACTGTTTTGCCGTTCTGGCGGGTGACTTTGGCGCGGCGGATGAGACGGCCGACGGGCTCGGGGATGATGAGGTCACCTTTGAGGTCAGCGGGGAGTCGGTCACCCCGGTAGATGCCTTGGCCGGCGCATCCGGTGAAGTTGTTGAGGCCGCCACGTTTGTTGACGCGGCGGGGGCCGCCTTGGACATCGGGGACGTCGGCGATGGGGAAGACTTCGCGGAAGCCATCGGCTTCCTGGCCAGGGAGATCGAGGGCTCCGTATTTGATGGGTTGTTGGAAGTAGAAGGCGGGACGTTCGCCACCGGCGGCGGAGTAGTAGTTGCGCCCGGCATCGTCCATGCCGATGCCCCATTGTCCGCCTCCACGGGGGAGTTTTTGGACTTCGAGCTTTTCGTCGGTGAAGCGGTAGGCTTTGTTCTCGTAGGTAATGTGGATGGAGTTATCGAGATTCCAGATGAGGCCGGAGGGTTGGTGCTCCATGTTGCCACCGCGCTTTCCTCCTTCGTGGATTTTTACTTTTTCATCGGCGACGCCATCACCATCGGAATCGCGGTAGGTCCAGAGGTCGAGGGTGTTGGTGATGCCGACCATGATGCGGTCGTCGAGGGGGAGGACCATGCGGGGGAGGAGGAGGTTATCGATGAAGATGGAGTGCTTGTCGTAGACGCCGTCGCCCGTGGTGTCTTCGTGGCGGGAGATCCGGGAGGTGGCTTCTTGCTCGCCCTTGGCATCGGCGTCCTGCATGTAGGTTCGCATTTCGACGACGTAGAGGGCTCCGTTTCCGTCCCAGGCCATGGCGACGGGTTCGTGGATGTCTGGATCGGAGAGGACGAGGTCGAGGGAGTAGTTGTCCTGAAGCTCGATCGATTTTTGGGAGTCCTCGATGGAGAGGAAGCCTTTTTGGTAAACGGTGTCGCCGGGTTCGGCGAGGAGGGGGGCGGTGAGTAAAAGAGGAAGGAGACGCTTCATAATGTGAGTGATGGTTGTAGATAACGGAACCTAGGGAGGGGAAGTTTCTTTTTATGAGTGATTTCTACGAATTGTCCTCGTAGGTCCGGTCATGACTTTGGAGATTTCGACCCCGGCTTTGCTTTTTCCGGCAGTGAGTTTGCTGTTTTTGTCTTATACGAACCGTTTTTTGCATTTGGCGGCCTTGGTGCGGACATTGCATGGCGAATGGGAGCGTGAGCGGATGGACTCGGCGCGGGTGCAGATTGATAATTTGCGGAAGAGGTTGTTTTTGATTCGTTGGATGCAACTTTTAGGGGCGGTGAGCCTTTTGCTGTGCGTGATCTCGATGATCGCGATTTTACTCGAACATCAAGGTTGGGCGAATGGGACCTTTTTCGCGGCGGTGGTGGTGATGAGTCTTTCGTTGATGTCGTTGATTGTGGAGATTTTGATCTCGGGTGGGGCTTTGAGGATTTTGCTGGGGCAGATGGAGAAAAAGGGGGAGTGTTAGAAGCTGAAGAATGATGAGTGGGCTAATGTTCGGGGGGAGATTGGTTTGGGTTTTGGCGTTGTCGTGAGCGCCACGATTCTCGGGTTGGGGTTTTACAGCCCGGGGTGTGGGGAGTATGCATCTCTTCCGGTGATAGGGGGAGTGACGTCGTTTCTTTTTCTCCGGCGTTCCCGGGTGGCGAAGGCGATTGGGCTCGGGGTTCCTTTGGTGGCGGTCGCGATGATGCTCTGGTTCTTGGAAGATAACCTCTCCCTTTTATGGGAGGGGCGATTTTGGGTCCTCGCGGTGGGTATCAAAAGTGCAACTTTCGACTACTGTTCAGGGACTTTGGGCGGTTAGAAAGTGGTGCCGATGGCGAAGTGGAAGGCTCCGCTGGGTTCGCGGTCGTCGCGGGAGAGGGAGCGGCCGTATTCGAAGCGGATGGGGCCGACGGGGAGGTCGATGCGGATTCCGAGGCCGGCGGCGAGTTCAAGATCGTCATCGAGGGCTCCGGCGTCGAGGAAGACAAGGCCTTTGAGGGGACCTTTGAGGGTGCGGGTGTATTCAGCGTTGGCGACCCACCAGCTGTTGCCGCCGAGGGGGGAGCTATCGAATTGTGGGCCCATTTGGCGTTCGGGGAAGGAGCGGACGGTGTTGGCTCCGCCGAGGAATTTGCGAAGGTCGATGGGGAGTTCATTTTCCTCAGAGCTGGTATAGATGAGACCGCCACGGAGTCCGAGAGCGTAGGCGGAGCTTTCGCCGAGGGAGTGGTAGTAACTGAGTTGGGCGTTAGTCTCGAGGTAGCCGATGTTGGTGTCTCCGTTGACGAGTCCGAGAACGGCGTCGAGGCGGGCGAACCAGCCATCGGAGGGCAGGGTGGGGTCGTCCCGGCGGTCGTATTTTTGGCGGAAGCTGAGGCGGTGGTTGAGGTAGTTGGTAGGGCCGATAAGTTCGTCGGGGAGGGTGCTGGAGATGGCGTTAATTGAGACCTCGGCACCTGCGGTGGCGGAGTAGTATTTTCCTTTTTTCCAAGAAAATTCAGTGCTGCCGCCGCCTTGGAATTTTCGGTAGCTATCGTAGTCGCGCGTGATGAGGAAGGTGCGGTTGTTCATGCTGAGGTCGCGGCCGAGAAAGAAGGGGTCAGTGAGGGTGACTTCGCCGAGGAGGCCGAGGGAGGTGACTTCTATGCCAGCGGAGAGGTTCCAGAGGCGGCCCCAGAGGTTACGGTTGTAGTAGCGGGCTCCAACGACGTAACCCTCGATGGAGCCGAAGCCGAGGGCGAAGGAGTAGCCGCGGGCCTTGGCCTCGGAGAGGTGGAGGGTGAGGTCGAGTTGGGTTTCGTTGAATTCTTTTGAGTTCAGGCGGATGCTTTCGAAAGCGCCGGTGGAGAGGAGTTTTTTGATCTCATCGTTGACGCGGTTTTCGTTGAAGGTTTCTCCCACGAGTCCGACAAAGCGGTTGCGGACGCGGGAGGGGACGGTCTCTTGAAGTCCGGCGAGGTTGAAGGAGCGGACGGTGAATTTTTCACCAGGGGTGAGGGTGAAGGCGAGGCGGAGGCGGGAGCCATCGGACTCTTTGGACATGTCGAGGCCGATGTCGGTGTAGCCGCGGCGGCGGTAGCTTTCGGCGATGGTTTTACGAATGGCGACGATGGTTTCGGCGGTGGCTTCTTTTCCGAGGACGTCTTGGAGGTGTTGGCGGAGTTTGGCAGTGGGTGGGACGGGGGTTTTGAGAGTGGGGGGGAAGAGGGTGAAGAGGGGGCCTAGGGTGACCTGAAGGATGAAGGGGATTTCGCCGGTGGCAGTGCGGGTGCCTTGGGTGGAGGTGACGGTGGCTTGCCAGTAGCCGTCGGCGTGGAGGAGGTCGCGGACGCGGGTGAGGCCGGTGTCGATGGCTTCGGCTTCGAAGGCGCGTTTTTCCTCGGACTCGGGAAAGGGGGCTTTGAATTGATTTTGGACAGCTTCGGCGTCTTCGTATCCTTGGACATTGAGGGTGCCGAGGAATTTTGGGAGTCCTTCCTCGACGGTGAGGACGATGGTGTCGCCGGGGGGGAGGTTCCAGGCGACGGTGGCATCGGGGAGGCCGTGGGTGCGGAGGTAGGACTCGACGAGGAAGGCGGCATCGTCCGCGCGGAAGCTGGTGGCGGGGCGCTTGCTGATGTAGTCAAGGCGACCGGCGATGGCTTCTTCGAGCGCTTTTTTTGTGTAAGAGCGCAGGCCGACAAATTCGATCTCGGCAGCCGGGAGGGGGCTGACGAGGGCGAGAATGAGGAGGGTGGAAAAGGTGCGCATTTATTTGAGGCGAACGGAGAAGACGACGAGGGCGCGGGTTTGGCCTTGGTCATTGATCTGGGTAGTGAAGTCCCACTGATCATCGATTTCGAGAGTGGCAGAGGAGTATTTGCGACCGGAGAATTGGTTGGTGTCGCCGAGGGAGAGTTCGATTTGGTCTGAGTTTTTTAGGAGGCGTTGGAAGATGGATTTGTCTTTGCTGCGATTGCGTCGGCGGAGGCCTTCGAGGAGGTATTGGAGGGCTTTTTGTGAAGCGACTTGGCGGTCCTCGAGTTCGGCGGAGGCGGAGCCGGTGGCGAGGAGAAGCATGATCTCGGGCTCGGGGAGGGGTGGGTTAGAGGTGAGGATGAGGGTGGGGTTTTGGACGGGGCCGGTGAGGTAAACCTGGACGGTGTATTGTCCAACGGTGGAGCTGCCACGGAGGTTTACGATGGGATTGGTGAGGGAGTCGGGTCGGAGGGTGACGACGCCGGTTTGGACTTTCAGGTGACTGAAGGGGAGGTCGGCTTCGAGGTCCTTTGAGGTCAGGGTGCCGGAGGTTTTTGGGTTTCCGATGGTGCCGGTGACTTTGACGTTTCCGGTGATTTCGCCGCGAGCGAGGTTACCGCGAATGAGGATGGGGTCGGCGGTGGTGACGTTGAGGTTGAGGCCCCAGGCCATGACGCCGGTGGTGGGTTTTGCGCTGCTTGCGGAGGTGGGTTTGGCGGAGAAGGAGGGGAGGTTTGGTCGGGGGATATCGGTGGTTCGGGGGACGCCGAAGGGGAGGATTTCGAGGTCTTTGTAGAAGAGGCTTTCGGTGATTTGGAGGGAGCCGGAGATTTTGGCCTTTGAGAAAGGGCCACGGAGGTTGAGGTCGGGGTGGCCGCGGAAGGTGTAGTCGGGCGTGCGGTAGAGGAGGATGTGGCGACCGCTAAGTTTGACGTCAAGGAGGGGTTCTTTTCCGGCGAGGTCGATGGTGCCACTCAGTTTGGCGGTGCCACCGGAGGCGCTGATGGTGGAGGGTTGGATGGTGACGGTTTTGCCGAGGAAGGTGGCGTTGAAGTTGAGGTCACGGAAATCGGAGATGGGGGATTTGGCGAGGCGCATTTTTGGGATGCGGGCTTTGGCGGAGCCGGAGTATTTGGGGTCGGAGATGGTGCCTGACATGAGAACGTCGAGCTTGAGAGATCCGGTGATTTTTTGGATAATAGGGACGAAGGGCTGGACGCGGCGGAGGTCGAGATCCGGCGAATATGCGCGGAGGTTGACGGGGCTGTCGTTGGGATTTGTTTTGCGGTTGATCCAAGCGCGGGGGAGGAAGGGGAGGGAGCCGTCGAGATTGAGGAGGGGGCCGCCGGGTTCGGTCGCTTTTGCGGTGAGGAGGAGCTTGTCGTCTTTGGTTTTGAAGTTGAGGTTGAGGTCGACGGGTGGGAGGTCGGGTTGGGCGGAGGTGCGGAAGTCATCGAGGGTGGCGAAGCCGTTGAGGGCGGGCTTGGCGAGGGAGCCGGAGAGGGTGAAGTCGGCTTGGACGATGCCGGAAAGCTCGGGCGGGATGGGGGCGAAGGAGGAGAGTTTTTTGAAGGTCAGGGCTTGGGATTTGATGACGAGGGAGATGGGGGCGGTGGAGTTGAGGAGGTCGTCGAGAGATTTGGTATCGAGTGGCGCGGGAAGTTTGGCGGTGGCGGTGAGGAGCTTGGTGCCGCTTTCGATGAGGTCGAGTTGGGAGATGGTGAGGAGGTCGTCTTGCCACGCGAGGTTGGCTTTGATCTGGCCCTCGGGGGAGGTCATGGTGAGATTTTGGACGCTGACATTTCTGGGCCAATCGTAGGTGACGATGCCGGAAGTGCTGGCGTCGGGGAGGCCTGATTGATTGAGCTGGAGGCGGGTTAGCTTAAGCTTACCGGAGTGGGTTTTTTCTTTGACGGTGCCTTTTGCGGTGAGGGTGAAGTCGAGTGGGCCGGTGAGTTTTTTGTGAAGTTGGCTGGCGTCTTTGAGGGCGGAGATGGCTTCGGCTTCGTAGGTGGAGGAATCGACGAAGTAGCGGGCATTGACGCTGAGTCCACCGAGCGCGGAGGCGAGGACGCGGGCTTCGCGGGAGTCGTATACGAGTTCGCCGGTAATGGTGGGGATACGGGGATCGCGGAGGGTGAAGGCGAGTTCGGCTTGGGCGTCGAGGAGGTCCTTGGCGGGGGTGAGGGTGCCGGTGAGGTCGAGTTGGTCGGCGAGGGCGACTTTGATTTCGATGGGATTGTCGTAGGGTGAGATGATGTCTTTGGCGCGTGCTTCGATGGAGAGGGAGGCGAGTTTTTGTTCCTCCCATTGGAGGTCGCGGCCTTGGATGTTGACGAGGCCTTTGGCGGTGTCGATTTCGAGGGCGATGATGGTCCCGCCTGCTTTGAGGCCGGGTTTGATGAGCTCGGCGATGGTTGTGATTTTGAGGGTGGGGGAGTCGAGGGTGAGGCGGTGGGCTTTGGCGAGGTCGGAGGTGAAGGTGAGGCGGCTGCCATTGATCAGGATGGCCCCGCGGGCACTTTTAGCGGGTTCGAAAATGACGCCTAAGATTTCGAGATCGGAGGTCAGCTGAAGTCCGCCAAGAGCAATTCCTTCCTCGCTCCAGCTCATCGTAATGTCGGCTTTTTTGATTTTGGGGCCCGTGTGATCGCGTGTTCCGAGTTCGTCGAATGCGTATTCGGTATCACCTGCACTATGAGTGACGTATCCAAGGGACACGGTGGCGGTTCCTAGGACTTCAACTTTAAGGTCACTCAGGGAGATCCTGGCTGGTTGAATGAAGCCACGAACTAAATCGAGAGTCTCTGCCAGCGATGTGGGTTCTTCGTTATTTAGGTCTTTTTCGGGCGAATCAGGGAGGTTCGGGGCAGAAGGAGCGATAACGATGTGCAGTTTGTTAATCGAGATGGCTTTGAGTTCTTTTTTTCGGAGGGAGGAGAGGGACCAGTCGATGTTGATGAAGTTGGATTCGACGCTTTGGATCCTTGATTCGCCGGTGAGGGAGAGATTGTGAATGGCGAGTCCGGTGAGGGCAGTTCCTTCGAGCTGGAAGGTCCCGGTGAGCTTTTGCGCTTCGAGTTGTTGCAAAATGACCGTTTTGACTCCCCAGCGGATGCCGGGTCCGTTGGCCCAGATTAGGAAGGCTGTGAGCACGAGGAGGAAGGCAAAGCCCCAGCGCTTCCAACGGCGGCGGGGTTTTGGGGGTTCCGGAGGGGGGGCTTCTTCGGCGGGCATCGCGGGTTGATTTGTTTAGTCAGGATGCAGATCGCGCAACTTTCATTGCGATTATTGTGCCAAGTTGGGGAAATGTGGGATTGGCGGGCTTATGACGTTGGCCTTCAGCGAACCGTGGTTGCCGAAAGAGGAGGCCCCGTGCGATGCACGGGGCTGGTATGAGCTTGGGCGTGGGGCTTGGGTTGGGGGCGGGGGCGGGGGCGGGGGGCGCGGGGGGGCGTCCCTCCGGGGCCCCCCCCGCCCCCCCCCCCCCCGCCCCCCCGCACGCTCGGGAGAGCGTCCCTCCTTGGGGTTATTTGGAGAAGGATTTGTAGGAGGACTCGATCGTGGCTTTGTTGAAGTCACCGGATTGGAGGAGGAGGGCGTATTTTTGAGTGAGGGTTTGGCTTTTTTTGAGGAGGTGGGTGCTGTCGCCTTTTTTGGTGAAGCTTTTTTCGCCCCAAGGGTTGGCGGTGAGGAGCCCGTAGGTGCGGGCGTGCCAGTGGGTGGGGTGGTTGTGATTGGAGGGGTGATCCATCATGGTGACGACGACTTTTTTACCACTGCTATCGGGACCGTGGTAGCTGACCCAGCGGGCCCGTTTTCCCCAGGCGTCTTTGTCGAGTTTGCCTTCTGAGTTGGCGATGTGGCCTTTGGCGATTTTCCCTTCGTGGCGAAGGGTCGGGGTGAGGCGGAGGGCGAAGGAGCCTTCCTTGGTGTCGCCGAAGGTGACGTCGGTCACGGCGGTGAGGGCAGAAGTGACGGTGATGGTGAGGGATTTGTCGTCCTGCTTGGCGAATTGATAGGTGCGCTTTTCTTTGAGGAGGACCTCTTTTTCATGCTGCCATTCGAGGTTGACGGTGAATGAACCTGCTTTGGCGTCGGCGAATGATTTGTGGACGATGTTGGAGTTGTGGTCTCTGGAATGCCAGAAGTCGTGACCGTTGACATCGCCGTGGGTGAACCAGAAGGAGCGGTGGTGGGGGTGGTCTTTTTCTTCGCCGGCGACGTCCTTTTTCATGGGGAAGTGCCGGGTGAGGCTGGTGCCGGTGGGGCCGACGAGGGGATAGAGGTAGGGGAGGTGGTGATCGGTGCGGTATTCGGTGATGAGAGTTTCACCGTCGAAGAGCTTGAGAGAGGAGTCGGTCTTTTCCTGTCGGAATTCGCCGAAGGCGCTTTGGATGAGGAGGGGGAGGAGGAAGGTAAACGAGGTTTTCATTGCCTCTTAGGAATAATCGGAGAGGTGCGAAAAAGAAAGAATGGAAATCGCGGGAATAAGTGCGCGACAGGAATCTCTTAATGAGTGAAAATCAGACAGATGGACGAATTCGAAGACTTAGTGGAACAATATTACCAAGCGCTTTATCGCTTTGGTTTTTCGCTTGCCAAGAATCCCGACCGGGCGGCGGATTTGGTTCAGCAGACTTTTGTGATTTGGGCCCAGAAGGGGCATCAGTTAAAGGATCGATCAAAGGCGAAGACCTGGCTTTTCACGACGCTCTATCGTGAGCATTTGGGGAATGCGCGGAGGTCGCAGCGACATCCTGAGCTGGAAATCAGTGAGGTGGAGCATGAGTTGCCGACGGATGAGAAGGAATCCGGACGTCAGTTGGATGCGCAGCGGGCGGTGACCTTACTGAGTGAGTTGGACGAGACATTTCGGGCTCCTTTGACTCTCTTTTATCTTCAACAACATTCTTACAAAGAGATCGCGGAGGTGCTGGATGTGCCGATGGGGACGGTGATGTCGAGGATCTCGCGGGGTAAAGAACAGCTCCGGAAGAAGATGAACACGGAGCCTGCGAGCGCGCCAACGCGCATCGTGGATTTTCAAACCAAAAAATTTCAGAAAAATAATGGATAAGGAACGCGCAAAATTTATTCTTCAGAGCTTTCGTCCTGACGGAGAGGATGCCGATGAACCCGCTTTTGCGGAAGCGCTGGGTCTGGCTGCGAAGGATCGTGAGCTGGGCGAGTGGCTGGCTGCGGAACGAGCACAGGATGCCGCTTTTTCAGCGATGCTTTCGGACATGAAGATTCCTGATGATCTCCGGGATGCCATTTTTGATGTTTTGGAAGGGGCCGGTGATCACCCGGCTGAGTTCGATGCGGACTTCGTGGGAGCCTTGGCTTCGTTGCGTGCTCCGGACGGTCTCCGTGATCAGATTCTTGGTGCGATGGAGGTGGAGCTGAAAGTCGTGGAATTGCCCGCGAATCATAAGCGGGGGTATTTTAAGACTTTTATGTGGACGACTTCGGCCGCAGCCGTGATCGCGATCATGTTTGCGGTGACGGTGTTCTTCGCGGGTGCTGGCGGACACGCCCTCGCGGGGACGACTCCGATGGAGGTGCAGCGTTCGGCGATTGAGATGTTGGAGTCGCCTTTTTTCTCGCTTGATTTACAGAATGACCGGCAGGCGGCTCTTTATGAGTGGCTCAAGAAAAAAAATCTCCCTTCTCCCGAGCTGCTGCCGGAAGGGCTTCGCGAACTGAAGGGAGTTGGCTGTAAGTTTCTTGAGATTGGAGATACGAAGAGTAGAGCTTCGCTTATTTGTTATCAGAAGAATGGAGATACGGTGCATCTGGTTATGATGGAGCGGAAGGTTCTGGTTGCTGATCAGATGAATGAGATCAAAGGTGCGGTGAGTGGGTGTCACGACTGCCCTGTTAACACGGACTGGGCGATGACAAGCTGGGCCGATACCGAGCACACCTACTTTCTTCTGAGCAAGATGGAGTCAGGGGAGTTGGCGGCGGTTTTTTAAGGGACCTCCTTATTCCTTCTCGACAGACCAAGCGGTGAGCCATTCCTGCTTGGTTTTTTTGTATCCCTGTTTGAGGAGGGATTTTTCTAAGTCGGGGAAGTGGGCGGCGCCGTAGAAGATGCCGAGGTTTTTGTGGCCCTTTTTGATTTCGGCGGCGAGGACTTCGAGCGCTTTGGCGTTGCGGTCGGTGATGATGACGGTGGGATTCACAAGGCCAGACATCGCTTCGTCGCCGCCGGCGAGGGCCTCGATGAGGAGGAGTTTGGCCTTATTGGAATTCCCCGAGATGAGGGCGGTCATGAGGGCGAGGGTGGAGGGTTCGTTTTTGGTATCGGCGTTTTTGGCGGCTTCGAGGGCGAAGCCGAGGAGGGATTCGCCGCGTTCTTTCTGGAGCTTTTCATATTCCGCGAGGGTGAGGTCGGCGTGGACGAAGTTTTTGGCGGAGTAGTCGATCTCAGTTTTTTGGTCGGCGAGTTTGAGGAAGGAGGAAATCATTTTGTAGGCGGTAGCGAGTGGGGAGGGGTCGACTTTTTTTCCTTCGGCTTCCAGTTTTTGAACTTCGGCGAGTTTGTCGCCTCCGATCATTTCGAAAAGGAGGCGGTCATAGGTTCTGAAACGGGTGTTGAGGTCGGTGAAGTAGGCTTTGTCGGCGATGTGGACAGCACCGAGGAGAGTGACTTTGACTCCGTCTTTTTCGTAAAGGGCGAGGGCGGGCTGGAGGAGGACGTCTTCACCGGAGCGATCGACGCGGATGAAGTTGGAGGCCTTTTTTTCGGCGGTAAGTCGTTCCTTGGCGGGGGCCAGGAGGGCGAGGGCGGCGAAGGCTGTGAGGAGGAATTTCATGAATTAAGGGTCTCTTAAACCTGGCGAGGCTGCAATCGGAGAATGTCGGCGTTGCGGGCGGGTGTTTTTTGACGTAGAAGTTCGGCCTAGTCACATGTCATCCGAATTACGTTATTGCGAAGATCTCTTCAACTACTCCCGTCGCAAGTCACGGGTGGTTACGGTTGGAAACGTTAAAATTGGGGGCGGGCATCCGGTGGTGGTGCAGTCGATGATTACCGCGGATACGCGGGATACCGGAGCTTGTGTGGCGGAGGTCTTGCAGTTGGCGGAAGCGGGTTGTGAGATCGTGCGGATCACGGCGCAGACGCGGAAGTATGCTGAGAATCTGGAGAATATCCGCGATGGGGTGCGGGCGGCGGGTTGTGAGGTGCCATTGGTGGCGGACATCCATTTTAAGCCGGATGCCGCGATGGAGGCAGCGAAGTGGGTGGAGAAAGTGCGGGTGAATCCGGGCAATTACGTCGATAAGAAAAAGTTTGAGATTCGCGAATATACGGATGATCAATATGAGGAAGAACTGGGCCGGATTCGTAAGAAATTCACGCCTTTGGTGGCGCTTTGTAAGGAGCTGAATCGGGCGATCCGGATCGGAACGAACCATGGATCGCTCTCAGATCGGATTATGAATCGCTATGGCGACACTCCGCTGGGAATGGTGGAGAGTGCCTTGGAATTTGCGCGGATTGCGCGGGATGAGGGCTTTCATAACTTTGTCTTTTCGATGAAAGCCTCGAATCCGAAGGTGATGATCGAGGCTTACCGGCTTTTGGTGGCCCGATTGGCGGCTGAGGGGGATGATTGGAATTATCCGCTGCACCTTGGCGTGACCGAGGCGGGCGATGGGGAGGATGGTCGCATTAAGAGTGCGATAGGAATCGGGAGTTTGTTGGCGGACGGGATTGGCGATACCATCCGGGTGAGCCTGACGGAAGATGCGGTGCATGAGATACCGGTGGCGCAGGCCTTGGTCAGAGCGATCCCGAATGGGGGTTGCGAAACCGGAGTGCGAGAGAATTGGAATCCTTTTGATTACGAAAGGCGTAAGACTTCGGTTCTGGAAGTGGGCGGATTTAAGGTGGGTGGGACCGAATTGATGCGGGTCTTCACCTCGCGTAAGAAATGGGATGCGGTGGCGCATAAGATTGACCAGATGGGTGATTTTAAGCCGGAGATTGTTGCGGAGGATTCGGGCGTGGTTGCGCTTGATCCGCGAGACAATGAGGCGGTGGCGGCGGTGAATCAGGCGGAGTCGCCGCAGTTGCTCACGGTAGCGGACGGGCTGGAGATGCCTACGGTAGCGGCTTTCCGCTTGCTCGCGGCGAAGGCGGATGGGCGGCATGCGATTCTTTTGAAGGATACCTTGGAGATTTCAGGGGATGGGGGCGCGGACTTTTTGCCAACGCTTTTACAAGCGTCGATGACTTTGGGCTCGCTGATTTGCGATGGCATTGGAGATGCCATTCTCCTGCAGGGCGAGGAAGCGCCGGGGCAGTCGTTGCGGTTGTCTTATAATGTCCTACAGGCGGCGGGTGCGCGGATTTTTAAGACCGACTATGTCGCTTGCCCGAGTTGTGGGCGGACCTTGTTTAACCTGCAGGACACGACGCAGAAGATTCGGGAAGCGACGGGGCACCTGAAAGGGGTGCGCATCGCGGTGATGGGTTGCATTGTCAACGGGCCCGGAGAGATGGCGGACGCGGACTTTGGCTACGTGGGAGGTGCCCCCGGAAAAATTAATCTCTACGTGGGGAAGCAGGCGGTGAAGTTTAATATTCCCGAGGGTGAGGCGGTGGCGCGTCTCAAGGATTTAATCCAGGAGCATGGGCGCTGGATCGAGGCTCCTGAAAAAGTGGCGGAAGTTTAAGTGATGAACGCAGTTGAAGCTCCAGTGAAAAAAAGCGAGACGAAGTCCCGTGAGAAAACCGAGAAGCCTTGGCAGGTCGTGGTCTTGGATGATCCCGTGAATTTGATGGAATATGTGAGCCGTGTTCTCATTCAGATTTTCGGGTTTTCGAAAGAGAAAGCGAATACGCTCATGATGGCGATCCACCGACAGGGACGTGCGAATGTCTGGAGTGGCGGACGTGAGAAAGGGGAGATGTATGTGAATCAACTTCACAGTGCACAGCTTCACGCGACCTTGGAGAAAGCGGAATGACGATTGCTCCGACATTGTCAGGTGGCTTAAAAATTCTGCCGGAAGAGGATGAGGACTGGATGGTCCTGTTGGAGATTGCGGAAGATGGAGATTGCGATCTGGCCCGGCAGTTCGCGGGTTTAATGGATGAAGATTCGATGTGGGAGGATATCGTGATGCCGGAGTTGGAGAGCGAGTTTGCGAACCAGCGATTGGCGGTGGTGCGAGCGGTGGCGAAGGCTCGTAAATCCGGGGAAGGGGAAGTGGTGATCGAGAGTGCCGATGCGGAGACATGGTATGGAGCCTTGAATCAGGCGAGGCTGGCGATGGAGTCGAAGTATAAATTTGGTCCGAGGGAGTTACGGAGTCCGGAAGAGATCGAGGATCGCGAAAAGCGCTCGGCTTATTTTCGGGAGGATTTTTACAGCGCGATCCAATCGCTGTTATTGCGTTATGTAATGGTGGACTGAGCTAGGCTCCTGCGAAAAGTTCCCGTAATTCCTCGAGTGCGTCTTCGACCGAGATGTCGTTCATACAGCGGTGATCGAGGGGGCAATTGTTGAGGAGGCAACCGCTGCAGGGAACGTGACGGCGGACGATGCGGTGGATTCGGCCGAGGGGGCGTTTCCATTGTGGCTCATTGGGGCCAAAGAAGACGAGGGAGGGGGTGCCAACGAAGGAGGCAAAATGCGGGATCGAGCCATCATTGGCGATGAGCCCATTACAGGTGGAGAGGAAGTCGAGGAGGGCATCGCCCTCGACTTGGGTGACGGATTTCCCGAGTGATTTGGCAAGGGCGGCGGCGGGGCCGGGGCGTCCTGGAGAGGGGACGATGGCGACCTCGCAGTGTTCCGAGACATCCTGGGTTAGCGCGATGAAGCGTTCGAGCGGCCACTCGGCGGCTGAGCCGTAGTCGGAGCCGGGAGCAACAGCAATGAGAAAGGTATCACGTGCCGGGGTCCGGGGTGGGGGTAAGAAGTTCGCGGGTAGGAAGGGATCGGCTCCGAGTTTCTCTACGAAGAGAAGGTAGTGGTTTACCTGATGCTCGATGGGGCCGACCTTTCGTATGACTTCAACAGGATCGGTCAGGAGTTTGGCGAGTTTTTTAGCAGGATAGCCCAATCTCTGATGAATTCCGTACTTAGCGAAAGCTTGGGCGGTAGCGCTCTCTTCCCAAGAAATGGCTGAGTCAAATGGGAGATTGGCCTCTTTTAAGAGGCTGACGATTTTTCGGACGGAATCTGAACTCTCGTGTTCGAGGACGAGGTTGACTTCAGGAACTTTGCGCCACATCGGGGCCGTCTCGCGATTTGCGATCACGACGAGGGTTCCCTTCTGTCGGGCGGTCCGGATGGCGCGGACGGCGGGAATGCTGAAGCTTGCTTCCGAGACGGAGGCAGGCGAGGCGATGGCGAGGTATCCGCCCTTCAGTAGGAGTGGCGGTCGGTCGGGAATGGGAGCGGCCTGGGGCATCTCTGGCATGTCGTGAGAGTAGCGCCATTGTTTTAGAAAGTCACGCGAGAGAGATGGCCTTGATGATAGGAAAATGGTCGGGGCGATGGAAGTCTGGTTCGCCATTGCCCAATTTTCCGCCGGTGAGGAAAATTTGTTTGGGTGATTTTAAGATGAAAGTGGCATTGAGAGCTGTTTTCGTCCCAAATCCATAATTGGAATTGAGCCAAGGAAGGGGGATGCTGGCCATGGCATGCCAGCGATCCTTGTCCTGTCGGGCGGAGGTGGTAACATCGGGAATGGGAGTTGGCTCTCCGGGAGCAGCGACCCGGGGCCTTATGAAAGCACTGGACCACCAGGATCCATTTGGGCCGAGATTGAACTCGAGGTAGCGGGAGCGGTCGGCGGACAAGAGGAAAAACTCGGCAGCATCATATTTCCAGAGATCCTCTTGGTATTCCGAGGGTTTGCTTTCGGGATGAAGGAGGCCAGGGCCGGTTTTGTCGCTGGCGAGGAAGTGAAAGTGGGTGTCGTCGACCCAGAAGAGGTAGCGGACTGGATGGGTGATTTTTTGGCCGGACCATGTCGCAGGAATCAGAGTGCCGTGGAGTTCAAGGTCTTGAAAAGTGGGGCGGCGAGGTGAGAAAACGACAAGAGTGGTGTTCATAACTACAACAAGATGAAAAAAATGTAATTTCGCAAGCAAGAAGACAGGATTTTGCTGGCAAGGTTTATTAAAAAATGGAAATCTCTTCCAGTAAATTACGTTTAATGAAGCCTATCGAATATGTCGGAGCAGCACCGATGAAAAAAAAGCGCAGGAGCTCCCTTGGGGGATGGCTCCTCGTAGCGTTTGCAATCATCGTGGGAGGCATTTTTGTCCGCCCACTTGTTCCTTACCTGCAGGCCCAGCAAAACCTCACCTCTGACGCAAATGTGCGTGAGGCCGTTAGCAATTTACACTCGGATGGGGATTTCTCGTCTCTTCTTGCCGCAGCTGCTTTAGAGCGGACTCAAAACGAAGTCGCCTATGACGGTTCTTACTTCAAAATCGATTTTCCGAACGGAGATATCCGCATGGATCGTGGTAAGGCAGAGGATTTGGTCGTTCGCTCCTACCGGACTGTCGGGATTGATCTTCAGGTGGACATCCACGAGGACATTAAGGTCAACTTCCACTCTTATCCCCAAGTTTATCATGCTAAGGAGCCCGATACTAATATTGACCACCGCAGGGTGAAAAATCTCCAGCGCTTCTTCTCACGGAAAGGGCAGGCTCTGGCTTCGACGACCGACCCCGAGGATTACGCGGTCGGAGACATTGTGATCTGGAAGCTTCTCGATGGTGGCAAGCACATTGGCCTTGTCGTTCCTGGACCGGGTGCGAAGAAAACCGAGCCTTGGGTCGTCCACAATATTGGGAATGGGCCGGTTTGGGAGAATAAGCTCTTTGATTATCCTATCGATGGACACTACCGCTACGAGAAGAAATAGAAGGTTCCATCTTTAACGAATTTGAAAAAGCCCCCGCTCGCGAGCGGGGGCTTTTTTATGAAACGGTTTGCGATTAGCGGAAAGTAACCGGGAGTGATTTTTCGAGGTGGGCGCGAAGTTGAGCGTGCGCGGCGTCGATGTCTTTCTGCTTCATGGTCCCTTTATCAGAACGGTAGCCGAAAGAGTAGGCGACAGAGCGTTTGTCGGCGGGCATTTTTTCGCCACTTGGATCGTGGAATTGGTCGAAGCAGATGGCTGAGACGAGGAGGGGATCGTTGTGCTTGGCGAGGGCTTTCTCGATCTCGCGATTGGTGGTTTTGATGGGAAGCTCCATGGCAATATCGCGGCTGGAACCGGGGAATTGTGGGAGGGGATCGACCTGAAACATGTCCTGTCGGATGCCGAGGATTTTTTTCTGGTCGAGTTCGGCGAGGTAGATGGGGGACTTGAAGCCCATTTCACGAGCGCGGGAAGGCATGACTTGAGCGAAGGCCCCGATCGGTTTTCCTTCGAGCTGGATGTCGCCGGCGAGGAGGAAGCCATCGCGCGCGCGGGTCGTGAACTGGACGCTGCGATTTCCAAGAGCGGCTTGGATGGCGGCCTTGAGATCGTAGAGGTCGAGAGTGCGGTTATCGCTGCGGGTCCAAGAAAGAGGGCTGGCTTCGCCGCCGAGGAGAAGAGCGACAGAGTCGGCTTCGAGATCAGTGGCTTTGCCGCCGCCGACGTTGCGGAATTGGCGGCCGGCTTCGAAGAAGCGAAGGGTCTTGGCTCCTTGGCGGAGGTTGTTTTCGGCAACCTCGAGAAGGCCCGGAGTGAGGGCGGGTCGCAAAATGGCGTGGTCTTCGCTGAGGGGGCGGGAGACTTTTACCAAGTCGCCATCTTGGAGAGGGCGGAGCGGGAGGCAGTCGCGGAGTTGGTTCGCGGCGATGAGTTTGATGGTTTGGGTCTCGTAGAAGCCGAGGGCGACAAGGTGCTTTTTGAAGTCGAGGAGCCGGTCGTAGACCCGGTCGATGGGGCTTTCGTCAACGGCGGTGCCGCCGGTGCGGGAAGGGACGTTTTCGAGCCCGTGAACCCGGGCAATTTCTTCGACGAGATCGGCGGAGCGTTCGAGGTCAGCGCGCCAGCTGGGGATAGACCATGTTTTGTTGTCGCTTGAGGAAAGGCCGAGGCGGGTGAGGATGGCTCCGGCGTCTTCGAGCGAGATGCTGTTGTCCATGAGCTGGAGCATGCGGTCAACGTCGAGGGTGACATCTGGAAGTGCGCCGGGCAGTTGGCCGGCGGTGATGGTTTGGGCGGAGGCTTCGCCACCTGCAATTTCCAGGATGAGAGCGGCGGCGAGGGCGGCGGCGACGAGGACTTGGTTTGGGTCAACTCCACGTTCGAAGCGGTAGGAGGAATCCGAGGTGAGGAAGAGTCGGCGTGAAGTACGACGAATCTCGGAGGTGGTGAAGTAGGCTGACTCGAGGAGGATGTCAGTGGTGGTGTCGCTGACTCCGCTCTCGAATCCACCCATTACGCCGGCGAGGGCGAGGGGGGTGCCTGATTGGTCGGAGATGACACAGTCGATGTCTTTGAGGGCGTAGGTTTCTTCGTCGAGTGCTTTGAACTTTTCGCGGTCGGTGGCTTGGCGGACGTGGAGGGGGCCCGTGATTTTGGCGGCATCGAAAGCGTGGAGGGGCTGGCCGAGTTCGTGGAGGACGTAGTTGGTGATATCGACGACGTTGTTGATGGGGCGGAGGCCGATCGCTTTGAGCTTTTTGACGAGCCAGTCGGGGCTGGGGGCGACTTTGACTCCTTTGATGGAAAGGGCGGAGTAGAAAGGGCAGACGAGGGAATCGAGGATGACGACGGAGGCGTCTTCGGTCGTGCGAGTGGCGTGAGTTTTAGGGACCGGCTTGGTCTCGGTGTGGAGCAAGGCGGCGAGCTCGCGGGCGAGGCCGGAATGGGAAAGGAGGTCGGGGCGGTTCGGGGTGATTTCGACTTCAATGAGGGTGTCGGAGTCGAAGAGGTCGCCTACGGGAGTGCCTACTTTGAAGTTAGGATCGAGGATGAGGAGGCCGTCCTCTTTATCGGTGAGGCCGATTTCGGAGCCCGCGGCGAGCATGCCTTTGGATTCGACGCCGCGCATTTTGGTTTCGCCAATTTTGAATCCGCCGGGGAGATGGGCTCCGGGGAGGCAGCAGGGGACTTTGTCGCCGACCTTGTAGTTGGTGGCTCCGCAGACGATCTGGCGGAGGGAGCCCTCGCCCGCGTCGACTTGGGTGACTTTGAGGCGGTCGGCGTCGGGGTGTTGAACGGCTTCTTTGATCTCGGCGACGACAATCTGGTCGCTCTTGACACCCATTTCCTGGAGGCCTTCGATTTCGATCCCGGCGAAGGTGAGGAGGTCGCAGACTTCATCGAGGGTGCGGGTGCCGAAATCGAGGCGTTCTTTGAGCCAGTTGAGCGAGACGTTCATGTGGCGGGGAGGAGACGGTGGGATGGGGTTTTTTTCAATCGTAAAGCGAGGAAATGACGGGGGATAAGATTGACCACGGAAAGAGCGGAAGGTGCAGAACTAGGCTTGCGGGGCTGGGTTGGGGAGTTTTTTAACCACGAATCCTCACCAATTTTCACGAATGGTTGAGGGTTATGGACTGAGGTTTTGGGGGCGGGATCTGCGGTCGGGTGAAATCGGTGGGATCATTTCCCAATCCTTCTGAAATCTGTGTTAAAATTCCCAGATTCAGAAGGAGCCAACCACGAAACTTACGAAATGAACGAAAGGGTTGGGGGGTGCTTGGTTCTTAGCTCCGTATCAGTATCCGAAGGCCTAGAAGAACTTGGCGACGACCTTTTCGCTGGGTGGTTGGGAGAGGAGGGAGCCGATGATCATACCGGCGGCTCCGATGAACCACATGGCGGCGGCGGGGACGATGCCTCCGACGAGGAAGTATTCGCCTCCAAATCCTGACATGGTGAAGAAGGTGACCCAGCTGATGAAGACGGCGATGACGCAGGCGTAGGCTCCGGTTTTGGTGGCGCGTTTCCAGTAGAGGGCGGCGAAGACCAGCGGAGTGAGAGCGGCGAAGCCGGAGAAGCTCCAGATGGCGAGGTCGAAAACGTTCTTTTTATAGAGGACGAGAGAGAGGATGTAGGTCAGCACGACGATGACGACGATGAAGGCACGAGCCATGAAGAGGATCTGTTTGTCGGTGTATTCCTTCTTGCTGTTGTGGAGGACGACGTCGTTGGTAAACATGGTGCCGAGGCAGAGGAATTGGGAATCAAGCGAAGACATGATGGCGGCGAGAATGCCGGCGGTGACGAGTCCGACAATAATGGGATCGTGAACTAAGACGGCGACCATTTTTGCGAGGACGGCTCCGCTGGGTGTTGGGACCGAGCCGTTGAGGGCGGGAACGCCAGTGGCCCAGACGCCGATGAGGACGCAGGGGACCCAGACGATGGCGATGCAGATGGGGTGGGCAACGACGGTGAGCTTGAAGCTTTTGGCGCTCTTGGCGGTGAGCCAATGTTGAAAAAGGTGGGGGAACATACCGACGCTGAGCGGGATGAACATGTAGGTGAGGAAGGTGAGTTGGCTAAAGCCGACCTCGCCTTCTACGGAGCGGACCTTATGAGCGTCACTCGCTTTCCGCATGGCTTCGCCGACGCCGCCGAGTTTCTCGGAGATGAGGTAGAAGGCGAGGATTCCCATGATCATGAAGACGATAGTTTGGAAGGTGTTGGCCCAAGCGGCAGCGCGGGATCCACCGGCGAAGATGTAGGTGAGGACGACGCCGCAGATGACGATGCCGGTGAGCCATGGAGGGACGGCTCCGTTTGTGAAGAGGTCAGGGAAGGCGCCGGGGATCTCTCCAGCGGGGGTAGATTTAGCAGCGGTGACGCCGTAGATTGTTTTGGCGGCCCCGATGATTCCGATAAGGAGGTAGGGGATGACGAGGAGGACGAGGATGGGAAAGAGGAGATAACCAAAGCGCGTGGAATCAAAGCGGGCGCGGAAGTATTGGATCTGGGTGACGTAGCCGTAGCGCTTGCCGATGGCCCAGAGCTTGATTCCGATGACGAGGAAGCAGGCGGCATGGATGAGGCCGGATGACGAAGCCATTAAGCCGTAGGTGCCGATCCCGTTTTCGAAGGCCTTGCCGGTGGAGCCGACGAGGGCAAAGGCTGTCATGGTGGTGCCAAAGACCGACATGAGAAGCATAAAGGGGCCGATGGAATGACTGGCGACGAAGAAATCCTTCGAGGTGCCTCGGAAAAGAGTCTTTGAAAAAAGAGCGAGGCCAAGGAGGAGCCCCAGGTAGATGGCAATGACGATGACGGTGGTCATTTGGAACCTCCTTCCTGAGAATCAGCGGGACCTTCGGCCCATTCTTCGAGCTCGGTGGGCCAGGCAACTTTCATGACGATGCCCCAGAAGAGGGCGGCGACGAGCGAGTAGCAGGCGTGGTAGAAAAGTCCGACCGGCATGAAGCCGAAGACGAGGTTGGCATTGTCCCAATTCCAAAAGTCCTGATGAAGGACGAGGAGAATTAAGAATACGATGAGGATGATCCCTTTTTTATTCATGGAGCGTGTGGAGATTGCTTACCGAGAGTCTCTCGAAAGCCTTTCAATGTGTCGATGAAATCCTAAGGTTGCTTTGTGAAGCCGACGACAAACCTAGCGACGAGTAGGTCGCCCGATGGAGAGATTCTTTTGCTGCAGGAGCATGATGGGGAGTATTTTTTAAAGATTGGCGGGGTGCCTTTGATGAGCACGACGGCGGCTTCATCGGAGCAGATGATGGCGGAGTTGGCGTGCGAGAGATCGGAGGAGCGGTCGCGCAAGGTTCTGATTGGGGGGCTGGGATTTGGGTTTACGCTGCGCAAGGTGCTGGAGTTGGTGTCGGATGACTCGGAGGTGGAGGTGGCGGAGCTTTTAAAGGAGATTATTGATTGGAATCGTGAGTATCTGCGAGAGATCAATGGGGCGCTTTTGGATGATCCGAGGGTGAAGGTGTTGAAGCAGGATGTTTTTAGAATCATGCAAAGCGGGGAGCGTTACGATGCCATCTTGCTGGACGTGGATAACAGCCCTGATCCGTTGGTGCAGAAGGGGAATGGGAGGCTTTATCAGAGAAGAGGTTTAGAGATTGCGCGGGCGGCATTGCGTCCGAGGGGGCGGGTTGTTTATTGGTCGGCGCACGAGGACCCGGGGTTTGTGAAGGTGTTGCGAAAGGTATTTTCGAGAGTGGAGGCGGTGCCTGCGAAGGCCTACCCGAAGGCGAAGAGGTTCACACACACGCTTTTCGTCGCGGTGAGATGATGCTCTGACAATAAAAAACCCGGCCCCGTCAAAGACGGGCCGGGTTTTTCGGTTAAAATGATTAGGTGGATTTGACCCTAAAGGGGGCTAGCCACTTTGTTAGCCGTCTTGATGACAGACTTACGTTTGGCGGTCATTTTACCAATCTTCTCCTGATCAAAGGAGTCGGCACTCGCCATAAGAAGGGTAATACGTCCGGCATTCACGAAGGCTGCACTCACTTCGTCTAACTTTTCGAGATCGGCACGCAATCTCTCGTTAGTCTGTGCTCATGTGCCGCCGGTGATGGCGAGGTCGTAAGCTTCTTTGGGAGCGGGGATTTCCATTTTGCGGACGCGCTCCACTTTGATGCCGGATGCGTCGAAGGCCTTCCGGAGAGTGCTGCGAGTCATCTTCACGTCTTCGCCCGTTGTGGTGACGAAAGCGGTCATACCCGAGAGCATTACTTTGTCGACGCCCTCAATTTTTTTCAAAGCCAAACTGGCTTTTTTAGCAGCGCCTCATCCACCACCGCTGAAGGACACGCTGTATCCTTGGATGGTCGATGCGGCCACTTCTTCAGCAGTGGCCGGAGTCGCGAATGCGACCGGGGTCATTGCTCCGAAGGCACACATGATGCCGAATTTAATTTTTGCGTTCATAGCGTGCTTAGATTAGCGCACGAATTTCGGGCTGCAAGCGGAGTTTTTGAATATTGTGTGACCTTATCCGGGGCAAAAAAAAGCGCCTCGGAGGAGTGAATCCTGCGAGGCGACAGTTTGGGTGGACCCTTTTAAAGTTTTAGGAAGGTGTTATTCGGCGTTGCGGGCAGCAGCAGCGGCAGCGGCGGTGGCGACTTGGCCTTCGCTTTGGAATCTCCAACGAACTTTGTTACGCTTGGGAGCGGTCCGGGCCTTACGAATGGCTTTCGTGATGGTGCTCTCATGAGCACGACGGCGGCGCATTTCTTCGAGGATGCCTTCGGTATCGAGCTTGGTTTTCAAGCGCTTGAGGGCGCGGTCGACGCTCTCTCCATTTTTGAGTTCAACGCCACGAGTATGTTTTTCCATAATAAAATTCCCCTGGGTCCAGCGGGGAGCGGGAAACTAGGAGGACGATGGGGGAGCGTCAAGCGTGCATTTTATGGAAAATTTGAGGAGGGGGGGGTGGGCGGAGATTTGACCACAGAGTGAACAGAGGAAGCTGAGGCTTGGTTGAGGGGACCTTTGACCGCGAATTTGGTAAGTTAGCGCGAATCTCTGGATACTTGGTTGAGGGGTTTTTAACCACAGAAAGAGCTGAAAGAGCAGAAGCTTGAGGGGGCTTGGATGGTGATTTTTGAAAATCCTCAAGGATCCCTGTCTTAATCCTCATGAATCGGTGTTTAACATCTTCACGATTGGTCTGGAAAAATCTGTGTAAATCCCGCCTTAATCCTTCTTAAATCTGTGGTAAATGCTCCTTTTGGTCTCCAAAGGCAGGAGGGAAGAGATCCAATCACGAAAATCACGAAACTTGGTTGTCAGCGTGCTTTCCACTCGGCGAAGGCTTCCGGGTCCTCGATCTCCCAATTTTTCAGGATGTTCCGCTTTGCCCGATCTCGCTTTTTTTCATTTTGAATTCCTTTGATCCAAGGAAGGGGCGCTTCCGGATCAACCGAGGAAAGAATCATGGCGTAGCGCTTGGTCATTTCCTCCTGCGCGGATGGGGCTCCGTCAAATTCGGGGAGCCACTCGCCCGCTCTTTCGAGATCTTGGCCCGCGAATTCCCTCATGAAAGGATCCCGGAGAGCCGTTTTTTCGCAATGGGCTTGTTGAAGAGTAAGTCTGTTTTTATGCGTATCGCCGGTCGTCCTCATCGGGCTGGAAAGCCCAAACTCCATAGTGAAGCCCAGGCTTCGTATTGGAGTTGATCAGGCGGTATGAATGAGCGCTCTCCCGGCCTCGACGACGAATTTCGCTCTCGAGGTGACAATGCCGCCCGCCTTTTTAACATCGCTAATGACTTTGTAGTCGGCGGTGTAGGTCTTCGGCGTGACGTCACACATGATGTAGCCGCGTTCGCGGTTGAAGAATTTGGTGCAGGGATTTCGGGATTTCAGGGCATCGAGGGGTGGGAAGTCCGGGCTCCCGTTTCCGCCGCTGGTGAGGGAAGTGGTGACGAATTCGGTGGCGACGGTGGGGAGATCTGGCTTGAGGTCATCGACGCGGAGTTCGTTGGCCCAGTTTGAGTGGATGTCACCGGTGAGGACGACGGCATTGGAGATCTTATGGTCGCGGATGTATTCGAGGAGCTTTTGGCGTTCGGCGGCGTAGCCGGGCCATTGATCCATGGAGTAGGTGGCGGTGTCGCCTTTGAAGTTACGATTGACCAAGGCCATCATGACTTGCTGGGCGAGGACGTTCCAGGTGCCGGTGGAGTTTTTCATGGATTCAAAAAGCCACTTGCGCTGCGCTTCTCCGAGGAGGGTATTGCGCGGATTGAGGGCGGCTTCGTTGAGGGGATCTTTGCCGTCGTTATTGGGTTGGTTGGTCCGGTATTGGCGGGTGTCGAGGACGAAGAAGTCCGCCAGTTTTCCAAAGGTTCCTTTGCGATAAAGCTGCATGTGAGGGCCTTGCGGAAGCGAAGAGGGGCGCAGGGGCATCATTTCGTAGTAGGCCTGATAGGCGTTGGCACGGCGGAGGAGGAGTTGCGCGGGGGTGACGTCGCGTTGCTCGGAAATATCGTTGGCGTAGTTGTTGTCCACTTCGTGATCGTCCCAAGTGAGGAACCAGGGGCAGGCGGCGTGCATGGCCTGGAGGTCTTTGTCGGTGCGGTATTGGCAGTAGCGGATGCGGTAGTCATCGAGCGATTCGATTTCCTTTCCGATGTGTCGGCGGACGTTGCCCCCTTTTCCGGCGGCGTATTCGTAGATGTAATCACCGAGGTGGAAAACGAAGTCGGGCTCGTCCTTTTTCATCTGTTGGTAAGCGGTAAAAAGCCCCTGTTCCCAGTGTTGGCACGAGGTGACCGCGAAGCGGAGTTTTTCGGGATTGGCGTCCGGTTCCGGCAAGGTGCGGGTGCGACCGATGGGGCTGGTGGCGTCGCCGGATTTGAAGCGGTAGTAATACCAGGAGTCCGCTTTGAGATCCTTTGCCTCGATGTGAACCGAGAATCCGAGAGCGGGGCTGGCGGTGAATTTCCCGGTGCCGGTCACTTTTTTAAAGCCCTCGTCTTCCGCGATTTCCCAAGTCACTCCGACAGAAACCTGCGGCATGCCACCGCCTGCTTCGAGTGGTTTGGGGGCGAGGCGGGTCCAAAGGATTATGCTTTCGTGATCAGGATCCCCTGAGGCGACGCCCATCGAGAAAGGATCGGCGGAGAAGGCGATTTTTGCCGGAGCACCGGCGGTTTGACCGAGTAAGGGAATGGTGGAAAGCGAAGCAGCATAACTGAGGAAAAGGCGGCGCGAGAGCCGACCTTCGTGTTGGAGGGCTGAGGGAAGACGTTCAAACATAATGTGAAGATGCCGCACACCGTGAACGTAAGAAAGCTGGCTGTCATTCTTGAATGTGACAATTCGCGCCCTCAGTCGCGCTCTTTCAAGGCATCCGTCCTCGTCGCAAAGGGCATCGACAGCAGCTTCTGAAAAAGCAATTATCCTTAACAGACCATCTCGTCATTCACGATCAACCCCCTATGATCAAGTTACCCCGCTTTGCTTCCTCCGCCGCCCTTGCCCTCGGCGTTTTCCTCTCGGCTCCTGCTCCTGCTGCGGAGTTCGAACTCGTGGGGCGGGAAATGATACGGCTTCTGCAAGACGATCATTATGCCCGGCTTGCCTTCAACGAGGACCTCAGCGCCCGTTTCCTGGAACGCTACCTCGATACTCTCGATGGAGACAAGACCTACTTTCTGGCCTCAGAGGTGGCGGATTTTAAGCGCCAACATGAGCGCTCTCTCCACGACCATCTCAGCACCCAAACTTTCATGCCCATCGCTGACGGCATCTTTGAAATATACCGGAGTCGGGTCGCAGGTCGTGTCTCCTATGTCCGCCAACTGATCGCGCTCGATCAATTTGACTTCAGCGAGGAACGCAGTGTCGTTCGTGATCGTAAAGATGCGGAATGGCCGGTCGATGGCCCTGCTCTTCAGAAAATTTGGCGAGAAAATCTCGAGGACCTGCTCCTGAGTGAGATGATTCGTCGCGAACGCCTCAGCGCCCGTGCTGCGGATTTAGATAAGCCCGATCCCTTCCGCGACAGCCCCTCTGTTAAGGAGAAGATCGCCTTCCGATTTGGTCGTCTTCTGAAGACGGTCGAAGGCACCAATGAAGAGGACGTGGCCAACTACTTCCTGAGCGCGGTCACCCATGCTTACGATCCGCACAGCGAATACTTCAGTGCAAATGAGATGGAGCAATTCAAGATCGACGTGAGCAATGAACTCGTCGGAATTGGAGCCCGCCTTTCTATGAACGATCAGGGCGAGACCGAGATCTTCGGCATCGTCAATGGTGGACCAGCGGATCGTCAGGGGGATCTTAGGCTCGGCGACCGCGTCATTGCGGTCTCGCCGAACAACGATGGCGATTGGATCGATATCATGTTTAAGCCCATCACCAAAGTCATCGAACACGTCCTGGGCGAGGTGGACGCGCCTGTCGTTCTGCGGGTAAAACGTGAGGTCGATGGCGAAGATGCCACTCTCGAGATCGCGATTCCCCGTGGCATTGTCACGATGAAGGATGACCTCGCGACCGCCAAGATATTCGCATACGGCAGTGGCAAAAGTCTTACCAAGCTCGCCATCATTACCATTCCCTCGTTTTACTTCGATTTCGATGACACCGGCAGTCGGGTCTCGGTTGATGTTGAGCGTCTCTTGGCCCGTCTCAAGAAGGAGAATATTGACGGACTGGCTCTTGATCTTCGCGATAATTCCGGCGGCTCGCTCCCCGAAGTCCAACGTCTGACCGGCTTCTTCGTAGGTCGAGGTCCGGTGGTGCAGGTGAAGGCGCTCAACAAAAGACCACGCTCGCTGAGATCTTTCCATTCCAAGCCGCTCTACGACGGTCCGCTCATCGTCCTTACGAACCGTGGGAGTGCCTCCGCGACCGAAATTCTCGCGGGAGCCTTGCAAGATTACAACCGTGCTGTCGTCGTCGGGGCCGCTGCAACTTACGGGAAGGGGACGGTTCAAAAAGTGGTGGAGATCGCCAAGACCATGCCTATTTTTTCCGACCGCGCCCGCGCCGGGTCGCTCAAGATCACGTTCCAAAAATACTACCGGGTCTCCGGCAGTTCCGTGCAAATTAAGGGAGTGGTCCCCGACCTCATCCTGCCTGACTTGAATGATGCCTATGAAGTGGGCGAAGGCTTCCAAAAATATGCTCTCCCGCACGATGTCATCCGCCCCAGCGCTGGCTTCAATCCCCGCGACCGACAGAATCTTTTTATCAAGGACCTTCACAAGAAGAACGGTGAGAGAATCGAAAAAGAACAGTATTTTAAATACCTCCGCGACGACATCGACCGGGCCAAAGCTGAATTCGCCGAGAATCGCAGTTCACTCAATCGGGAAGTCCGGATGGCTGAGCTCAAAGAAAGCGAAGAACGCCGTAAAGTCCGCCGGACCGAACAGATCAAGCGTTTCGCCGAAGTGGAGACTGAGGACAAAAAGACCTTCACCACCTATCGCCTGACCCTAGATGATCTCGAGAAAGAAAGCCTCCCTCTGCTCGATCTCGATGATCACTCGGAGGACTACATTCGCAGGGCCGTCGATGAAGTAGCGGACCTCGAGGAGACCTTGAAATGGCCCAGTGGGATTGATTCGGTCAAACGTGAAGGCCTGCACGTTCTTCGCGACCTTGTCGATGCCATCCGCGCAAGCCGCCTCGCCAAGATCGACGAGTAATTTTCTACTCCGTCGTTCGCGGGCAGGTCGCGGCTTCGCTTTTTAAGCCCGGCCACTCCCGCGTCCATGCTTTCGATTCGCGAATGAGCGTCCCGAGTTTCGCGACGTCATAGTCACTTCGCTTTAGTTCTCCCGCCAGCCATTCCAGCAAGTTCGGGTGATCAGGCAGGGGGTCGCTAAATCCCAAGCTATGCGCCAGAGGAACCCCAAAATGGGTCCGCCAAACTTCGTTGGCGAGGGCGCGGGCCATCAGGTCTTTGTTCAACCTCTCCGCGAACTCCAGGCGATTAGCAGGCTCCTTTGAACCTTCTAGAATTTCGTGTTCGGGATTGCCAGCCATCACCAGATAGACCGCAAGTTCATCTTGGATTTTAAGCAGCTCCCCGTTCCCTGCTCGAACCTGCGCGCGCCTCGATTCCTCACCCTTCCCAAAGTGTCGTTGATAAAACTCCCTGAGATCGCGGCCCTCTTGATAGGCGGTCACCAGACTACGTCCGTCGAAAACCTGTCGCACTCCGATAGGTGTTAAAACATCGTCATAAATCTGGAGTTCATCCAACCAAAGTCCCTTGCCTGAAAATACCAAAGGCCCGCCCTGAGTCAGGACGGATTTTAAGAGCTTCGTCGGTTCCGCTACCACCTCAATCGGGCTTCCGTTGAGATAGATCTGCATTCCGGTCGCCCGTCGGGATCCATCATAAGTGACCGCGACATGACACCAGCGGTTCGGAGCGATGAGCGGAATTTTTGAAGTCACGACCGCCGCATACTGTGGCCAGAAGCGCGTCCAGCGGGCCAAGAGCTTGCCATTCGTAACACGAAACTCGAAGCCTCGCGCGCGCGTTCCCATCGTTGCGATGGAGGTGTCCGCCAAGTTCTCTGGGCCCAGCTTGATCCAGGCTGAGAGGGTGAAGCGGTCCAGCTCGGTGCTTCCGGGGAGCCGCGTCAGAATGAACTCATTTTTTTCATCGAAGAGTAGACCTTCGCCATGCACGCCATTCTCGGCGATGAGATCTTTTCCGTCCGCCACGACCCTGCTCAATGGGGCGAGGTTATTGAGGCTCCGCCCTTCGAAGGAGAAAGCTGCCACCAGTCCGGGCAAAGCGGGAGCTTCCTGATCGAGAGCGACCCAATCGAGGTAGTCTTCTTCAACCACCGGAGGCGTTGCGGTGGTCTCTGTTATTTGCTTTTCTAAGACCGCTAACTTTTGCGATGCGTCCTCAGCGACTCGCACAAAAAGGGGAGCGAGGGAGTCCGGGGTCTTGTCGAATGGCGTGGTGAAAAGTTCGGTCAATTTGGAATGGCGGCCCCTTGACCAATACTCACTGGGATGGTCATGACAGCTTGCGCAAGCGACCCTCACTCCCAGAAATTCCCGCGCCACCTTCTCGGCGCGCCACTTCGGGGTATCCTTTTCTTGGCGAAGATACCCGGTCGAAATGGCCCGCTCTTTTTTAGACATTAAATCGCCCGCCAAAAGATCCGCCACCGGCGCGGTGAACATCGCTTGCGGAAGCTCGCGTGCCACTTCCGGGAGTTCCACTTCGAGTTCGATAAAATCATCCGCCGAGTTTCCCGAAACCTTTCGCAAGGGAAGTCCGGCCCAATGAGGATCGACCTGACTTCCCTGTATGACCCACTTCTGCAGAGTCTCTGGGATTTCCACCTCCTCTTCGTGCTCATGGAGCAAATTCCAAGCGGCGGGATCATGGAGTGGCAAATCTCCGTGGCACGCCGTGCAGCTTTTAATCAAAAAAGGGCGGACTTCCAAAGAATACGAAACGAGCTTCTCTGGTTCCGGTTCGCTTGAGCTGTCATTTTTCGAGTCATCCCGACATGCCACAAGGATGAGCAGGGGAGAAAAAAGGCAGAGCAGGCGCACCCCCGCAGCTAAGGCGAATCTCTTGATAAGGTCAATCTTCCCACCTCGACTGATTTGGCATCCGCTGCTCATTCCCAATCGAAGGGGCACAGAGCTTTTTGGAATTAATTTGCAGATGCCGGAAAATTATCGTGAGTCATGGACCGCCTCAGGCCGTCCAAACAGCCTTTCTTAATCATGATTAAAAAACATTTGTCTCTCTTCACCGGTCTCATTGCTCACGCTCTTGCGGGTTCATCGGCAGGAGATTATTTGAACTCCCTTTCGCTGACAACGACTCCCGGTTCGCCCTGGGAAGTGTCCGGTGCCGCCACTCTCGGCCTCTCCGAAGGGAATTCCGACAGCCTGACCTACTCTCTCCAATTCCTCGCCACTTACGCCGAGGGAAACAATGAGGGCTTGATCGGGGCTGATCTCCTCTCCTCCGAAAGCAATGGCGTCGCGGCCACAAACTCCTTCCGCCTTTTCGGACAATACAATCGTCTCCACCGCGACCGCTTCTACTCGAGTGCGAACGCTTCTTACCTCACCGATAACGTGGCGGAGATCGACTCCCGCACCGATCTCGGACTGGGTCTTGGTTATTATGTCATCAAGAATGAAGCGACCTCTCTCTCCTTTGAAGCCGGTCCCGGATTTGCTTGGGAAGATCAGGGCGGTGTCAGTCGGGATTTTGTCATCGTCCGTTTGGCAGAGCGTTGTGAGCATCAGCTAACCAAGCGATCCAAGCTCTGGCAGTCGCTTGTCTTTTCGCCCAAAGCTGACGACTTCAGCGATTACCTGATCGCGCCTATCGCGAGGAAGCGCGCGAACTTTTCTTAACCGGGAACTACACCTTCGCCGAAACCAGTAGTGACAAAAGTGCCGATGCTCTTCGGGCTTCTGTGCAATACAATCGTCTTCTCAATGATCGCATGTATGTCGGTTCGGGAATTGGCTTTCTCCGCGATGATGTCGCGGACCTCGCCTACCGTATGACACCCGCCGTGACGCTTGGATATTACGTCATCAAGAACGATGAAATGTCTCTGAGCTTCGAAGCCGGTCCCGGTTACACCTTCGAAGAAGTAGGTGGGCTTGCTGATGATTTTTTCTCCCTCGTGGCTGCCGAAAAATTCACCTGGGAGCTGAGCGATCGGGTGACCTTCAAGCAAAGTCTTGGAGCGACCTTGGATCCTTTTGATACCGCGAACTTCACCTTGGTGGGGGACGTCTTCCTCGACATCGACCTCACCAACAACCTGGCGTGGCGTGTCGCAGCGGGATGGACCTTTGACCACGAACCCGCTGCCGGACGAGGCAAGGACGACACCACTCTCACAACCGGCATTTCGGTGAAGTTCTAAAGGGTGCCTGCTTTCGATTAAGAGTCCAAACTCTTCATGAAATTTGAGGCGGCCTTACGATGCTGCTCTCGCTTTTCATCGGGCATTTTATCGAGGAGGCGCACCATCATGCTGAGGCGATATTGCTTGGCGAAGAACTCGCGGTGGTCCTCGATGAAGGTCCAATAAAGGCCGTCCCAGATCTCGCACCAATCTCCTTTGGGGAAGTCGGACATCTTGCGTAGGTAGTTCGATCCCGAAATGTAGGGCTTGGTGGAAAAGACCCCGCCATCGGCGAACTGCGACATGCCGTAAACATTGGGAACCATGACCCAATCGTAGGCATCAATATAGAGTTCCATGAACCAGCGGTAAACGGCGTCAGGGTGGATGCGACAGAGGAGCATAAAGTTACCGAGGATCATGAGGCGCTCGATGTGGTGGGTGTAGCCGTCCTCCAGGAGCGCGTGGATGGCATGATCAATAGGCGCGATCCCGGTGGTGCCATCGTAGAAGGCGCGAGGCATTTCCCGGGTGAAGTTCCAAAAATTTTCCTTCCTCTCCATCACACCGTGGCGGAGGTAGATGATGCGCATGAACTCACGCCACCCGATGATTTGGCGAATGAATCCCTCCAGCGAATTGAGCGGGATGGCGGGATTTTTTTCGGCGGCGTCGAGCGCAGCTTCCACCACCTCCTCTGGCGTGATAAGCCCAAGGTTGAGTGGCGGGGTCAGGACGGAGTGGAACATCACGCGGACCTTGGTAGAGATGGCGTCCTCGTAGGCCCCGAAAAGCTCGAAGCGTTCTTTGAAGAAAAGATCCATCGCTTCCAGTGCTTCTCCACGTGAGGTGGGATAGGTGAAGTTTTCCCGCGATCCCAGAGCATCCGGGAAACGTTTGGCAACCCACTGCTTTGCCGCGATCACCTCGTCGTGAAGGTCGGGCGAGTAGGGCTCGGGGACGGGGTGGTTTTTGGGGAGTTTTTTTCGATTATCGGCGTCGAAGGACCACTTGCCGCCGAGGGGGGAACCGTCGGGTTCGAGAAGGAGGTTCATGCGTTTCCGCTGGCCTGCGTAGAAAGTCTTCATGAAGGGTTTCTTCATACCGTTCATGGTTTCCTCCATCCATTCATCCGGAGTGAGAAACATGGGAGAGGGGAGGATTTCCAAAGCGAGTCCCCGCTTGTCTGCGAAACGACGGAGGCGGCGTTCGAGGAGGTAGTCGACAGGATCGACGCAGACCAAGTTTGTCACGTCTTTGCCGACGTGATCTTCGAGAATGAGGTCGGTGCGCGTGGGCTGGTCCGGGAGATCAAGGTAAGTGACCTCTCGCTCCGCGGCCCAGCGCTTCATACTCGCTCGATGAAGGATGAGCTTTTTGGCATGGAAGCGGAACGGTTGTTCCGAGTCGGTTCCAAAGAGAAGGGGATCCTCGATGAGTAGAGCAGGGCGGCCATCCGAGAGGGCGGGATGGGATGAGAAAAGTTGGTGGGGGAAAACAAGGGCGAGAGTTTTCGGCATCTGGCAGCGTGGCTCAGGACTTGGGGAGCGCAACTTCACTGCGCACTCTTTCCCCAGGGACGGCGATATCTTAATTCTTAGTTCGGAGACGTTCCTTTACAGTGGCTGAGGTGGGGGAAGACCGCGCCTTTGAGGTGTTGGAGTATTATCCTGAACGTCACGCGCTACCTTGGCCGTCACGCTACCGCGTCCAGCGGACTTACCACCCCCAACCCATGCGCCCCCATCGAGACATGCAGATAAATCTCCGTCGTCGTGATATCCTCATGCCCTAGAAGCTCCTGGATTGTTCGTAAATCCGTTCCCGCCTCCAGCAAATGCGTCGCAAAACTATGCCGCAAGGCATGGCTCGTCACCCGTTTCTCGATCCCCGCGACTTCGGCAGCCTTCTTGATCGCGCTATTATAGACTCCTCCGTGGAGATGATGCCGTCTTTTGATCCCGGATTCCCGATCCTTCGACTCTCGGGTCGCGGGGAACAAATAGAACCACGGGAAGGTCTCGCCTGCCCTGCGAAACTTCCGCCCCAGCGCCCCAGGGATAAACACCCCCGGTCGCCCCGTATCACGATCCTTTTGCCAAATTTCG
>JBLHUR010000045.1:0-36863 GCA_047629805.1 Akkermansiaceae bacterium | reverse complement strand
GGAAGACATCACAGCGGCGCGGATCCAATCGTCGTCAGCATCGCGGACGGCAATTCTTGAAAGGAACGGTTTTGCTTTTTCGGCAGGCCATTCACCGAGGGTGAAGGCGGCTTGGAGCCGGACGCGGAGGTCGGGGTCGTCAGCAAGAGCAGAAACGGCGGCAAAGAGGGCTTCGGCATCGATCTTAGCAAATCGCTCGGACTGACGGAGGGCTTCGATGCGGATACCGGGGTGCAGATCTGCCAAGCTGGACAACAAGGAGGCGCGACTCAATTTCCCAAGCATACCCAAAGTGGCGAGTGCCTGGACGCGGACCTGGGGGCGATAACGGAGAGTGAGCAAGACTTCTAATTGGGAGACCGCTTCCTTGGAGATATCGTGCTCAAACAGGAGGCGCTGGGCGGTATCGCGCTGCCAGCCATTCGAGCTATTGATTGATTCAACAAGCTGGTGGGATGGCAATTTTGAGAGATCGGGGATGGCGCGGCGAGGTTTTACTTTCGGGCTGATCCGGTAAATACGACCCTTGTCCTGGCCGGCGCGGAGGTCCAAGCGGGCCTGGGTTTCGGGCGAAATCCACTCGGGGTGCTCGATGACGAAGCGGTAAAAATCGGCGACGTAGAGGGCCCCATCGGGACCGGTGCGGAGGGTGGTGGGTCGGAACCATGGGTCGGTGGAAGCGAGGAATTCCGTCTTCTGTTCATTTCCGGCGCGGAGGCTTTGGAAGCCGGATCCGGCGGGCTCGAACACTTCGCGGTGGACGCAGTTGTGGACGGGTTCGGAAATGAAAATGCTGGTGGCGAAGGCGGGACCGAAGAGGTCATCGCGATAAGGGGATGGGCTGCAGGCACTGGTGACGTGATTGAGCGACCACGGTTGATTCGGGCGTTGCGCCGGAGTGCTCGCAGGAAAGACGCGGGTGGAATTTTCGTAATTGGCGAGGACACGTTTCGTGCTTTTGACGGCGAGTTTTGCATTGCGCGCAAGGGAGCGTTCGGGGAGGCCGATGTGCCAGAGCCAGGTAGAATTGTTGTTACCAAACCAGTTTCCAAAATCGTCGCGGCGGCGGCCGAATTGGGACTGGGAGGAGACGGTTTCGAGCTCTCCGGTCTCGGGGCGAAAGCGGACATCGCGACCGGAGATATCGATGACTTTGCCGGTTTTCACTGACTTGACGCGGCCCCCGCTATCGCCGTTGGCCGCGTAGATCCAGCCGTCGAGCCCCCATTCGAATCCGTTCACGCGGTGCTGTTGATTGCCAGGCACGAAGCCGGTGAACAACACTTCGATATCATCGGCTTTGCCGTCTCCATCGGTGTCTTCAGCATAGAGGATGTCAGGGGCGGAGGAGATGAGAACGCCGTTTCGCCAAGGCATGACCCCGGTGGGGAAAGGAATGTCGTCGAGGAAGACGGTGGCGGTTTCGTAGCGGCCATCAACATCACGATCTTCCAACACTTTCACGACGCCTCCGGGCTTACCTTTGCCATCGATGCCGGATGGATAATCGCGCATTTCGACGACCCAGAGGCGGCCGTCGGCTCCCCATGCGAAGGAGGCGGGATCGACAATTTCAGGTTCCGCGGCCGCGATTTCGATCTGAAATCCGTCGGGAAGTTGAAATGTCTTGAGCGCTTCTCCGGGAGTTTTTGGTGAGGGGATATCGAAGGCGAGGAGGCGCACAAGGGGAATGCGGATTTCTTTTTCGCCGGGCTTGGTGACAATCAGAACGCCCTCATTAATCTCAAGATCAACTCCGAAAAGGGGCGGTGGTTCGTTGGCAGCTCCGCTTCTTTTTGCGGAGCTGACGAGCTGCGACCAGCCCTTCGTCCAGCCGAGCTCCGGCCTCACTTGGGAGGACCAGAGGGCGATGTGGAAATGAGTTTTATCGGAGAAGAGGAGATCTTGAAAGCCGTCGCCATTGAGATCGATGAACTTCAATGGGTCGGTCGAAGTGATTTCGGATGGGAGCTGAAAGTCGGCGTCTTTCCACGTTTTTGAGATGAGTTCGAACGATTCGAGATGGACTCCCCCCTCACGCGTGACGATACGCTCTTCGGTGCCGTCGTGATCGAAGTCACGAGCCTTGGCCGTGATGGCACACAAGACGAGGAGGAATAAGAGTCTCACTTTGGCTGGGAGAGTTTTTTTATAATGTTCCGGGTGATGCGCTCGACGACGGGGTCGCCTCCGCGAAGGCCGTGTGCCCAATCGGTGCTCCCGGTGGTGACGACGGTGCCGCCCCTTTCGTAGATGCCGAGGACGGCGTTCCCTTCGCGGCCTTTTTCCCATTTTTCATACCATTCGCAATCGTCCGGATGCCAGCGGGCGGGAGCAGTGGCGAGAATTTTGAAGTTCTTCGGAGTGCCATCGCGGTGGGTGGGAAATGGGAGTTTGTCCCGCCACTCGATTTCGCAGCCATCGCATTCGTAGCCGACGACGGTGTCTTTGCCGCCGATGGCATCGCCGCGTTTGAGGTCGGTGCCTTCGAAGATCCAATGATCAGTGCGGTGGGCGGTGAAGGCGCCGCTTCCATCCATGAGTTGGCCGTGGCTTTTATGGTAGCCTCCCCAGAGGAAGCCGACTCCTGTCAGGGTGTTTTCAGGGCGACCGATGAGGTGGTGACTCCAGAGGGAGGAGAGGAGGGCCTGGCCCTTTCCCGCCTTGAAGACGGGATCGGATTTGTAACTCTGTTTCCAGCAAGTGAGAGCATTTCCGCTGTCTTCACTGCGAACTTGCCAGCAGCAGGTATTGCCACTGAAGAAGGCGACATTTCCACCATCACCGATAAAAGATTCGAGGTTGTCACGCATGGGAGCGGACCAGTATTCGTCGTGGCCGACACTGATGACAAGACGTCGATTTTTGAGAATGTCAGGGTGAAATTCGAGATCGCTATTGGCGGCGAAGGCGAGAGGGATCCCCTTCCTTTCGGCCCAAGCGACGAAGGGTTGTTCCCAGTTTCCGAACTGGCTCCGTGGTGGCCGTTGGAAAGAGACGCGGTGGCCCTGGACCTTATTCCGACCGTGGTAAGCATAGAGGCTGAAGCCGCCCCAGTTATTGTAGGCGTTGTAAGTGTTGGTGGAGAGTTGGAGAAGGATGGGGGCTGGATCGGTGGTGTCGGGAGATTCGCGAAGGACAAAGTAGCAGGTAGAACTCTCGGATTCGGGTGCGTTCAAGGTGACATGGTAATATCCCGATTTCCAATCGGCGGGAATGGGGACGCTGATCGCGGACGGCCAGTTGCAGCCCTGCGAAGAGGCGTTTTCGGGAGTGGGATGGGCCGTGCCTGCGATGTTTTCCATCTTCCAAACGGAGATCTGTTTCGCGCCGAGGCGAGTGAATTCGGCGGAAAATTTCGGGGCGGTGCTGGAGACGTGGAGAGTGACGTTTTCACCGGGCGCGTAACTGACACGGCCGGCATAGCCTTCGATCGATGCCGCGCAGAGAGAGATGGGCAAAAGGAGAATGGTGAGAAAAACTGAGAACTTTTTGGAGGCCCCGCCTCTGTTTGCGAGTTTGATCCCTCGCCACCTCAAAAACCTTTTGGGGTCATGATTTTGTCTTGAGTGTTCCCTTGTTTTGATCTCCGAAAGCTTAAGCGGCATCCACTCCCTCTTGGGGTTAGAGCATTGATTTTGTAGAACTTGGTAAATCATGCGAGTTGTCATTTAGGTTTCTTTGATGAACTTATTTACTACTACTCGCCGGCCTATTTCCTTTCTTAAAAGAAACCCAGAACCCCACCAACTTTTCAGCTAGCCACAAATCTCTTCAAAGAAATTCCGAATCGAAGACACGCCGCAATTTCCAATCAATTGAGCGCCTTCCATGCAGCGCATATTTTTCAGATGATCCCCTTATCACGCAGAAGCCCCCACAGGCCTTCGTGATTTAGGAATTCTAAGGTCAGATTAGTCTGCCAAGTATACGATGCCTTGGGATTCAGCCGATTGAGATTGGCGGGGAAGGAAGATCTCTTCAGATTGCGTGAATGAAGAGACGTCAATTTTTATCGATGAGTAGTGCTTGTCTTGGAGCCGGGCCCTTGACTGCGATTGAGCCGATTGGACGTCAGGGTGATCCGAAGCTCTTGTTGGGACTGGCAGCCTATTCTCTTCGCAGGAAGATGAAGTGGATGAAGGGAAAGCCAAATGAGGAGGCGCAGGAGGGAGCAGACTGGGACCTCTTCGACTTCATTGATTACTGTGCCGATCACGGATGTGCCGGAGCGGAATTGACGAGTTACTTTTTTCCGCCGGAGTTTGATGACGACTACTTACTGAAGCTCAAACGACACGCCTATCTGCGCGGCGTCGCGGTTTCCGGGACCGCGGTTGGGAATGTCTTTACCCATCCCCAAGGAGATGAGCGGAGGACGCAGATCGAGTATGTCAAAAAATGGATCCAGCATGCCGCGGTGATGGGAGCCCCGCATATCCGGGTCTTTGCGGGCAAGGCGCCGAAAGGGATGAGCCAAGTGGACGGCGAAAAAAATTTCATCGAGTGCTACGAGGAGTGTTTGCAAGTGGCGGGAGAGAAAGGGATTTTTCTAGGCTTGGAAAACCATGGCGGGATTGTTTCCGAAGCCGATGCCTTGGTCAGAATCATGAAGGCGGTCGAGAGCCCCTGGGCCGGGATCAATTTGGACAGCGGGAATTTCCATACCGCAGATCCCTATGGCGATCTCGCGAAGATCGCCCCCTACGCCGTGAATGTCCAGATGAAGATGTCGCTCAAAAGGAAGGGTGCGAAAGAGAAGGAGCCGATGGATCTTCCTAAGCTCCTCAAGATTCTCCGGGCCGCGAATTACCAGGGGTGGTTTACCCTAGAGTATGAAGAGAACGAGGATGCCGAAGGAGCAGTGCCAGGAATCCTCAAGGAAATGGCGGCGCTCCTGAAGTAGTTTTTCACAATAAGGGGAGAGACCTTTTATCTTTCCCAGCCTGATTTTTTTCGCCGAGCACCTGAAACAAATCGCCCTTATCTCGCCGCTTACTTTTTCAGACAATACCGACGCGTAAAAACCAAGCATGCTTCTCAAACTCCTCCGCACCTTCGCCCTCCTCGTCATGGTTTCTGGCATTATCTACTTTTTCCTTCCCGATCACATGAAGGAAAAATTGTTCGACACCCCCGAGAGGGTAAAAGGTGTGGTCCACCCCGTCGGCACCGAGATCGCCACTTACAAAAAAGTTTCCGCCTACCAAAACGGCACCGTCGTCACCCGCAGCCACGGTAAGCATTACGCCGATGACGGCTACTACTACGGCCAGAAATGGCAATGCGTCGAATACATCAAACGCTTCTACCACGACGCCAAGAACCACGACATGCCCAGCGTCTGGGGAAACGCCCGCGACTTTTTCGACCCCGCAGTCCACCACGGACAACTCAACCCGAATCGCGGGCTCGTGCAATTCCGCAACGGCGGAAATACCCCACCGAAGCCTGACGACCTCCTCGTTTTTCGCGACGGATCACTCGGACACGTCGCCATCATTACCAAGGTCAATTCCGACAGCATCGAAGTCATCCAACAAAACGTCCTCGGTTCTCCCACTTCCAGTCATCAGCTCAAAAAACAAAATGGCAACTACACCGTTGGCACTAAAAAACAACCCACTGGCTGGCTACGACTCCCTTAAAACATCACTCGATCCGGGACCGTTCTAATCAGCGATGAATCACTTGGGCTCAGCGATGTAAAAAAATGGGCTCTCCGCGAGGTAGGCATGACGGATTCAGGATCCAACGACGAGCGGTATTCCATTGAGCGTTTCGACAACAAGTCTGGAAATCAATGGAATATCATTTGTGATACGTCCATCCAGTGGAAGTTTCGAAGCTGGGGAGATTTCGTTTGGGACCTATATTGACGGGACTGAAGTATCTTCGCCCGCAGTAGATATTCTTGGAGACGATATGTTGGTGTTAGGAACAGCAGGCATTGATTTTTATTTTCGAGAGGAAGCCATCCCGGTCGAACTGACTGAGAGTTCGACTGGCGAAGATCTTCTCCAGCAGGGTTTAATTATTGATTTCCATCCGATCTTCAGCACACAGGTGCTGGGGTATGATCGAGCGATTGGGGTGAGCGACGACGACTGTCGTGCCAGAGCCGGGTGTCGGCCTCTGCCTGATCTTCGCCCTAGGATTCGGATTGGTGCGATGATTACGTTAATTTCGCACTAAAGGAACAGACCTTTTATGATCTTATGTTCCACAGGACAAACTTCAGTCATTTGATTTAAAAGCTGGTGGAGAAACCCTTGAAGTAAGGCCGATGATTGGCAGAATAGTCAGATGCCCACCAGCTTTCCGGAATACTCTGTCACCCAACCAGATCTCGAAACGACCCGCGCACAATACGCCGGGTTTCAGCAACGCCTCGCGGCATCGGACAGCGCCGCCAACTGCCTGGCGATTGTCGCAGATTGGGACAAGGTCCTCTGCCGGCTCAAAGAGTGGGCTTCGCTGACCTACATCCGCTTCCAGCAGGACACCAAGAACGAGGCTTACAAAGCGGAGAAGGACAAAGCTGATGCCATTCTGCCGAAGTTTACCGATCTCGAAACTGACTTCAAACAGGCGCTCCTGGACTCTCCTTTTCGCCGCGAACTCGAGACCTCCCTCACCGCGCAACTGTTTGCGAAGTGGGAGTGCAACACCAAGAGTTTTTCACCCGCGATCGAAGATGATCTGGCCGCTGAAGCGAAGCTGGAATCTCAACACACCGCTCTGACGGCGGGGGCGGAGATCGAGTTTCAAGGCGAAACGTTGACGATCTCCGAACTCCGAAAATTTGCAGATGATGCGGATCGTGGCACCCGCGAGGCCGCTTGCCGTGCCACTTCACAGTGGTTTGCAGATAAGGCTCCTGCGCTTGATCAGATTTACGATGATCAGGTAATACTCCGTCACTCGATGGCACAGAAGCTCGGCTACGATTCATTCACCGAACTCGGCTACCAACGCATGAGTCGTATCGGCTACGGTCCTGATGAGGTCGCTACTTTTAGAAATGAAGTGCGCGACAAAGTCGTCCCCTTGGTCGTGGAACTGGCTGAGAAACAAGGCGGGACGCTCGGGCTTGACCGCCTCATGTTCTGGGATAATGAGGTGCACTCGCTGGCCGGCAACCCGAAGCCACTGGGCGATCACGATTGGATGGTCGACCGCGCCACCGAGATGTTCGATGAGATGGGACATAGCCTCGACACCTTCTTCGCCGAGATGAAAACCCGCGGCACGATGGATTTGAAATCGCGCAGGGGCAAAGCGGGTGGAGGATTCTGTGACTACCTGCACGAGTTCGAATTCCCGTTCATCTTTGCCAACTTCAACGGCACGCGCGGGGATGTGGAGGTCTTCACCCACGAGGTCGGCCACGCCTTCCAGAGTTACCGCAGTCGCAACCAGCCGATGAGCGACATCGTCTGGCCGACCACCGAGGCCTGCGAGATCCACTCGATGGGCCTGGAGTTTTTGACCTGGCCGCACATGGATAAATTCTACGGCGCGGAAGCGGCAGAAGAGTTGCGACGCATCCACCTGACGGGCTTTTTGCAATTCCTGCCCTACGGCGTCGCGATCGATCATTTCCAACACATGGTCTATGAGAAACCAGAGGCCACGCCAGAGGAGCGCAACGCGATGTGGCAAGAGGTTGAAAAAACCTACCTTCCCTGGTATCAATACGATGATCTCCCGGCTGAAAGTGCGGGGCGGCTCTGGCAGCAGAAAGCCCATATCTACCAGTGCCCATTTTACTACATCGACTACTGCCTCGCGCTCACGGGCGCGATGCAGTTTTGGTCAAAATCGCGTAGTGAACCTGAGGCCACGATGGCAGCCTACGCCAAACTTTGCACCCTCGGCGGCAGCAAGGACTACACAGGACTCCTGGAGTCAGCGGGTCTCAACTCCCCTTTCAACCCCGGATGTCTGGACGAGGTGATCTCGGATGCGCAGGCTTACTTAAAATTTTAGACGTATGAGAAAGACGGACTAAAATCCACTTTTCGAAATCAAGTCCCGTCATGAATCGATCTGTCACCATCACTTTTCTCCTTCTCGAAAGAGCGCTTTTCATGATTGTTGCAAGAAGGGACCGCACCCCAAAACAGCTGCGCCCACTTCTCCCAAGCCCCCTCATCCCACCGTGCGCCAGCAGACGCCGGAACGCTCGATCATCTCGAACAATCTCCCGCAAAGGGACATCGTTGATCATTCCTGCCGAGTTCCCTACCAAAAGGAAAATATCCCAATCAGCTCCCGCGCTCATAGGCGGGCAAGCCTTTCGTGAGCTTGATCGCATAAAGAAGAGGCGGAATACAGAAAGCTCCGAAGGAGCAATCGATCAAGCGCCAGAAGATGGGAATCTCCCGGAGATGGCCGCAGATGAGAGCGAGGGGGAAGATGAGAAGAGAGCACCAGATACCGACTTGGAGGACGCCAAGGTATCGCACAGGATCGCGGTAGGGGAGGATGAAGAAAAGGGCGATCATCAGGTGCGCGAAGGCAAGCCAATCGGTGCCGTAGGCGATGAAAGGGTAGGACTCGTAGGTCGTTTCAAGTCCTTCGCGGACTTTAAGAATCCACTTGGTGATACCGGTGTAGTGTTCGGGATTGAGGCTGTCACTTCCGCCGGTCATGACCGAGGCCATGATATTGAGTTCGTGGAGCAGCGGAAAGGCGGTGACTCCACTGAGAACAAGACCGACAAAGACGAGGAGGATGGCTGTGCGTATTTTTTGGAAGTCGGACATGATGGGACGACTCAATCTAACCGAAATGAAACCAAGGTCCAAGCGTAAGGGGCCACGCAACCCCATCTGAATGATCACCCCTCTCTTTCTCGTAGCAGTAATCCTCACCCCGACTGTGATCAATGCACCAACTTCACTCTTTTCTATACCTCATCCTCCTGACCGTCTTGCTCGGAGGCTGTCGGAGCAAAAACACCGATTCTCCTGAGATCGAGCGATCGACCCTGGCCGCCGGCACCACTATCGAGTCCATCACTCACCGGGGAGCTCAGTGGCACGTCATCACGATGGACCCAAAAAGAACGAAACCCTCAATCCGGCTCTCGGATGGTTTGGAAAAACCCTTGCGGGATTTTTCGGCGTTCAATGCCGCCGCCAAAGAAGCAAACGAAACGACCGTTTGGATGATGAATGCCGGCATGTATCATGCCGGCGGATCGCCGGTGGGACTCTGTATTTGCAACGGGCAGGAAGTGAGCCCGGTCAATCGAGATGAAGGGAAAGGAAACTTTTTCCTGAAGCCAAATGGCATCTTCTACCTCACTCATCAAGGTGCCGAAATCATCGACACGCCCAAGTGGCCCCCCGCCGCGACCTCAACCGTTCTCTGCGCCACCCAATCGGGCCCCCTACTCGTCCATCAGGGGAAACTCCATCCCGCGATTCGGCCGAACTCACCCAACGAACTGGTAAGAAACGGCGTGGGTCTACGAGCCGACGGGCATCTTTGTTTTATCATCTCAACCGGACCGGTTTCCTTCTATGAAATGGCCATCTTCTTCAGAGACTATCTCCACTGCCCGAACGCCCTCTATCTCGATGGCGTGGTCAGCGCCATCTATGCCCCGAATGTTGGACTCAACAAACTCGCCGAACGACTGGGCCCGGTTTTTGGCTTGTGGGAATGAAATCCGCTACGCCCCCGCTGGAGCTTTTTCTGCGATCCTTTTGGGATCGCAGGAGGGGGTGGTAAAAGCTATTCTCCCAGACCGTCTGGATCAGGAATCTGGAATAAGGCACCAAGATTGATGCTTCCATGATCCGCTGGATCCTGAGGATTCCCGTTTGGATTACCTGGGTTGAGATTTGACGCGGTATCGTCCGGAGGAAACAGAACCAAGCTGCGCAGGAATGCGATCACGGCGCTTTGATCTTCTTCACGGAGTCGCTCGAACTGCTTTTTTGATCGTTCCGCTTCGCCACCGTGGCGTAGGATGACTTCTTCCAGATTGATGGAGCGACCATCGTGGCCATAGGGCGATGTTGAACCAACTCCCCAAAGTGGCTCGGTCATAAACTCGGTTTGGAGGGTTCCATCATAGTTACGTTCGTGGAAAGCGGGCCCCAGATCGTGTCGCTTGAAATCAGTGTAAATATTCTTCACGACAAACTTCTCTTTGGAGGGCAGCAACTTGGGATATTCTTCTCCATCGTCTTCAATATCGAAACGTGTTTCTGCGGTTGCATACAAGCGGTTGAAGATGCCATTTTCAGGACTGAAAACCGTCTCCACATCCGCGATTCTCCGATCACGTTCGATCGTGAAATTCGGCTTGTGGCACTGGATACAGCTGATCGTTTTCATCACCTGCTGTCCACGTCTGGTCTGTCTCGTCTGTTTCCCGAGCCCCGGCTTGAAGTAATTAAGAAGATAAAACTCAAGATGATCAACGACTGCGGTATCGACTTCATTGGCAACACCATCCCCGTCGCCATCTTCCCCACGGGCTGAGACCGGCGGTGCGTTAATCGTGTCCGTTTGCCCGTCGAGAACGAGGCCGGACGGGGTGACTACCGAGCCCCCTTTCGAGGCTGCTAACAAATCGGGGTCGGGCGATTCTAATCCCATTTCGTCTTTGAGCGCACCCACGATGAACTCGCGGATCGAGTATCCACTTCCTTGGGCGAAAAACGGACGAACCCGCAGATCATCGTCAACCCCTTTGAGTCCGGAACGGTCTACAATCTCACCATCCGGTTTCATAATGATCTTTCCGAAATCAACCCCTTTTGATCGGAGAATAACTTCCACAAACGCACTCACTTCATCCCGAACTCTTTCTCCTTCACGGTCCGCACGATCGCGACCACCACTACGATTATTACGCTCACTTCGACCGCGACTTTGGCCACGTTGAGCAGTTCGAGAGCTTCGGCTTCTGGAGTGTGTTTGCTCGCGCTCCCCTTCTTGTGGCCTAGCTTCGGGAGGTTTTACAAGAAGCGCTTCCTGAACGAGACGCCGGAGATCCTGTGTCATCTCATCTGCGATCATCTCTTGCAGACCAAGTCCGAACAGATGCGGTGAATCACGGCTATCAGGACGAGTCGCGACCGCTCCGCCGAAGCCAGCAGACCCACGGGGACGTCCATGACACGCAGCACAACTATCACTCAAACCAGCTCCGAGCCCCGGGTTCAGCATGATGTTTCCTGAGCTATGAGGATTCACTCGAGGCCCAAGGCCCTGTGCCAGGGTGAACTTCCGCTGAAAAAGTTGTCGCCCACGCCGAATGGATCGAGCTGGATCACGCTTAATAATGTAGATCGAAGACTGCGGGGTGACGACGTCGCCACGACCCAAGCCAATCTGTTCTTCCAGGGATTTCCCAATCGTTCCCAGCGTGACGGTCGGCTCCACCTGAGTCTCGTCAACCAGTTGAGCGTGCAATGGTGACAAGAATGAGATTTTCGTGAGAAGAATACCTACGGTGAAGTTTCGCAAGCTTGGGAGTTTTTTGGCGAGTTTTAGGTTCATTTTGAGAAGGAGCGTTTGGTTTTGGAATCGAGAAGAAGAAGGGTTTTCTGAATCTCTGACTCACCCTGACATTTGCTAGATGAATCCAGGATGAATGCTGGTATAATTCCTCCCGGCATTCATCGATTAGACTCCGTATTTGCAACGGGCAGGACGTAAGCCCAGTCAATCGAGAAGATAAAATCACCAAGAGCACCACGGTATCAATCGAGCGCGCCACTTCCTAGACGTCTCAATCCATTCTCATTGAAGCCTCCTCCAAAATCGAGTTTCTCATCGAAACTTAGAGCCAAAATTTAAAGTTTCCCGCCGGTGGCAGCTTGCGACAAGGTCATCACCTTCTTCAAAGAGATTGATAATAACCCGATTGCCACATCTTCCGATCCTCGAGAAAAATGTGACAGGCCTCCTTGGTGAAGCCATACTACGCATCAGCTCCTTCGCTAAAAAGGGAAGCAACGGTCAGCCCCTCCGTCACTTCTTAGGACCCTGTCCTCGACTCATCCATCCATCCATCCATCCATCCATCCATCCATCACCGTGTCCCTCGAACAACTCACCCTCCGCCTCAAGCCCGACGAAGTTCCATCCAACGTCGCCACCATGCTTGCGGAGGCTGACCGTCGTTGCGACGATTTCTTCGACGCCGGCCTAGGCCGCCGCTACCCCCGCTACCTCCCCAGCAATCCCGCCATCGTTTATGCCGCCATGGTCTACCTCAAGGAGGCCGGCTACATCCGCGGCAATGTCTTCTGCGAATGGGGCTGTGGATTCGGCGTCGCGACCTGCATGGCCTCCCTCATCGGCTACGAAGCCTACGGCATCGAGATCGAAGAAGAACTCGCCGATCTTGCCACTCAACTCGCCCACGACTACCGCATCCCGGTCGAGATCCTCTGCACCAGCTACCTCCCTGAAGGCTACGAGGAATGCGACGGCGTCGGCGGCAAGGACCTCCTCGCCCCCGAGGCCACCACTTCGCGTGGCGAATCCATCGACACGACCCCCAGCTACGACGGCCTCGATCCCGACGAGGTCGATCTCTTTTTCGTCTATCCCTGGCCCGGCCAGGAGGAACTCATGATGGACCTCTTCAAAGCTGTCTCCTCAGAAGATGCCATCCTCCTCATCTACCACGGCGACGGAGAAATCTCCGCCTACCGCCGAGGCGGCGGGGACGACGATTACTAGATCATCCGTAACTTGCCCTGTTTCTGGGCCTTCGCTTTAAAAATTCGAAAAGTGATGGAATGAAAAGCATGAAACAGATCGTGATAACCCTCATCGCAGGAAACCTATGGATGCCCTTCCTGGCAAAAGAGGGAAAAGCAGGGCCAACATGAGATTGCAAAATTGATCGACCCACTTGGAAATCCTCAGATGTCCCAGAGGTGGGTGAGACAAAATCCAGAGGATTCGATTCGGTGGATCGATGAGCAGGCTCTCGGAGATGCTCTCACTCTCCCTCCAAGGCCACGCTCTCGAACTGCTGCTGCAACTGATGGGTGTAGAGCGCGTGGTAGTGCCCCTTCTCCGCCAACAAATCCGCGTGCTTCCCGCTCTCAATAATGCGCCCTTTATCGATCACCAAAATCCGGTCCGCGGTCCGGATCGTCGAAAGGCGGTGTGCGATCACAAAGCTAATCCGTCCGTGAAAAATCTCTTGCAGACCCTGCTGGATCGACTGCTCGGTCTCGGTATCGATCGATGACGTCGCCTCGTCCATGATGAAGATCGCCGGGTTCGCCACCACAGTCCGAGCAAACGACACCAACTGCTTCTGCCCGGTCGAGAGGCGGTTGCCGCCTTCCCCGACATCCGTGTCGTAGCCATCTTCCAAGGCCTCGATGAACTCATCGGCACTCACGCGCCGCGCCGCCTCGCGCACCTCCTCATCGCTCGCCTCCAATCGTCCATAACGAATATTCTCCCGCACCGATCCGCTGAACAAATGCGGCCCCTGCAGCACGATCCCAAGGTTCGACTGATACCACTCCAAACTCCGATCCCGCAAATCTTCGCCATTCACCAAAATCGCGCCCCCGGTCGGTTCATAGAAGCGCGCCGCGAGATTCACGATGGTGCTCTTGCCGCCGCCGCTCGCACCCACCAGCGCGATCGTTTCACCCGACTTCACGCTCAGATTAAAATCCTTCAGCACCTCCTCGCCCGTCTCGTAGGAGAAATCTACCGCGCGAAATTCAATGCTTCCAATCTCCCGCGTCCCACCGTCCGGAGCGATGTCCGCCGCGCGATCCGCACTTTTCCACTTAGCGAGCTTCGCCTTTACCGCATCGTTATCACTAATCCCGGGCTCAGTCGCCAGCAACTCGAGCACCCGCTCGCCCGCCGCTTGCGCGCCCTGCATTTGCACCAGCACCTGCGCGATCTGATTGATCGGATTAAAAAATTGCCCCGCGTAAAAAATGAAGGCCACCAAAGTTCCCAGCGTCATTTCATCGCTCATCACATCCGCCCCACCCCGCCAGAGCGCCACCCCGGCCGCCACACTTCCCAGCGTGAGCACCATCGGAATGTAGACCGCCGACTGCAGCGCGTTCTTCATCGAGGCCCCGAACATCTGCGACGAGAGCCCTTGAAATTCATCAAGGTTCTCCTCCTCCCGAACCAAGGCTTTACTCGTCCGTAAACCCTGCAAGGCCTCCGAAAAGGACGCCGTGATCATTGAGTTAAACTTCCGCGTATCCCGCGAACTCAGCAGCAGCTTTTTCTGAAAAATCGCGCTGATGAAAATCAAGGGCGGCACCACCGCGAGCACCAGCAAACCAAGCGCCGGATTCAGGGCGATCAAAATCACCGCGATCATAACGACCAGACAAAAGGCCCAGACAAGATCCAGCGTCCCCCACGCGATGATGCGGGAAAGCTTATCACAATCCGAAGTCAGCCGCGAAATCAACCATCCGGTCGGGCGGTGGTCAAAGTAGCCAAACTCCAGTTCCTGCAAACGCCGGAAGCAGTCACGTCTGATGTCGTGGCTCATGTGGTTCGCCAGGCCACCCGCCGAGCGGATGAAAACCAACACGCCCGCCGAAAGAGCGACCGTCAACGCCAAATAGACCGCGATGTGCGGAGCAAGATCCATCATGGAATTGATCTCGTCCACGTCGTCCACCGCCCAACGGGTCACCAAGGCAAAGCTCGCATCCACTGCGGCAATCGCCACCGCCGAGACAGCCAGCGGGATCAACATGTGCTTATAGCGCAGGGCGATACGAAAAACCTTCTTCCAAAGGCTCATATCAAACTTCTCGCTGAAGACGTCTTCCGGCACTTCTTGGTTCATGACTCAGCGGGGTTAGTAAGTCCGTTTTCCAAAGCAGTCTGAATCTTCCACAGACGACGATAAAGACCCTCCGCCTCCACCAATTCCGCATGCGTGCCCTCCTGGCTGATGCATCCGCCCTCTAAGACAATGATCTTATCAGCGTGGGCCAGCGTCGAAAGCCGGTGCGCAATCACGAGCGTCGTCCGCCGCCCATGACGACTGCGCAGCGCCTCCAGAATCGTGGCCTCCGTCTCCGCATCGACCGCACTCAGCGCATCGTCCAGTAGCAATACCGGAGTATCCTGCAACAGCGCCCGTGCCAAGGCCACCCGCTGGCGTTGGCCGCCGGATAGGGTCACCCCGCGCTCCCCGACCAAGGTCGAGTATCCCGAGCCAAAGCCCGAAATGGCATCATGAATGTCCGCCAATCGCGCCGCCTCAGTCACGTCATCGTCCACCGCCCCAGCCCGGCTCAGGCGAATATTTTCCCCAACCGTCTTCGAATAGAGAAACGGCTCCTGCATCACCACACTAAATTGCGAACGCACCCACTGGCGATCCAGCTCCGTCAACTCGTGACCGTCAAAGCGGATCGACCCCGACTGGTAATCATAGAGTCGTAGCAGCAAGCTCATGATCGTCGACTTCCCCGCACCCGACGGCCCCACAATCGCCAAAGTCTCCCCCGGCTCTACCGCAAAAGAAATACCATTGAGCTCCGTTTCGTCATCCTCTCCACCATAACCGAACACCAAATCCGCCACCTCGATCTTCCCCTCCACCGGCATCGAGGGAGTCGCAGGAGCCTCCGGCGCACTCTCCTCAGGCTCCGATAAAATCGCACCCATCCGCGTTAAAGCCACCACCGACTTACCCAGTTCCGTCAAGGTCCGCCCCATCTGGCGCACCGGCCAGAGCAGCATGTTCAGGAACATTAGGAAGGCAAAAAGCGTCCCCACTGTCAGCGATCCCGTCGCGATAAAGTAAGCGCCGGTGAACAACACCAACCCCTGCTGGATCAGCACCAGCAGGTCTGAGATGGACCAATACCACGCCATCAAGCGCAGGAGCCGCAGGCTGCGATCACGGTAGAGTTGGTTCGGCTCCGCAAACTTGGAAATCTCAAAATCCTGCCGCGCAAAGGCCCGCACCACCCGCAAGCCCGTCAAATTCTCCTGCACCACCCGCGTCACCTGACCCTCCGCCTCCGCCACCTCCTTGAAGAGATGCTTTACCCGGCCCACATAAACGTAACCGAACAAAATAATCGGCACGATCAGCACCAACGAAATCGCCGCCATCCTGCCATCCAGCATGATCATCAACGGCAACGCCGTCAGCAACAGCAGCAACGAATTACTCACCTCCACCACCTGGCTCGACAAAGCCAACCGCAGCGTCTCGACATCCGAGGTGCAACGCTGGATCAAGTCCCCCGTCTCGGCCCGGTCATGGTATTTCGCCGGCAAACGCTGGAGATGATCGTAAAGCCGGTCCTTCACACGCCGCGCAATCCCATCCGAAGCCTGCGCGGCAAAGCGCCCCTTAAAATAAGCAAAGACCCCGGCCACCGCCGTCAGCAACACCATCAGCAAAGCCGGAAACCACAAGCGCTCCCGCACGAACTCCGAGCCTCCCATCATCGCGATTACCCCCGCAGTCAAACTCCCGCTATCCGGCTCCTCCGAAAGCGCAAAGTCAATCGTCGCACTCGCCACCAAGGGCGTCACATAATTGATCGCTGTGAACACGAACAAAGCCGCAATCGCCCAAGCATAAGTCCCCCGAAACCCACGCATCAACTCCCACAGCAAACGCAGCGGCGATGATTTCGATGATGGTATCTGGCTGGAGGCCATACTGGTAATTCGTATGAGCAGACCAAGGAGGCAAGAGAATTCAAGGAAATCCCCGCTCGGTCGGTCGTCCTAATACTCGCAGACTCCTCACCTGCCAGAAGGGTGCCGAGCACATCCGCTGCCCACTCAATGAATCATGGAATCTCACGAGGCTTGAGCGGACCGCAACGAAGCCAAGTCCTCACGAGAGGTCACTTGGTCTGCAATGTGGATCAAGGAAGCATCATGGCGCGGATCGCGTAAAACAGCAGGGCCGCCATGATTCCTGAGGCCGGGACTGTGATAATCCACGCTGCTGCGATTTTGATCAGCGCCGACCTCTTGACCAATTCCTGCCGATAGACCTTCTTGAGTTCTTTGCGTTCCCTCTTCGTTAATTCAGCCTTTGTTGTGTGCTCTTTGATCTCAGCAAGCATCTTGCGCTTATCCGCCATCGCGATGCAAAACGCTCTCATCTGGTCGAGTTCCGTGATCTCGGATCCAACGGTTCGAATTAGCTTCGGACCGAACAGCGCCAATCCAAGAACGATTCCGGAAGCTCCGACGGCCATGACCCAGAATGGAATAGGCGCTTTGGATGCCACCCCTTGGCTGTCAATCGTATCAGCAATTGCGGCGAGCGGACCGACCGCATTCGCAACATCATTTGCTCCGTGCGCGAAACTCAAGAGAGCCGCCGCAAAAATCAGGGGGAAGGTGAAGAGCCGATTAATACTCTTCTTCCCGTTCTCCATCGCGACCGAGTGCTTACGAGTCAGCGATCTTACGATGAAATAAGTGAGGACGGCCAAAACCATTCCGATTCCGACGGCAGTCAAGAGGTCTACTTTGACCACCTTCTTGAGTCCCTTCATGATCAAGTAAGTGCTAACGGCCAGCACCATGATCGAGACAAGGATGGGTAAGATCCGCTGAGCAGCCGAGATCATGTCCTTCTTGTAGGTGATACTACGCTTGATCCAATAGAGGAAGCCGGCTGCGATAATCCCTCCGATGACAGGTGAAATGACCCAGCTAGCTGCGATCAACATCATCTGATCCCAGTTAGCGATCCCAAATCCTCCCGCCGCGATCCCAGCCCCCAGGACGCCTCCGACGATCGCATGGGTCGATGATTCCTTTCTTGATGGTGCTGACCACTCCCCCCCCGGCGATGAGTGCTCCCGCAGCTTCAAAGATTGCGGCAATGATGATCGCCCCAGTCAGGGTCAGTGCTTTGGAACCAACGGCCGGACCGACATTGTTGGCCACATCGTTTGCCCCGATATTCATAGCCATATAGCCCCCGATCATCGCGGCAATCACGAGTTCGATGCTAACAGCTTCTCCTTCAGCGCGAATGCTTGAAGAGAACAACATGATTCCTACAATAAAAAGGAGCGCCGTTCCGATCCGGAACATTTGCTTGCGCCCGAATGCAGTCGCTTTCTCCAAATTCTGAATATTTTCAATCTCCATAGTCTAAGGGCTTTTGGGCGTAATATGGTTGTGGGTTTATGAATGGGCTGGGAAGTCAGGATACTGGCTGAAGGGTGCTCAGTGCATCGATCGAAAATACCTTCTTTCCACTCATCTCAGTAGAAGAAGACCTCAGCCTCCAATTCCCTAGCCTAAGGTGTAATAACAATCGATTGGGCGGTTCTCCGATAACCGTCCAGACATTTGCCCAGGCCACCCCCGGCATCGTAAAAACAACAGCTCGCTTCATCACAGCTTGCGGAGAGCCATTTTTTTCAAGGCAGAGTCCGCATCGGAACGCCTACGCCATGACTCTCCTCCGCAGATTCCCCATTGGCTTCGCACACCTTTCTCAATTTCTCGCAGTTGCTGCCAATCCTCAAAAAGAAAACCCCTGGTCGCCCGGAGTTTGTGCTGCTCTCCTCATTTACATACGGCCCCGCCGTGTGCAAAGTAGCGTCGTGAACAAGCCAGAGCCCACAAATCCGCAGGCCCGCGAGGCATTCATCCCGTATCTGCGTGATGACTTGATCGCAATGTGCCTGAAGGACGGTCTCTTATCCGAAACCGAGAGCAAAGGTTTCAAGGAACTTTGCGAGATCCTCACGGCACACCTTCACTTTAAATTTCTGCAAGACAGCGAGGCGGTGAAGAAGAACTACGGCCCCTTCGATCCGGATCGAGATACCATTCCAGTCGAGGAGAATGTCGATCTCGACCAAAGGGAGGAAGAGTTGATCAAGGTGTTCCGCTCGACGGCTGAGCGCGCCAATTATTTTGAGATCGGCAAAGAGCAAATCAAGGAATGCTTCGACGCCGTCACGCTGATCGATCTACACACCATGGTCGATCTCGATGACTTCGACCGCGTTCTCTGCTACGCACGTGGCGACATCGACAAAACGGCCACCGTCAAAAAGTGGTTTAAAACGAAGGAGGTTGAAGTCGATATTCTCCAGCGGGTTTTGCTGCTCTTCAAGTTCAAGGGCGAGGAATATTTCGAGTCGTCCAAGCAGAAGAAGAAGATGCGCAAAGAGAGTTCATTCGAACCGGGAATGATCTACGCCTACTTTTACAAAGACGTTCCCAAGTACGATCTGGAGTTGCTCTTTCCGAACGTCAGGATTGGGATGAACTTGAAGCAGAAGCTGCTTTTTGCCGTCCCCGCGATCGGAGGATCGATTGGCGTGCTCCTCAAGGTGATCCCACAAATCCTGATTTTAATTGGCGTGGTTCTCTTTTTGATCGGGGGTCCGGGTTGGCTGGCGAGGATCGGCCTGACCGAAAAAGCGGTTTCAAGTTTCATGCCAGTGATGGTCGCGATCATGGGCATCGTCATTGCCTTGGGCGGGATTGCTATCAAACAATGGGGCGGCTATCGTAAGAAGCGCATCCAACTCCTCAAGGACGTCTCCGAGCAGTTATTTTTCCGCAATTTGGCGACAAACCGCTCGGTCTTTCATCGCATCATCGACAGCGCCGAAGAAGAGGAGATCAAGGAAATGCTCCTGGTTTACTTCCACTTGATCTCAAGCCCGGACGAGAGGCTCACGCGGGAATCGCTCGACGCTAAAATCGAAAAATGGATGGAGGAGCGCTTTGACTCAGTGATCGATTTTGACATCGATGGCCCGCTTGAAAATCTCACAAAACTCCGTGGTCCGGCTCTCGATGGCAAGGAAGTGGCACTCCTCGAAATCGGAGAGGACGGCGTTTTGCGGACGGTATCGCTTGGCGACGCAAAACACCTAATCGACCACCTGTGGGACAACGCCTTCAGCTACGCCAACAAGGACTGAAAGATAAACGATTGCTTCAAGGAAGTGGGAGTAAGAGGATTCCCATTCAACGACCACGCAGCCGCAAGTAGATCCTGCCCTGCTCCGGACTGATCGAATTCGCGACCCGGACCGTGACTGTTGCCGTGCCATCACCGTTCTCGATACTGGACACCAATTCGGTCAGGGACGGATCGCCCGACCAGTTGGCGAGGCCACTGGAGACCTCGACCGTCAGGACGCCATCGGCATCGTCGCTTTTGTTGAATGTGAGGGTCAGGTAGTTGTCGGTGGATCCGTCGATCTCGAGTTCCTGGACCGAAGCCATGGGCACCGGGGCGTCGGATCGATCCACCGGGCTCGATCCGTGGAGGAACTCGAAGAAGTTGATGATCCCGTCGCCATCGTCGTCGTCGAGTGCCCCGCCTTGGAGATTGAAGCTGGCCACCCAGGTGTCGTAGTCGATTCCCGCCGGTTCGGCCGCTCCGGGCGAACCGCCAAGACCACGGCTGGCGGTCCAGTTACTGGAATCAGCGTGATCTCGGTTGGATGCCGCATCGATGAGGACGAGACTGGATCCTTCCCCATCTGCGGTGGTCGGCCACGGCGCCTGGTCGTTGTAAATGAAATCTTTGATCGTTGCGGCCCCGCTCCCTGAAATGATGATCTCTTCGCCGTCATTGCTAAGGCGGCCGGTATACTCGAACGTCTGCCCCGGGGGTGGCCCATACCTTGCCTCGAAGGCGACGCGGTTGCGCACCAGAAGCAAGCGCTCCCCCACCCCGAGCACGACATTGTCGGGGAAATTAAAATTGATACCGGCTCCAAAGCGCACGTCGTTCATGTCGAGCGCGCTGCCGCCGATATTGAGCATCTCTAAAAACTCGAAATCATCACGATCCGAGCTAACCGCCAGCTCCTCCGGCGTCGTCGGTTTCGCGGGGCGGTAGTGAAACTCGGAAACGACAAGGTTGCTCGCGTCCGCGGGCACCGCATCGATGCTGAAGAAGGCCTCGTTGAGCGCACTCCACTGACCGCTGATGCTGTTGTAGGCCCGCGCCCGTACTAAGGTCGGCTGGCTGAGGACAAAGGGGTCGGTGACGTTGTCACCTCCTCCGCCAACTTCAGTAGTTTGGCCGCGCAGGGTGAGGTCCATGCGCGTATCTGAACTGGTGCCACTCCCCTGGTGGATCTCAACCGCGATCGTGTTGGTCCCCGCGACGAGAGCCGTCGTCGGCAAGGTAGAATCCTTCCAACCGGCCTCGTCGGGGACGGTCCCGTTGGCGAAGTCATCGAACCCGGCGCCCGCAGTCAAATTTTGGCGGAACTGCTCGACGCCGTTGATGAAGACGGCAGCGCTGTCGTCATATTTGACCCGCAAGAGGAAATTTAAAAACACCGAGGGATCCGGGATATCGACGGTCGTCCGATAGTAGGTCGTCGCGAACTTGTTCTGCGTATCTCCGCCGAAATCGACCAGCGTGGCTTCGCCGTCACCACCGTAGCCGAGTTGCGACGGCCCCGAGGCCCAGCCGACGTCATCAAAATTTATCGCACTCCATGCGGTGCCCTGATCGGAACCGTCATCGAGAAACTTCCATTCGTGGCCTGTCGTCATGTAGGTCACCGCTTGCTGACCACCGGGGCCACCGCCCTCGAACGAGGCCTCCGTAGCCCCAGGATTTGGAGCGCCACCGACAAGGCGCGGGTCACTGCCATCGTAAGTGTAGTAGACCGTGTCCGCGTCGGTCGACATCGTGAGCGGCGTATCGTCGGACACCGAACCACCGTGACGGCTGAAGACCGGTGCCATGATGTCCGGATACATGCCGTTCGCTTTGAAACGCCCGATCATCGTCCGGGCCAAGCCGGGGAAATGATTGTTCACCAAGTTGGTCTGGTAGGATTCCCACGAGGCCGGCTCGCGGAAGACGTCGCCCCAACGCGCGCCCTCGGAGACAAAACCCAAGCGCGCCTCATCGACACGTCGCTGCAGGCGGGCGATATTTTTTTCCGGCGTGAGCGCGCCATCGTTGAAGAAATGTTGCTGGATACGATCCGCCAGCAGGATCTTAAACTCCGGGTCGCTGCTCATCCGCGACATCACGCTGAGCGGTCCGGCGTGGCTCGCCTTACCGGAACTAGCCCCGCGAAGGTAGCCATCGGCGTCCTTAATCATAAACTTGAACGGCACCCCCCGGACCCGCGAACCGAAATTACGAAACTCGCTCTCCGAGTCACCACTGACCCACAGGAGCATGAAGTCGATGATATTTGCCACGTCGAGATGGTCCTGCGAATTCGTAAACGGATCCGCCCCACCGACCAGGTTTTTCGTCTCCGCCCAGAAGTCCCCCGGGCCATCGTAGACCTCCTCATCGTTCACGAAATTATCGTTGGCATTGACCGCCTCGTAGTCGGACTCAGGGCCGCCATAGTAACTCTGTGCCATGTCGGCGCTCCAACGCTCGCGCAGGTGATACTGCCCCCAATAATTGCCGTTCAAGTAGACGTGAACGAAGCGCCCGTGGGGCGCAATGTTCCCCATTTCAATCATTGCATCATCGGTGAAGCGATTCGACATGTAGGCGCCGCGCGACGCCATGTCATGCGAACCGCTGCGCAAGTTGATGACGTCGAACTCGTCCGCCGGCGGGAAGTTCTCATACTCAAAGCCATCGAAGATCGGGTATTTCAACTTGGTCGCGCCGAACTCCGAACGGAAGGCGACACGAAAACTCTTCTTACGGAAGTTAGTGTAGCGCCCGCCGTAATTACTCAGCCCGCCATCCTCCTGGAAGCCCGGCGTGCCGTCGGGGAACATCATTTCAATCGAGGTCTGGTGTTCGCTGCGAATGTTCCCGGCACCCTCGTTGAGAAAGCCGGTGTTCCCGGTAACCAGCGAGATCGTCGGCACCGCCTTGAGCGAGTCTAACATCTGCGGACCGTAGGTTGGCGATTGCGTGATCGCGGCGCGCATCCTCGGCTGAGCAATCACGTCGCCCGGGAAAATATAAGTGTGCGTATCGACATTGGTCGGGCGGAAGTCCGCCTTGTGAGCAATCGCGCGGACGATCGTCGTCCCGGCGATCGAGATGAGACCGCTATAAACCTGACCGACATCGGGGCTCGGCCGCGTGCCGTCCAAGGTGTAACGAATTTCGGCCTCAGTCGTCGTGGTGGTGATCTCGAGATCGAATGACGCATTGTAGATCCCGCGGTCGACCGAGAATTTCGTATCGCCGACGAAGCCGCTAAAGGTGTCACCGTTCAAGCCACCCGGCGAAGGGCTACCCAAAAATCCGGGACCACCGATCGACGGGTCCGTGATCCGCACCGCGTGCAACTCGGGCGAGATGAGCATGTCCGAGCTGGTGATCGTGTCGTTGAGCCCATGGATTGCTAAGACGTTGGGACCATCGACCAGCAGGTGGGCGTGAACCGAGATCTCGAAATCGACCAACTCCTGCGCCTCTCCGTCGCTGTGCTGACCGGAACTTTCCGTATTCCAGCTCAGCACTCCCGGCGCATTGGCATCGGCAACACGCACGCCGTTGAGGAAAGCCGCGAAGCCATCGTCATACTTCATCTTCAAAGTCAGCTCCGAAATCGAACCGGTCTCGCTCACCGAAAACGGGAAGCGCGCGTAGACGGTGGTGTTGGCGTTGTTGAGCGTGTTATCGAGATCGCCACCAAACCCGAAATGCGCATCGTAAGTCGTCGCCTCGTCATAACCAATCCCGGCGGTCACCGGAGTCCACGCGGCATCGTTAAATGCGATCGCCTGCCAGGTTTCTCCGAGCGTCGCATCGCCCGGCACGTGCGCCGTCCCGGAAGGATTCGCATCGAGCAAGACCGCCGGGGTCCGGTTGCCGTTCTGCATCAGCCCATAGGACACGTCCTCGAACTGCGGCGGCAGCGGATCCGCGGCGGATCCGAAGGCGGCGATGACAGACGTGCCATCCGGATCAACGAGGGCAAGGTAATCGCCATCCGCGAGTTTGAAATTCGTATGCAGTTCGGAGCCCGCCACCCTGCGATTTTTCTCCGAAGCAAAAACCAACAAGAACGAGCCGCCCTCGAGTTGCACCGCAGGAAAGCTCCACTTTGGCAGCGCCGCTTCATCGTCGGTGAGGAAATGTCCCTCAAGATTGATGCTGTCAGGGCCGGAGTTGAACAACTCGATCCAGTCTGAGGCATCCCCGTCCTCGTCTTGCCACGATCCGCCGTTGATCGTCATGAACTCGGTGATGTGGAGATCGGCATGGGTGGGAGAGATCATCGCAAGGGCGATGAGCCAGGCAGAGACGAGTGTCTTCATAAGATAAGGATAAGACGAGGAATCTCCGATCGACAACCGTCCGGCCAGATTGGGGGAGGACGGCGATCAGAGGTAAATCGCTCGCAGCGAGCATTAAATCGTATTTAGCACTCGAAGACAATCTTCCTTGTCTCACGAAAAACAGGCACCGTCGATCGTTGGATTCGTTTCCCGCTCCCTGCTTCTTTCTCCCTCTCTTTCTAGGGTGCGGCCGCTTCTTCGATCCCCCGATAAAATACTTTCGCAAAAAGGTTCGCGGCCCCGGGGTCGGTGGCCCGCAACTTGGTTCCACCCGACAATCCGGTTCGGATCGCGCCCCAACTCACGAGGTCAGCGCTGCGTTCCACAGTGTAGCTCTTGTTGACCGAGACGCCGGTAAGAGTCAGCTCGACGTCACCACTTTCGGGGATCAGGACACTCGCGATTTGCAGGCCACCCTCCGGTAGATGGAAAACACTTTCCTGAATGTGATTCAGGGTCGTGTTACGCAAAATAATTTCAGAGAGTTTGGTGCTCGTAAGCTCGTCCCGGAGGGCCGCGAGTTCGGGATCGAAGAGGAAGAAAAGGCGGTCGCCCTCCACAAGTGCGGTGAACTGCTGGATCATGGCCGCAGCCAGAAGCGCACCAACCGCCGCTCCGGGAAGGTGGTCTTCAGCCAAGGTGCCCACCCACAGATCGATGACATCGACAGTGTCGTAGATGGAGCTTAGGGAGCTGAGTGTCTCGGGATCGCTCGTGACGTCGGAAAATGCCACGGCCGGCAGGAGACCGAATATCTCGCGCATTTGGTTGTAGGTCGGAAGGCCATGGTCGCGGCCCCGCTGAATATTGAGTGCGGCCAGATCCATCCCGCCGGAACCGGGTGCGCCAAAGAGTTGGTTACGCAGGTCGTCAATCACGCGGGAGTCGATCTCGCGTTGCGATTGCGAGGCCAGCCCCTTGAGGACAAAGGCGACGTTCTGCGGGTTGTCCACGATGATGGAGGGGTTAAAAAACGCGTTCATGACGTCGAGTGCGCCACCCGCGCTCATGCTACCATCGTCCTGAATTCGCTGAAGTTTGCGTGAAACCATGCTGTGTCCGGCGCGGTAGAGCGACGAAGCGAATTCATTGGTGATGGAGGCGTCGACGTGCTCGTTGTAGGAGGCCCCAGCGATGTTGGGTGCCATAGCACCGAGCAGGGCGGGCAGGAACTCGTGGTAGGTAATCGCTTGGATAAGCGCTCCAACGATTTTGCGGGCCCGCTGGTAGATTTGCTCATCGTCCCAAGCGGGATTCTCTGCGGCAATCATCCCCGCGAGGCGATTGTGTTCGCGCACGAAGAGAATGTGCAGACAGGTGAGACCGGTCTGTTCGTTCGCGCGGATGTCTCCGGCAAGGAACAAGGAGGCCTCTGGTAGATCCAAGGCGTTCGCGTTGTGCAAACTGTCCTCATTGAAGGGAAGCAGGTTGCCAACGCTTGTCTTGAGCCGACCCGCACGCAAAGTCCGCAAGGCTAGGGCGCGTCTCTCGTCCGCACCATAAACGCCTGAGCCATCGATGTAAGACGAGACTCTGTTGACCTGCTGCCTCGGATTCCCGATGGAGGTGCCCGTCGATAGATCGTAATCACTCCGCATCATGGGGATCATGGGATGGAGCTTGTCACCCTCGGAGACCTCGATGGGGTAAAACTCCGCGGGGTCGGAACTCGTCTCCGTCAGGTCAATATCGTGATCGAGGAACTGTCCCCATTGCCAGACGAAGTCGCTCAGTCCATCGCGGTTGGGCATCGGCGCACTCTGGATGCAGATCGCATTACTAACCTCGCGGGCGTTCATCATGCCGGACTCTCTCGGCGACGAGATCCCGTCATCATACATCGTCGGCCCGAGGCGTGGAAACATCGTCCCGGCAGACCCCTGGTCCGGCTTCGTCAGGTTGTTTTTGGTTCCGTCGATGGTCCGGTTCTCGGCATTCGAATTTCCAGAGAGCGCTCCCGTTGCGACGAGTGCCAGGGCAAGCAGGGATCGGCCTGTTCGATTCGTGTTTCGCCTTTTCATTGGTGTCGGTAGACCATGCTGGGGAGGGACCATGGTAGGTAAATCCTGACATCCCTCAATCTAATAGTGAGAAGCGGGTGACCCCATTTGAACTCAGGAATTATTTAACAAGGAATCGGAACGCTGGGATCCTCACTCCCATCCCGACTTGAGATAGCCCTCAGCCAAAATCTCACCCAAGCGAATGACGCCCGCTGAATCGAGAACGAGTTTCTTTTCCTGCTTCGGAAGATCAAAAGCCTTGAGGTGAACGAGATTAGGATCCGCTCCCGCCATCGCCGCAAATTTCGAAGTCACTTCAATCCCGTTCACTCTTTCATCATCGGTCGGCGCTTGCTGGCTCACGAACCACGTGAGCTTGGCGCGATTCAAATCGGTGCGACTTTGCGCAATCGTCGCTTTTAACCAATCCGGAGCCTGCTCGCGGTATGGGGGCATCGACATCTCATTTTCTCCGACATGATAGAAAATCCCCGCCAACTCGACTTGATGCCCTTTGGACTGAAGTCCCTTCACCGATTCTTTGATAAAAGCGATGAATTGGGGATACAGATGGCGCGCTTTGGCCACACTTCCTTCCGGGGTCCAATCGTTCATCTGGGACCCACTGTGAGTGAACTTGGCTAGGGCAATATTTCCACGAACTTTCTTTCGTAAAGCTCTTCCGAAACTCACCTCCGGCCCGAAGGTGTCATAGAAACCGGCGGGCCCCAAAGGCTCCCATCCTTGGGAAACTTTGTAGCCTCCTCCAATCGAATAACGATAAGCAACCGTTGCGTCATCCTTCGCCAAATCATCCTGGAGATCCTGCACAAAGGAACGCTCTCCTTCCATATTGCGATGTCCGGCCAGAATGAAAAGCTTCACCTTGCTCCCTTTTTGGTAGGGCCACTTTTTCAATTTACGGGTCTCCTCTTTCGCCTTTCCGACCGTGCGCAGATAAGCCTCGGCATAATTTACGCCATGCTCGAGCTGCCCCAGCGTGCCATAGTGATAATGTAGACCAACTCCTCCTCCAATCTCCACCCCGACATGTGAAGTTGGGATATACTTGGCAAGGGGATCGACCTCCGCCACGGCCTTCTGACCAAGACTGATCTCATACATTTTTGGCCTTAAATCCATTCCCCAAATCGTCTTTGTGCACAGCTCTCCGAGATAAAACTTCAACTCCGGCGTCTTGAGATCTGCCCGCCATCGGGCGAGGTAATTCTTCAAATTTTTCCCGTAATTATCCCGGTATTCGTCGTTAAACATGTCGTTCTCTCCCTGGTGCCACATGAAGCCCTCGAGACGATAGGGAATATCTTCTTCATCGAGCCGCGCGAGTGATGCCCGCACCAACGCCAAGGCGCGGGGATACATCTTGAAACCCTCGGGCTCGTCCGGATTCCAATCACCGCCCAGATGAGTTCCCCCGGCCGCACACTTGATGATCGCAATGGGAGCCTTAATCTGGCGGGTCACTTCACGGGCAAAACTCAACTCCGGCCCCACCGTTTTGTTGACAGGCTCAAGATCGACCCACCCGTCGGAGCTCATGATATTTTCCCGACCGATGGAGTAAGAAAACTTCACCTCTTTCTGTGCCTCATGCAATCCTACGAAAGGAGGAAAAGATTGAATATCCGCCACCTTGGAATCCGAACCCACCATGTTCGACTGCCCCGCAAAAATAAAGACCCGCAGAGTCTTCTCGTCATCCGCAACGACTTTTCCAACGATCACTGAAAACAGAAAACAAAGACGGAGGATGGAGGCGCAATTTTGAAACACAAGACAGCCTCTCAAATAAACCCTCCTTCAAAAAGAACGGAATACTCCCGCCCGACTCACCACTGGTCGCGGCGGAACGCCAAGGCCGGCAGGCCATCTTTGTTAAACAGGTTCGCCCAGTTGCGTTTTTTTGAGCAGGCGAAGCGCACTGCAACCGGTTTGCTAATTCCTTCCGCTGACAGGACGACGCTCCCACCATCAATCACCGCATCGGCCCAGACGAATTTTTTGTCCTCACCCGCAATCGCGAAACCGGTCAGCGCCTCGCCACCGACACGGACCAACCCGCCACCAAGGTGGGTGAACTGGACGCGGATCTTATCTCCCTCGACCTTGTGAGATCTGTAGCGCGGTCCGTGCGAGAGAAGATCTTTGCCGTAGACCATCGCAAACGCAACGCGTGCCGCGCGGTTCCCGTAGCCCCACTTGTTGATTGGGTGCACGCCGGACCCCAGATCTGCAGCCGAGACCATGTGAGCAGATGGATAGTCCATGATTCGGATAAATTCCAAACGCCGGGCACCATCACCAACCTTTGGCACGCTCGCCGGTGGCACTTGGTATGGATCAGCCTCGCGCGTGATCTGGTTTTCATCCTTCGGACTAAACGCCGGTCCACCACCGCTCTGCTTTTGCACGTAAATGAATGGGAACTCGCCCTGCCCCCACTCCTTGCGCCACCCGGAAATCAGGGCTCCCATGACGGAGTATTGATCGACGCCGGTGATCGCAGTGCCCAATTCCCCCTGATCCCAGAGCACACCACGGATGCCATACCCCACTACCGGGCGGATGAATCGCTCGTAAAGATTGCCAACGCCCCCGCGCGTCATTTGCCCGGGCTTGGCAGGCGGGCCAGGTTTGCGCCCTTTCGCTTTCTCTCCCTTCGCTTTCGCCTCGGCGACCCGCTTTTCCCACACCGCCAGCTTGGCCTCGTAGGCTTTCTGCGCCCCGTCCGCATCAAAGTTTTTGGAGAACTCGGCAAGCGACTTCTTACAAGCATCAGAGCCGTCGTAGGCCTCCTGGCTCAGCCACGCGCCGGAGGGCGTCCCGCCAACCGCACCCAAAATCAAACCGACGGGGACATCAAGTTCGCGGTGCAAACTTTCGCCATAGGCAAATAGGAACTGGCAGCTCGCGCTGCAAGACCGCGTGATCGCTGAACGGACTCGCCACGCCGAGCGCCGCATTCGCATCGAATACCGTGATCGAAACAAGCGCGCCTATTAAAAGAGTTCTACAGAGTCGGGGATCATTGGGGAAATCCTAACCGCGCGAACACACGGCCTTCAAGATTGATTTCGGGATCTGATCCGTGAAATGAAAAGCAGAGTGGCCTAGAAGGTCCCGGCGGTAACCGGGCTTGCGCGTCGCTTCAGTTAAGATCAATCGACCGTGTTGAAACCTACTTCCCTTGAATTCTAAGCTTTGGAGTCTCCATCGAAAATACGAGCGCCATCGCGCCGGTGAGATGGAGGCGTGAGGACATGTAGTAACCCTTGTCGTACATGTCGCGGCCGGGGAGTGCCACGAAAGAACCGTCATGGCAGCGGGCCATGTTGAGCCAGGCCTTGTTGTAGTCCATCATGTCGCGAAGGGCTTTTTGATCTCCGGAAACGTTCGCTCCGAGCAGCCCCCAACACACGGAGAGAACACTGTCGGCGTGGGCGTCGTTAAGATATTTTTTCGAACTGCTGAGGCCACGAGCCGCGAGCTTGATGTAGTTGGCGTTCACTTTGCTCTCGTCCGCGAGTTTGTGCGCAACAATCGCAAGGCCCTGGCGACCGGAGGGAGCGTAGGAACCCCGCTTGGTGTGGTAACCGATATAGCCGTCTTTTGTCGTACTCAACCTGACGTAATGAGAGGCGAGATCGACCTTCTTCTGATCCACCTCGGCACCGCAATCCTTTGCGAGTTCCCACGCGGTGAGGGCGAGCGCCGTGGTAATGGTCATGGTGCCGTAGCCGCCGACATTAGTATTATGACCAAAACCACCGGTACGAAACTTATGACCAACATTCCCCATCTTGCCATGAGTGCGGTCCTTGTAGTCGGCCATGTCTGCGACTTGTCCACGCTCGAGAAGACTGGCCAAACCCTGGATGGTCGGAAGCACCGCCTCGTCCTTGGTGACAAGGTAATATTCAGAAAGAAGAATGCATTGGTAGGACGCCGGCCATACCCAGATTCCGAGCTCCGGAGTGGTATTCCATGAAAAGACGAGCTTCTTGACCTCATCGATCTTTCCGGCGGCAAGGAGCGCCAAGCCGCTCATACACTTTGCATGACATTGTTCACGGTGGATGAACTTATTGTTAGAAAGATACGTCATCGCCCCCTTCGCAAGCCGGGCTGACTTCTTACAGTCGAAGGGAAAGGTATCAGTGAAACGGCCAATTGCTTCCAATTCAATCACGACGTCGATCTTCTTTTCTCCGCGAGTGACGGCAAGGGTCAGCTTGCCGTCCTTCCCCTCGGACTCTTCGATCGCATTTCCAAAATCCATGAGAGGACCTTCATAGCCGACCTCTGGGAACTCCTTCATCCGGGTAAGGTGGTGGCCAAATTGATGCTCCACTTTGAAGGGTCTCCCGTTGACCCCGGTGATGACATCATCGAGCTGAAGTTTTCCAACAGCCGGACTTCCCTCGAAAAGATACTTCACCGTGAAGGACTTACTCTCAAGCGTCGCCCGGGCACCGGTGGGTCCAAGATTGATGAGATAGCCGGGCACATCCTTGTCGGGCCCCGCATTCGTGGGCTTGTCCCACCGATCACGATTGTTCTCCTCGATGGCATGAAGGTGAGTGACGGTGGCTGCCAGCATAAGCAGGGCGAACGGAAGGAAGGTGTTTTTCAAAATCATGTCGGAGATATTAGTAACAAGAGTCGGCGGCGGGTCGCGAACATACGCCTTGCAGCCCGGCCATTCTTGCAAAGCAGACCAAAAACCACTTCCTCCTCTCTTCCGCCCCTCAACCAAGCCATCCAAAATTAGACCTTCAGCATCGAACCTTCGACGTTCTTCGCCCTCCCTCATCCTTACTGATTGCTCCCGGCCCAAATTCACCTTTAATAAAACGCCTTACCTCATGGCGCGCCTCTTCCTCCTTCTCATCCTCGCTCTCACGTCCCTCGCCCCAGCGCAGGAAGTGAGCTTCAATCGCGACATTCGCCCCATCCTCTCAAATAAGTGCTTCTTCTGCCACGGCCCTGACGCAAACAAACGTGAAGCCGACCTCCGCCTCGACACCCGCGAAGGCGCTCTCGCCGACCACGACGGCTTCTCCGCCGTCGTCCCCGGCAAGCCGGACGACAGCGAACTGCTCTTCCGCGTCGCGCACGACGATCCCGACGAACTCATGCCGCCACCCGAGGCAAAAAAAGATCCCCTCACCAAGTCCGAGATCGCCCTCCTCCGCCGCTGGATCGAGCAAGGTGCACCCTACCAGGGCCACTGGTCCTTCGAACCCCTCGCCGAAACCACCCCGCCCGCCTCCTGGACCGGCAATCCCATCGACCACTTCGTCAACGCCTCCCTCGCCCGCCTCGAGATCACCCCTTCACCCGCCGCCGATCCCGCCACCCTCATCCGCCGAATCTCCCTCGACCTCACCGGCCTTCTCCCCACCCCTGAAGAAACCGCCGCCTTCATCAACGACAAGCACCCCGACGCCTGGCCACGCCTCGTCGATCGCCTCCTTGCCAGCCCCCACTACGGCGAGCGCTGGGGAAGACACTGGCTCGATCAGGCCCGCTACGCCGACTCCCACGGCTACTCGGTCGATGGCGGCCGCGACATGTGGCCCTTCCGCGATTGGGTCATCAAGGCCCTCAACGACGACCTCCCTTTCGACCAATTCACCATCGAGCAACTCGCCGGCGATCTCCTTCCCAAGGCCACAAAATCCCAGCTCATCGCCTCCGCCTTCCACCGCAACACTCTCATCAACCAGGAGGGCGGATCGGACCGCGAACAGTTCCGCGTCGAGTCCGTCATCGATCGCGTCAACACCACCGGCGCCGTGTGGCTCGGCCTCACCGTGGGCTGCGCCCAGTGCCACACCCACAAATTCGACCCCATCACGCACCGCGAGTATTACCAACTCTACGCCTTCTTCAACAACACCGAGGATGCCAACAGCACCGGCCCCACCGTGGAGGTAAAGCAATACGAAGTCCTCGGCAATCCGCCCAAGCCACCCGCTCCGCCGAAGCCTGAATCAAGCCAGCCCGCCAAGTGGCTCCCGGTTCACTACGACGAACATCGGACATCCTCCGGCGCACCCTTAAAACTCCGCGAGGACAACTCCCTCCTCATCGACAAATCCGCCAAGCCCCAGGAAGCCTACAACCTATCCATCACGACCAGCCTCAAGACCGTCGCCGCCCTCCGCCTGCGCGTCCTCCCCGATAAGTCCCTCCCCAAGAACGGCCCCGGCACCGCCGGCAACGGCAACTTCGTCCTCACCAACCTGCGTGTCAGCATCGACGGAAAACCAGTCCGCCTCACCGCCGCCTTCGCCGACCACGAACAGCCCGGCTTCCCCGCCTCCGCCATCATCAACCGGGACAAGAACTCCGGCTGGGCCATCAACACCAGCGGCGGCCAGAAGGCCCAGATGAATGCCGAGCACGAAGTCATCTTCCTCTTCGAAAAACCACTCCCAACCAAGGGCAAACCCCTCGCAATTCGCATGGAGCACGACCTCAACGACAACTACCTCGTAGGCCGCTTCGCGATCACTCTCTCCGCCACCGCTCCTCCCGTGCCGAAGGGCAAAGCGCCCGGCGCAATCAAGCCCCGCACCGGGAAGCTCATGGTCATGCGTGAACTGACTAAGCCCCGCCCCACCTTCATCCTCACGCGCGGAGACTTCACCCGTCCCGACAAGGAGGTCGGCGAACTCACCCCCGGCGTCCTTTCCAAAGTAAAACCCGCCCTTCCCGAGCCCACCTCCCGCCGCAACCGACTCGACCTCGCCAAGTGGCTCGTCGACCCCGCCAACCCGCTCACCTCCCGCGTCACCGTCAACCGCACCTGGATGCGCTACTTTGGGCGCGGACTCGTCGAGACCGAAGAAGACTTCGGCACCCAAGGATCTCCCCCAAGCCACCCCAATCTCCTCGATTACCTCAGCCGCCGTTTCATCGAAGACGGTTGGTCCATGAAGAAACTCCACCGCCTCATCGTCACGAGCAAAACCTACCGCCGCTCCTCGAAGTCCCGCCCCGATCTCGCCGACCTCGATCCCCGTAACCTCCTCCTCGCCCGCCAAAGCCGCCTTCGTCTCGATGCCGAAATCATCCGCGACGCTGCCCTCAGCGCCAGCGGCCTCTTCTCCCCCGTGATCGGCGGACCCGGCGTCTTCCCTCCCCAACCCGCCGGCATCTACGCCTTCACCCAAAACCGCAAAAGCTGGAAAACCAGTTCCGGACCGGACCGCTATCGCCGCGCCATGTACACCGTCTTCTACCGCAGTGCGCCCTACCCCCTCCTCTCCACTTTCGATGCACCCGACTTCCAAACCGTCTGCACCCACCGCGTCCGTTCCAACACCCCCTTGCAAGCCCTCACCATCGCCAACGACCCCGCCTTCCTCGAGATCGCCCAAGGCCTCGCAGCCCGCCTTCTGCGCGACGTCCCCGGCGACATCGAACCCCGCATCCTCCACGCCTGCCAACTCACCCTCTGCCGCGAGCCCAGCCGTGAGGAACTCTCAATTCTCACCAGCTACCTCCGCCAACAGACCGAAGATTTCGCCCAAGACGAAGCCGCCGCCCGTGCCCTCCTCTCCGACGAACTGCTCTCCTCCCAAATCCCGCCCGCCGAAGCCGCCGCCCTCGTCGGCCTCGCCCGCGCTCTCTTAAATACCGACAACTTCATCACCCGCGAGTAACATTCCTATGAACGACTTCGAAAATCGCTGGCTCGCCGAGCGCACCCGCCGCCACTTCTTCCGCGACTGTGGAGTCGGCCTCGGCTCCATCGCCATCAACTCCATGCTCGGGCAACTGCAGGCCGGTGAACTTCCAGCCATCGATCCCGCCAATCCGATGAGCGCTCGAAAATCGCCCCTTCCGGCCAAGGCCAAGAACGTCATCTTCCTCCACATGGCCGGAGCCCCCAGCCAGCTCGATCTCTTCGAGGACAAACCCAAGCTCCGCGAATACCACGGCAAGACCCCGCCCGAAAGCCTCATGGAGGGCAAGCGCTTCGCCTTTCTCAAGGGCAACGAAACCCTCCTCGGCAGTCAGCGAAAGTTCGAACGCTACGGAGAGTGCGGGATGTCGATCAGCGAACTCTTCCCGCACCACCAGAAGATCGTCGACGAAGTCGTCTGGCTCCGTGGCATGACCACCGATGTCTTCAATCACGGCCCCGCCAAGCTCTTCATGAACACCGGCTTCCAAGCCCCCGGCCGACCCAGCATGGGCTCGTGGATCACCTACGGACTCGGCAGCGAATCGGAAAACCTCCCCGGCTTCGTGGTCCTGCAAAGCGGCCCGCGCGGACCCCGCGCCGGCAATTCCCTCTGGGCCAGCGGCTTCCTCCCAACCTCTTTCCAAGGCGTCCCCTTCCGTGGCAAGGGCGATCCCATTCTCCACCTCCGCAGCCCCGAAGGGATCACCCGCGAACGCGAGCGAAGCTTCTACGACACCGTCGGAGCCCTCAACCGCGCCCGCCTCAAGGAGACCGGCGATCCCGAAATCCTGACCCGCCTCAACGCCTACGAAATGGCCTACCGCATGCAGACCAGCGCTCCCGAGCTCATGGATCTCAACGGCGAATCCAAGAGCACCCTCGACAGCTACGGCGTGAAACCCGGCGAATCTTCCTTCGCTTCAAACTGCCTCCTCGCCCGCCGACTCATCGAACGCGGCTCCCGCTTCGTGCAACTCTACCACACCAACTGGGACAGCCACGGCGGCCCCGGCGAGAACCTTAACAGCGACTTCGAAAAAGTCTGCAAAGATGTCGACCAAGCCAGCGCCGCCCTCGTCCTCGATCTCAAAGAGCGCGGAATGTTAGAAGATACCCTCGTCATCTGGGGCGGAGAATTCGGCCGCACTCCAATGGGCGAAAACCGCAAGACCGTCGGCCGCGACCACCACATCGAAGCCTTCACGATGTGGATGGCCGGCGCCGGCCTCAAGCAAGGTTACATTCACGGCCAAAGCGACGAACTCGGCTTCGGTGTCGTCGACGGAAAGGTCCACGTCCACGACCTCCACGCCACCCTCCTCCACCTCCTCGGCTTCGACCACGAACAACTCACCTACCGCTTCCAAGGAAGAGACTTCCGCCTCACCGACGTCCACGGAAAGGTCGTCAAGGAAATCCTAGCATAGCAGAACTGGAATCTCGGTCGTCCGGTTTCAGCCCCAATAGGGGCGATCTATCGTAGCCCAGGGTCCCCCACGCGGAAATAGGAGAGCCCTGAAAGGGCGATCTAATTCCCTTGCACCCCGCAATGGTTAGAACGCCCTTTCAAGAATCGTCATTACTCCAAAACCACCACCCTTCGTCCAAAACCCCGCCTGGCATCCCAAAGAAATCCACCTCGGCGAAGCTCCCTCGCCCTTCCTGACATTTCTCATATCCAATCCATCACTCCCGACCTTGATTCGCATACTAAATGTTCTCATGAACACTCTTTGTGCCATCCGTTTACCAGCCCCGCCGTCCCCGCGCCTCGCCCCTTTGGCAGATCATTCACCATGGTTGGGACGACTTCCTCGCTCGTTACGAAAAACACCATCGCAAATTCCTCGGCTCGCTTCGCCCCAATGCCGCCGCCACCGTCGAATCCTTTCTCCGCTGCGGTGACCTCGCCTCCAGTGCACGGATTGTGGCCACGAACGCCTCCTCGCCTTCACCTGCAAGGGCCGCCACTTCGGCCCCTCCTGCCACCAACGCAACACCCGCACCATTGGCGAGTGGATCGCAACCTCCGTTTGCCACGAAGTCTCCCACCGCCAATTCGTCTTCACCATCCCCAAGGTCCTCCGTCGCGAGGAAATCGAATTCCTTCTCCGACTCCACAGCCTCTGGGGAGGTATCATCCATCTCCCGCGCCCGCCGCCACCGCCCTTCGACATCCATACCATGGAGCCCATCGAGCCACCCTGGCAGGCCATCAAGGAATGGATTGCCGACGCTCCGCTCTGGCCATGCCGCCTAGCAGTCTGTCGGACTTAGAACTGGGACCCTGGTATTGAATCGTTAAACTGCCCACATGGCAGCTCGCTTCGTTCACGTTGATCACGATACTCCGCTTCTCCTGCCTCCCGATCTCCGGGACTGGATCAGCAAGGATCACATGGTTCATTTCATCATGGATGCCGTTGCAGCCCTCGATCTCACCACCGCCAAAATCAACGAGCGCGGCACTGGTTCCGCGCAATATCCCCCGGCCACGATGTTGGCCCTGCTCATTTATTGCTACGCCACCGGCACCTTCTCCAGCCGCCGCATCGAGACCCTCACCTATGAAAACGTCGCCGTGCGCTACCTCTGCGCCGACACCCATCCGGACCACGATTCAATCTGCAAATTCCGCCGCGAGAACAAAGCCCTCCTCTCCTCCTGCTTCCACCAAATCCTAGAACTCGCGACTATCGCCAACATCCTCAAAGTCGGCAAACTCACCGTCTCGGGAGATGGGAGCAAAATCTTTGCCAACGCCAGCAAGCACAGCGCGATGAGCCACGACCGGATCGAAAAAGAGATCAAACTCGCCGAAGATCAGATCGCCGAACTTCTTGAAAAAGCCGAAGAAGCCGACAGCACCCCATTGCAAGACGGCCTCA
>JBLHUR010000044.1:0-37908 GCA_047629805.1 Akkermansiaceae bacterium | reverse complement strand
TCGGGGCCACCCTCCGGGTGCTCTAACTCCGCTGCGCTCCGGTTCCCATCGCCTTCCTTCCCACGATCCCTCACGGTCACGCAACAACACCGAAGGCTTGCAGGTGTTTTAGACAGGACAGGAGCGAAGGCGACGGGCCCCGGAGGGGTGAGGGGGCGGGCGGAGCCCCCGAATCAATTGGCCTCTGGTAGTGCTTTTCATCGTTAGCAGTTTCTTTTGTTCTTCAGTATTCATTCTATTCACAGGGGACTTGAACCCCTTTTGGTTTCAGCGCATGCTACGCACACACAAGGCGCAGTAGCTAACCCCATCGGCGCATTTTCTGCGGAGCTTTCACACAACTATAACCTCAACATCTTCGTTCACCATCGCTCTCTCCGAAGGGTTAGCTATGCTAGGACGTTGTGCTAAAATAGAAACGCCATGATTACTCGTAATTCAAAAGACAGAGTTCTACCGCCGCTAGATCATCTGATTACGGTCTGGGGATTCTTTGGGATTGGACTACCCTTGATGGCAATATCTATGACCTCATTGGCTATAGGGAATCTTAATTCCCATCAACAGGTGTGGGTTTTTGTGTCATCTACGGCATCGGCATTCGTTGGAGCTGCATTCATTTTTTACGCGAAACTACCTTTATATAGGGCTAGACAATTTCTTACTTTTGGTCGGAAGCATTTGCCCGCTAGGAGGCGTTTTATTTATCGCTTAGGATATAGCCTGGTAATTTTTGGATGCTTCCTTCTTGGCAGCTTTGCACTCAGCAATCACTGAAGAGCACAAGACGTCACACCGAACCGCTGACCGCTTCTTCAGTTTGTCGGAGCGATGTGTATTCTGAACGTGTTCCACCGCTTCCGAGTTGTCCGGTTTTCTGGTCAGCGGTTGGTGGACTAGACGTTAGCCCAAAAATCAAGAGATGACTTCCTACATCGCCAGGCACGGAGCGCAGAAGAAAAAGGGCATCCTAGAAAAACGTGAAGTGGAGCTAGTTAATCTTCTCAAGGCCGATACATCTGAAGAAAAACAAAAGAAGGAAAGGACTATGGGGATCTGTTAATTTGCCCAAAATATAAGTAATCACGCTCCTTGATTCATTTTAGATTTATTAATTTATTAAAGCCGTTAAAATAGCTGTTCCCCAATGAAGTTCATAAAAATCATCCTTGCTGTTGTCACCCCGTATTTTCTGGCAGCAACAGACGTCTGGGGAGAATCCCCACGGATACGCACAAGCGTCTTCCACTCTTCGCCCGATGATCCTCTGAGTAGCGTTCAGGAAATACCCACGACGGATCTCCCGGTCGGAACAGTCGTCGAGTACTACGGACGGAATCAAGTCGGCGATGGCGGGGCGGGGCTTGCGACGTGGGATGGAACTGCCTGGGTGAAATCCTTCAAGGATAACGCCAATATTGTTTCAAAGCTTGAAAGGGGATTACAAGAAATTGACGAGCCGGAATCGGTCGAATTCTCTTTCACCTCAACTGATTTTCCTTATGAGATTCTACATTCTCCTAACATAGATCTCTGGACCCCTGTCACGCCAATCGCCTTGAACTCTTCGGGTGAGATGACAACAGCGACATTACAAATTCCCACCGGATTTGTCAGAATAGGAGTCGATGTTCCGTCTCCCAATTTGTCTGATGGATATTCCCCCGATGTTAGTCGGCAGGCTCTTTTGGCGGGTCACTGGGATCAGGAAATCTCAGCCGCCCCACTCTCACCGGTGAGCCTCTTTACATCGGCTGGGTATTCAAGTCAGGTTGCCGACGGTTGCGGACCCTTCTCCAAAGCGTCACATCTCTACACGATGGACGAGACCTCGGGGTCATTCGTCGACTTGATAGGAGACGCCGACATCACCGAAAGTGGCCTGATTCCACAGGTGGTCGTGGCCAACGAACATTTCCAATCGGCGAGATTTTTCAATGGGACTGACAGTTATGGAATTGGAACCGCCATCTCCCAAAGAGCGGGACGTCCGTTTTGGTTCTCAGTTGGATTAAACTTCGATTCTATTTCCGGGACCGCAGGCATTCTCTCGGAGTCCGCCGTGAGTGCGATTTCGTCAGGAGAATGGGGATGGGCGTTTTGGCGCATCGGATCAAAAGTCGAGTTGAGGGTTCGCAGACACAACGTGACTTCGAATGCTGACTCGGTGTCCATTGAGGGGATCTCCGCAGGGAAAAATTGTAGGTCAATCGTGGCCGGAAAGGGTTGCGGCGCTGGAGGGGGCTTCTTGGACATTCGAAGCCAGTGGGATCGGCGGGCAGACCTCGACTCCGATTGTCGACCGCTACCTCACTTACCCGAGCAGCAACACGGCTGCGCGGGTTGTGGCCCCTTGGTTCGGCAACAATGATCCCACAAACCGTCAGATTGTCGTTGATAACTACGAACGGGTGATTGAAAGGGCCTTGGCGGACGGTGCGGAGCGCGTCATTCTCATTGGCCTGATCAACCGCTCGGGATACGAGAGTTCACAGGCAACCATCGACACGGTGCAGGGACATCACGACTTCATCAACGATGGACTCGCTCAACTGGCATCTTCGAATCCGCAGGTTTTCTATGCCGATATCCGATCGTGGTTTCAGAACCCGGTGAACTACCCGAACGATAGTCTCACAGTCGACGATCTCTCCGACATTGACCGAGGCATCATTCCAAGAGGGATGCGGGACGACCCGACAAGTCCCTCTTCCACTCACCTGGGCCCGTCGGGGGCCGCTCACTTGGCCTGTTACATTCGCACCTTCCTTCCTTCCAGACTCTGATGCTCCCGGTCCGGATATCATTTTTGAAGGAAATTCTCTGACCGGCAACAAGGGCGGGATCGCCGGAGGCGGGTCTTCCTGGCCCACGAAATTAATGAATACGGTGGGATGGCAACAATATTCCTACGCGAACTTCGCCGAGGGTGGGAACCTCCAGACGCTGCATGTGGAACCGCGAATCGCGAGCAATCCCGCAATTTTGCAGCCGGGTCGTGCCGTGCCGAGATACTTCTTTATCTGGACCGGGATCAACGATGTGACCAGGAATTTGTCGGCTGCCACTGTTACGGAATCACTGGGAAGAAGTATCGCCGATGCCAAAGAAGCGGGATTTCATGTGATCCTCCTTCCTCTGACTCCTGTCGCAAGTCCTTCGGATCAGTTGACATACGGCTACAGTCTCAATCAACAGGCAACGCTCGGTGCGATTAATGAATGGATCGCGACCGAGGGGGCGTCTCTCGCCGACCAGTATCTAAACATCAATGAAATTCCCGAGTTACAAGATCCAACAAACTGATTGTATTACCTTGATGGTCTACATCAAACAGATGCGGGAAGAGTTAAAATTGCCGAATTTGTAGCCACCTATGTCACCTCCCCCCAGCCTTGCCGGTGAATTGGGCTGGATTATTATTCGCAAAAGTTACAGAGATGCAAATCGACCTCGCCCGCCGATGGCACCGTGAAGGACTTTTGAGCGAGGCGGGACTGGACGCAGTCTTGGGCTAGGAAGGGGCCCGCCGGTGAATCAATACGAGATCAAGTTCCTGCCGTGGGATGGCCTGTGGTGCCTGTCTGGACCGGTGGGCGCAAACGGGAGGCTTCTCTTCCAGTCGGCACGGGAAGCGGCTGGTCATGCGCGATGGGATGCCAAGACCGAGGGGGGTGGGATCAACGTCTATGATGACGAGGGGAAGCTTTTCAAAACCATCGAGGTCTGAGGCCGAGATTTCAGACGGTGAAGCCTATGTTTTGCCCTCAGTGTGAGAGCTAAGGCGTAAACTGTATTTGATGAGGCCGAACGCTATTCAACCGCATAAAAACATGGCACGGAGATGGCACTGCCGATTCCCCAAAAACGAGAAAACCCCTTATTCATTGAAAACAAGGGGTTTAAGAAAATGGTAGCAACGGGTGGAATTGAACCACCGACAAAAGGCTTATGAGTCCTCTGCTCTACCCCTGAGCTACGCTGCCGTTTTAGTTGGGTCTTTGCACTTGCGTGCGAGCGGGAGTTATCGCCACAGAGCGCTTCTGTCCAATAAAAAAAGCTTCGTGATGGTTTTTCGGGGTGCTTTAAGGAAATTATTTGTGGCACGCTCCCAGCTGTGAAGTGGATTTCCGTTATTGTGATCACGTTCTTGATTGCGTGGTTCTGGCCAAGCTCAGATTTTCGAGAGCCATTTGCCAAGGAGAATTCAAAACCTCCAATTGAGACGTTAAAGCGTCCGTCGGACAGAAAGGCAAGAGTGAGGCGACCTTCCCGGGGCCGGCTGAGTGATGAGGATCTCGGAAAGAGAATCACCGTTCTTTGGTTTGAGATTTCCAATGATCCTCGCGACCCGAAAGTTGTGGAATTCATCCGACTTCTGCGAGAGTTCGGAAAGCGCGATGAAAAAAAGGCCTTTGCTCTCCTCGATCGCTTGGACTGGCAAGAAAAGGAGGAACATTGGTATCAGGCGAGGATGGCCGTGACTGGCGGTTGGGCCTTGAGAGATCCCGCTGAGGCCGTGAAGGCTTTGCTGACGGAGGGAAGCGTCTTACCAAAAGACTTTGTAAAAAGGACGAGTACCCCCGTGCAGCTCCCTGCCGACCTCCCTGGTTCTGGTCGCACTTTTCCGCGACCTTCTCAAGTCGCCATCTTGCGTCAGGCATCTGAGATTTTCAAAGCATGGAGTAAAATCGATCCAGAAGAAGCGACCCGTTTTGCGAATGCCCTCCCAAGAGATGAGACGAACGCCGAACTTCGGCGGATGCTCTTCAAGCATGTCTCCCGCGTCGTCGGAGGGAATTCCGGTTCAGCAAGCGTGAACCGGGCAAGCATCGATGCCATCTTAAACAACCCACTCCGCACCACCTCTCGTTCATATTCCAGCTTCGGGGCTGAAATTCATGGTGACCCGGAGGGAATTTATGGAGACTTGACGAGCGAAGGAGAACCAGCATTCACCTTTGAAGGATGGGCCGCTAGAAATCCAGAACGGGCAAAGGAGTCATTGCAAGATCCTTCGGCGCATCCTCTTTGGCATGTGAACCTTATCTTGGGCCTCGCTCGGGTAGATTCCGATTATCTCGGCCTATTGGAGTTAATCCCACCCGATAAACGGTTCGGAGTCGCCACCGAGATCGTCAGCGTGAGCGCTGGCAAGCCCCATGATGAGCCGGTCTGGCAATTAGATGGGCGAGAGAGTTCCTGGACCTTGGATTACGAGCAGAGACAAGACGCGATACAACGCTTGGTCGATGAAGGAGGTTTTTCACCGGAAGAACGTGCAACGCTCGAAAAAAGGATGGAGGCAGGCGCTGGTGCTTACGATTTCATGAAACTTATGCGGCCTTCCGGTGATTAATGAACAGGGTCCGGCCCCCGGCATCGAGTGCTAAAAATAATGCACTTCTTATTGGCACCGGGGTGGAAAATACGCCATCGTTGAATAACCTTAAAAACCAAACCGTTTAAGAATCACATGAAAACCATTCAAACTATCGCTGCCGGACTTGCTGCCGGAGCCCTGACTCTCGTCTCATGCACCCCGACCCAACAACAGTATGGACTCGGCGGAGCTGTCGCCGGGGGTGCTATTGGTGCCATTGCCGGAAATGACAGCGGAGACATCGCCAAGGGAATCGCCGTCGGCGGAATCGCAGGGGCCGGTTACGCCGCTTTCCGCGATCACCAGAACAATCAAAATGGCACCTACAATACGGGAGGAGACTACCGCCAACCCACTCCCGCTCCTGCTCCCGTTCAGCAGCCTGCCGCCCCCAAATATCCTACCGCCCACCGCAGTGAGATCCCCGGGGTGGTGATCAGTCCTTACAAGCCTTACAACAAAATTCGGGTGACGGGATTCAAGCCTGGTCAACTTGCGAAGGATAAGGCAACCGGTGAAATTTTCGTCGTTCCCCAATAGAGGGACTTCTTCAAATCAGAAAAAAGCCCGCACGAGTTCAACTCGCACGGGCTTTCTATTTTTTGGGAGGGTCTTTTCTAGATTTTCTTGAGCGCGCCGGTGGAGTCACCAAAGCGCTTGGTATCGACGCCGAACTCTTTGAGCATGCGGACGTAGAGATTGGAAAGGGGGACTTCTTCGCCGAGATCGACATGGCGTCCGGGCGTAAAGGCTCCGCCGCCATTTCCTCCCACGATGACGGGAAGATTGTCGTGACTGTGGCGGTCGCCATCGGCAATTCCGCTGCCGTAGACGATCATGGAATTGTGAAGGAGGGACTTGCCGTCAACATCTTCGGTCGTCTTCATTTTTTGCATGAAGTAAGCCAGCTGCTCGATGTAAAATTGGTCGATCTTTTGAATCTTATCGAGGTTGTCCTTCTTCCGCTTGTGGTGGGAAATATGGTGGTGTCCTTCGGAAACCCCGATGTCTTTGAAGGAGCGATTGCTCCCATCGTGCGCGAGGAGGAAGGTCGAGATGCGAGTGCTGTCCGTCTGGAAAGCGAGGACCATCATGTCCATGAGAAGGCGCATGTGATCTTTGTAATTATCAGGCTGTCCGGATGGAGCCGCAACACCGGGATCGACGGCTGTGCCTAGGCTTTCACTCTTTTGAATCTGGCGCTCGATCTCGCGCACTCCGGTGAGGTATTCCTCTAGCTTGTGCTGATCATTCCGGCCCAAGTGCTTGTGCATGGCTTTGGCGTCATCGGCGATGAAATCGAGAATGGACTTCTGGGTCGAGCGGCGTTGCGCGAGACTTTTGGCCCGCTCTTCTGAGGATCCAGCCCCGAAAAGACGTTCAAAGACAAGACGCGGATTGGCTTCCGGGGTGTTGGGCTGATTCTCGGAGCGCCATGAAAGGTTGAATTGATAGGCGCAAGAGTAGCCGGAGTCACAGCGGCCCGACTTGCGGACGCCATCGCAGGTGAGTTCGAGCGAGGAAAGGCGGGTTCGGTCCTGGACCGCGCGAGCCGCGATTTGGTCCACCGAAGTGCCCACTTTGATGTCAGCGCCTGAAGTTTTCTTGGCCCGCTGGCCGGTGAGGAAAGTGGCATTACTGCGAGCGTGATCGCCGGCTCCATCTTTTCCAGCAGTGGCATGCTTATGAGCGAAGCCTGAAAAAATCTGCATGTCCCCTTTCAGGTTTTCGAGCGCAGCCATGCTCTTTCCAAGCTTGTAGTTGCTTCCCTTCCCCTCAGGTCTCCAATGCTCCAAATTAACGCCATTTGGAATGTAAAGGTAAGCCATCCGAAGTGGGCTGCCTTTCGCGGTGGTCGCGAGATCGGTCGTGGCGGCCATGACCGGGCTCAGAGATTCCATCGCAGGAAGCCCCACGGCAGCACCAATTCCTCGCAAAAACTTACGACGATCCAATCCAATGCGATGATTCATACCGAATGCTACGATAGAAACGGGAAAGATCTCGCAAAGAAATCGAGGACAAGGAAGGACATCTCTCTGAATGTCCGGCCGTCCGGGCTGAACCGACCTTTTTGGTCCTCGCGGCTGGAGACTCTGGAGAGCCACCCTCCTTGGATGCTCCGACGCGCTGAAGATACAGGCAATCAGTCTCAGCCTATCCGCCGCGACGCTTCTGAAAGGGCGCGCTCTCGATGATGGCGACGACGAGTTCCTTGAGGCTGCCTTTGTTCGACTTCATGCGATTCACGAGGAAGTCGATCGTGACGGCATCGAAGTATTCAGGGCCACGTCCGATGGCATAGGTGAGGATTTTTTCACTGAGGCAGCGGTAGAAGTCGTCGCGACGCTGATTGGCGAGGACCTTCTTCAAACTCGCAATGTCATTGAACTTTTCACCGGTCATGAGAACCCCGGCAGAGTCGATCTCTATCCCTTCTTCCTTGGTTCGGAATTGACCGATCGCATTAAAATTTTCCAATCCGAGCCCGATCGGATCCATGCGCTGATGACAGCTCGCACAAATCGGCTTTTCACGATGGACCTCCATCATTTGGCGCATCGAGAGCGGTTTGTCACTGCCGTGAGCCGCTTCCTCAAGTTCCGGGATGTTTGGAGGTGCAGGAGGTGCAGGCGTTCCAAGGAAGTTATCGAGGACAAAGAGACCGCGCTTCACCGGTGAGGTGCGGGTAGGATTGGAGGTGACGACGAGGAAGGTCCCCTGCCCCAACAAGCCGCCGCGCTGGGGATATTGATGAAGATCTACAAGGCGATGTTCTTGGCCTTTGACACCGGAGATATTGTAGAATTCGGCGAGGCGCTCGTTGAGGAAGCTGTAGCGTGCGGAGATGAGTTCCTCGGCCGGTCGGTCGTTTTTGAGCACAAAATCGAAGAAGAGCTCGGTCTCCCTTTTCATGTCATTGCGGAGTCGTCCGCTAAAGATCTGATCGGCCTTTCCCCGGTCGCGGGCATTAATGACGCGACGGACATCAACGGCGACGCTCTCGACATCACGGGCTTGGAGCCACTGGCCCACGAAATTGTCGACAAATCGCCGCGATTTGTGGCTGGCCAGCATGCGGTCGATCTGAGGGCGGAGATTTTTCCGAAGTTCTTTTTTAAAGGCGAGGCTTAGGAGTTCGTCGTCAGGCACCGAGCTCCAGAGGAAAAACGAGAGCCGGGAAGCGAGGGCGTATTCATCGAGAGAAACAACCTTCCCCTTGTTATTTGGCTCAGGCTGAATCTCGGCGCGAAAGAGAAAGCGGGGCGATGCCAGGACCGCTGTCATGGCGTGCTTGATGCCGTCTTCAAAACTGCGACCCGGCGATTGATCGACCTGCATGGCCATCTTAACAAGACGCGCGACGGTGCCGCGATCGAGGGGGCGGCGGAAAGCACGACTCACGAAGCTTTTCATGATTTTGCGGGCGTAGAGTTCACGCTCGCGCAGGTCATCGGGCGCGGCGCCATCGACCATCATCATCTCGTAGCCTTTGGGATATTCCTTAAAACTACCATCAAGCGGCCCCTTAATGGTAACTTGCTTTAGGACGACAGATTGCTCCCCCTGCCCTTCACCTGAGCCCTCGCGTGGTGAAACGCGGACTTCGATGGCATTGTCCCCTTTCTTCATATCGGCCTGGCCCGCGAGGGTGATTTTTTCGCTTTGATCCCAGCCTGCGAGACGTTCCGAAATTTTCTTCCCATTCACCCACAGTTCGATCTGCGCACTTTGATCGGTCGCTTGATCGGAACCGCGGACAGCGTAGTCCAGCGTGACTTGGTAAACGCCTTTCGCGGGTGCCCCGCCCTTGAGGAAGGCCTTACGTTCTTGCTTAAAAGGGAGCCAGTCAGCCCGCTGCTTTTCGTCACCCTCTTTTTGAAAACGAGAGCCAGTAAAATTACGCACAGGAGTTTGGGCCGCCGTTCCTTTGGGCAAGGCTTTCTCCACAATGGTCGAAGCGGCGAGGAGGTATTTCTCCATGAGAAGCGGAGAAATACTGAGGACATCACCGATCGTATCGAAGCCATAGCCAGTGTCATCAGCGGGGAAATTTTCCCAAGTTTCATAGTCCACGCCGAGGAGATCCTTGATCGCGTAGTGATACTCGGCGCGGTTGAGGCGACGGATCGTCACACGGCCTGGATCAGGATTTTTGGGATCGAGCTTGAAAACGCGCTTTTCGATCCAGCCAAGGAGCTGACGCTTCTCCTCCAAATCAGGTTGGTCCTTTTTCGGAGGAGGCATGATTTGCGAGCGGAGATTGCGCCAAACTGCGAGCCAGTGCTCGACGTCATCAAGATGCTTTGAGAGATCATCATACTCATCCATCGAGAATTCCCCTTTGGCCGAGCCATCGCCATGACAATCAAAGCAATAATCCTGCAGGAGTGGCTCGATCTCTTTCTTAAACGAGATCTCCCCCATGAGACAGGTAGGCAGGAGAAAAAGGCTTAAGAATCGAATCATCCGGCAAAATATACGCTGAGAAAGAGCAAATTCTACTTCGTAATTTCGAATTTTCATTCTATCGTTCTTGCATGAAACGTCGAACTTTCCTCACTACTGCTACTGCTACCACTGGCTCTCTCCTCGCGAATCATCACAGCGAGAAGAAAATCTCTTCTGAAAACTCAAACATCTACCTCTCGCTTAAGGATAACATGATTGGAGAAGGCGGATCACTTGCGGAAAAATACGCGCTGATCAAGGAGCTGGGATATGATGGCGTAGAACTGAGTGTCCCCAAGCGAGTCAATCTTGAAGAAGCGGTAACGGCATCGAAAAAGGCCGACCTCCCGATTCATGGCTCGGTGAACTCGGTGCATTGGTCGATTAAAATGTCATCCCCAGACGAGGCTGAACGCGCCAAGGCGGTCGAAGCAATGAAAGCCTGCCTTTTGGAAACCCATCAAGCTGGCGGATCGTCAGTGCTTTTGGTCCCGGGAGTGGCGGGCGGAGAAGTGAGTCAAAAACAGGCGTGGGACCGCTCCATCGTGGAGATTCAAAAATGCCTCCCCCTCGCCTCGAAGCTCGGTCTTCACATCGGCATCGAGAACGTGTGGAACGGCATGTTTTACGATCCCAAGGGACCCAACACCCAGACTGCTGACCTTTTAAAGAACTACCTCGATGAGATCAACTCCCCTTGGGTTGGCTCGTATTTCGACATCGGCAATCACCAGCGTTTCGGAAAACCCGCCGAGTGGATTAAGATCCTCGGCCGCCGCATTATGAAGCTCGACGTGAAAGACTGGGGCGTGAAAGGTGGCTTTGGAAAAATCGGCGAAGGAGATGTTGACTGGCCCGCCGTGCGCGCTTCGCTCCAAGATATTGGCTACTCCGGCTGGGCCACCGCTGAAGTCGGTGGAGGCAAGAAGAACCGCCTTGCCGAAATCCTGAAAAACATGCGCACCCACCTTCTCGGAAAATAATGAAAGCCCTTGTCAAAGCAGAGTCCGCCCCCGGGCTCACCCTGACCGATATCGAGCAGCCCACCCCGGGTCGGCGCGATGTCCTCATTCAAATCGATCGCACCGGAATTTGCGGAACGGATCTTCACATCTACAACTGGGATTCGTGGGCCCAAAAAACGATTCCCGTCCCCCTCGTGATCGGTCACGAATTCGTGGGCCGCATTGTCGAACTCGGAAAAGATGTCGATTTTCTCAAAGTGGGCGATCTCATCTCCGGGGAGGGCCACCTCATTTGTGGACGCTGCCGTAACTGCCTCGCTGGTCGTCGTCATTACTGCAAAGACACCCGCGGAGTGGGCGTGACTTCCCCCGGCGCCTTCGCCGAATTTATGGTGCTCCCTGCGGCCAATGTTTGGAAGCTCGCACCAGAAATCTCAAAAGACAGCGCAGCCATTTTCGATCCCTTCGGCAACGCCACTCACACCGCGCTGGCCTTCCCGCTGCTCGGGGAGGACGTCCTCATCACTGGAGCCGGCCCCATCGGCTGCATGGCCGCCGCCATCGCCAAACACGCCGGCGCCCGCCATGTCGTGGTCACTGACCTCAACTCCAAACGTCTCGCCCTCGCCGAAAAACTGGGCGCGACCCGAACGGTGGTCGTTACCCAGGAGACCCTTCCCGCAGTGCAAAAAGACCTTGGTATGACCGAGGGCTTCGACGTCGGTCTCGAAATGTCAGGCAATAAATACGCCTTTAACGACCTCATCGCCAACATGCGCCACGGCGGTCAAATCGCCCTCCTGGGAATCCCCGAGCCCGGCATCGGAATTGATTGGAATCAGGTCATTTTCAACTCCCTCACGATAAAGGGAATCTACGGACGCCAAATGTATGACACCTGGTACCAAATGACCTCCATGATTCAATCGGGACTCGAAATCGAAGCCATCATCACCCACCGCTTCGACTTCAAAGACTTCGAACAAGGCTTCACTGCAATGAACGAGGGATCCTGCGGAAAGGTCATCCTCAATTGGGCCGACCTCGGATAATTCCACCTATCTTACCACCATGCTTACCACGCAATTTCAAAATCAGCTCGCCGGAACCCTTGACGAGATCAAATCCGCCGGGCTCTTCAAAAGCGAACGCCAGATCGCCTCCACCCAAGACGCCGAGATCACCTTGGACGATGGACGCCGCGTCATCAACATGTGCTCCAACAACTACCTCGGGCTTTCCAATCACCCCGAGGTTTGCGAGGCCGCTCGCTCAGCCGTTTTGACCTACGGCTTCGGCCTCGCCTCGGTCCGCTTCATCTGCGGAACCCAGACCCTACACCGCGAACTTGAGGAGGCGCTTTCCGAGTTCCTCGGCACCGAAGAGACCATTCTTTACCCCTCGTGTTTCGATGCCAATGGCGGACTTTTTGAAACCATCCTCACCGCTGAAGACGCCATCATCTCCGACTCGCTGAATCATGCCTCCATCATCGATGGGGTCCGCCTCTGCAAAGCAAAGCGCTTCCGCTACGCCAACAACGACCTCACCGATCTCGAGGCCCAGCTGCAAGCTGCCGACGCCGCCGGAGCACGACACAAGCTCATCACGACCGATGGTTCATTCTCGATGGACGGAGTCATTGCCGACCTCGCCGGCATCCACGCCCTCGCCGACAAATACAATGCTCTCGTTCATTTTGATGACTGCCATTCCACCGGCTTCCTCGGAGCGACCGGTCGCGGCACGCACGAGCATTGCGGCCTCATGGGAAAGATCGACCTCACCACCGGCACCCTTGGCAAAGCCCTCGGCGGAGCGAGCGGCGGATACACCTCTGGCAAAAAGGAAATCATCGATCTCCTCCGCCAACGTTCCCGCCCCTACCTTTTTTCAAACAGCATCGCCCCGCCCATCGTGGCCGCTTCGCTGAAAGTTCTCGAAATTCTAACCGCCTCCACCGAACTCGCTGACCGCGTCAAAGAGAACACAAAATACTTCCGCGACAACCTCGCCTCCACTGGTTTCGAGATCTTGGGAGAGCAGCATCCCATCTCGCCCGTCCTTCTCGGCGAGGCTGAATTGTCCCAACAGTTCTCGGCAAAGTTGCTGGAGCGAAAAATCTACGCCATCGGATTCTTCTTCCCCGTCGTGCCTCAAGGGAAGGCCCGCATCCGCACGCAAATCTCAGCCGCCCACACAAAAAACCACCTCGACCAGGCTTTAGAAGCCTTCATCGAGGTGGGACGTGAACTGGGAGTCTGCCAGTAAATTGTTGAGGACTACTCCTCGAGGATTCTCGCGCGGTAGAACCTCTTTGGAAGCGGCGACGCTCCCAGAGAAAGGTTCACTATAGTGATCCCCACGCCATCGGCTCCAACAAAGTCGGTAGCCTCGGTCCAATCATCCGTAAGAGTGGAAGACTCCTCGATGATGTAGTCAACTCCCGGAATGGTTCCCTGGATCGTGAAGGCCAGTGAGTTGTCAGTCCTAGCAAGGCTGGAAATAGCAAGCCCTGCGGAGAGACCTGGCACCGGAGAGATTGTCCCGTCGGCAAGACCTTTGATCAGTTGTGGGCTCATCGAAACTTCCCAGACGCCGACATCATCGATCTGACCCTGGAAGAAGTTCCCCGTAGCATCGAAGACACCGCCGCCGCCGATGTTGAAGGAGAATCCCGATGCTGCCAAGGGAGTCCCCGCCACGCCTCGCACCGATTCTACGCCGTTGATATAAATCGTTCGGCCAGTGGTATCACCCACAAAAGCGATGTGAACCCACTCTTCGGATGGCTCCAAAGTTGTGTTAATTGCTCCACCTGGATTTGACCAAAGGTGCACATTACCCGGTTCACTAAAGCCAAATTCAAGGATGTCATTCTGCCCGAAGAGGCCGGAACGGTTGGTCTGCGCAACCGTCATTTTGATCCAACCCGCCATCGTGAAAGCTCCAATATCGTTCAAAGTCATGGTGGTCGTCACCGCACCCTCGATGCCATCAAGCTCCACCGCAAAGTCCCCAGCAGATCCAGTATGTCCGGCGACATAGACCGTGCCTCCAAGAAGCGTTCCGTCATTCCCATTAGGAGAAAGATCAGCAGTCGTAGTCACACCCTGATCGTCGAAAGTCCAGAAACCCAGAGGAGTGGGAAAAGCGGGCTTATTGACCACATCACTAGGATCGGTTCCCTGGGCAATTTCTTGCTCGTCGAAGTAGCCGTCACCATCCGTATCGTGCAAGCTGGGATCGGTTCCAGTCGCGTTGCCATCGACATAGTTGCCATCACCGGTCTCGGCAGCATCGGGAATCGAATCACCATCAGTGTCACCACTCAGAGGATCACTTCCGGTCATCGTAGCGCTCACCCAGATTCCGCCATTGTCTTCGTAGCCATCCAAAAGCGTATCGTTATCGGTGTCGTTCAGACGAGGGTTGGTTGCCTGAGTAAATTCGCGAAGATTTGGAGAAAAATCCATATCGGGATTGCCCGCAGCCCCATTCTCGGGATCAGTGGATCCATCATCAATCGGGTCAAACTGATTGTCGATCTCCCAGAGATCCGCAAGTCCATCACCATCAGTATCCGCCTTATTCGGGTCAGTCCCAGTCATCGTGAGATCGACAAAGGACCCTGAATTATTTTCAGCACCATCGTCTAAACCATCACCGTCGGAGTCTCGGTTCAGAGGATCGGTCCCCCGGTCCGCATCACTACCCCAAACCATGGTATTTGTTTCGATTTCGTCATTCAAGCGATCGCCGTCGGTATCTTGAAGCTTTGGATTCGTCCCCTTCGTCTGCTCTTGCACATTTGTCAGGCCATCTCCGTCAGGATTCCCATCGGCACCGTCGGCTCCCACGCCGCTGTCCGGATTGAGCCCATAGAAAATTTCCCAGCCATTCAGGAGGCCATCACCATCGTCATCCGCATCGGGATTCGTGGCATCTTCGAAAATCTGGATCGCATTGAGAGGTCCACGTCCAAAATCTTCAGGATCTCCATTTCCAGCTGCTCTCACGCGGAAGTTACGAGCAGTGAGATTTGTGAAAACAAGGTAGTTTCCAGAGGCCACGGTGACATCCATGGGGGTATCAGTCCCTCGAAAATTGCTTCCGGCCTGCACAAATGCTCCTGAAAACGAGTTACTACTAATCCCAACCCGGTCGGTGATCGGTGTTCCCTCTGTCAAGGGGTCTGTCCATTCCTCCACCCAGTAGCGGCCAACCGCTGAGTTTGGAACATCGCCATAGACATAAACAACAACCGTGTAAGTCGGCATCACCCCTTCCTTCAGCGAGAAAGTTGCGGCGGGTTGATCGTTGCCTCCATCATCCAGGTAACCGTTCATCAAGGTGGCATCAGGTGAGCCATTTCCAGCACCCGAACGCCAAGTATTGGCGGAGACATAGTGGACAGGATCAGTGTTCCCACCATCGGTGATGTCTTCCAGGACAGTCGTCACCTCACCATCCGAATTTACGATTCCGGAAGTGAAGAGAGCGTCATTTGCGGCATCAGCAGACGAGGCTTGCTGCAGCAAATTCCAATTGAGACTCGCGAAGCTCCCGGCTCCGGCGACCACTTCTGGACCGAAAGGAGTGTCTGCGGTATCTTGGAACTTAAAGCTGAGAGTGTCGGCTGAAGCCGCCATAAAAAGCAACAGACCCGGCAGGGCAAATTGGAGTGTATTTTTTGTTATGCGCATAACGTGTGGTCTTTCCCTAACATTTAGAGTCATGGGGGAACAAGCCTTTAGATCGTTTTTGAAGCATCACCGATTCGAGTGATCTTTCCGATGACCACTCAATCACGTAAACGGAGGGGAAGGTAATCAATACGGGTGACCCTGAATTCTTCCTTATTAAGGGTTAAAAAAGGCTGACAAACTCCCCTCTTCCTAACGGGTGCGGAAAATTTCGCTCGTTAAAGCTTCCACCACGAGAGTCCGTAACCCTCCTCCTTCAGTTGTCACCTTGGCCTGAATATCCGTGATGACAAACTGATCGACCGCTTCCAAATGACGGCCGGTGGCGTGCGTGAGAACAGTGGCGATGAGATGTCTCGTAAAGACCTCTGATCTCGTGGAGACCAAAACGCGCCTCAAGTCGGCGAAGCCCTCAAACTTCTCTCCAGAAGGCAATTCCCCGGATGAATCAACCTTCAACTGCCCTGCTTTCTTGTGTGCTTTAGAATAGCGATCACGCCAACGGCCCAGTTGGTCAAAGCTCTCCAACGCGAAGCCCGGAGGATCAATTTTTCGGTGACACACGGCGCAAGTTTTGGAAGCCATGTGCTTCGCCAGCCGATCCCGCAAGGTGATCGCACCCCGCACATCCGGCTCAATCGCAGGCACCTCATCAGGCGGAGGTGGCGGCACTACCCCTAGGATATTCTCTGACACGAAGACTCCCCGGACGACCGGGGAGGTCTCGATCCCATTCGCGCTCACGGTATGCACCGCCGCCATCCCCAAAATGCCTCCACGCCGACGACGATCCGGCACTTTCACTTTCTGAAACCCATCCTTCAGTCGCAAAGTCTCACCCTCTGGAAACTGATAATGCTTCGCGAGATACTTATCTACGAAGGTATAATCGGCGTCCAGAAGCTCGATCACCTTACGATTCTCCCGCAAAACATGAGTGAAGAAGCGCCTCACTTCTCCCTTCATCGAAGCAGGAAGATTCTCGGAGTAATAACGCCGCGCCTTTTCCCGAGGCGGCGGCATCCCTCCCAAATCACGAAGATTCAACCAACCATCAAGGAAGCTATTCACGAAGCCCTCCGAACGCGAATCGTCCAACATCCGCTCCACCTGCTCGCGCAAAACCTTAGGATCATTCAAGCGATCCGACCCGGCAAGCTTCAGCAAATCTTCATCCGGTGGCCCCGCCCAAAGCGCGTATGAAAGCCGGGTCGCCAAGTCGTAAGGCTTCAAGGCCGGCTTTTCCTCAGGCGTGATTTCACTCAGATAAAAGAACGAAGGCGAACAAAGGATCAGCTTGATGACATCCAGCGCCGCCTGGCGAGGCGGCGCGCCCGCCTTGATCCTCTTGCCGTGGAAACCATGAAGTCTCGTCCTATCAACTTCGCACAAGGACCGCCGAAAGGCCTTCTCGGCAAAGCAATCGAGCTGTTCAAGAGCCTTTTCTGCCTGAAATCCTCCCTCGCCAAAGACAGCACGTTCCTCGGCACTCCCATCCTTCTCCGGCAGCGGACCCTTCACTTTGATCTCAGAAATCCGCAGATGTGGCAACTTCCCCTCCCGAAGAAGAGCAGCCCGGCTCACCCCGTTCGATGGGTTCTTAAATTCCTTTCCATAGCGCTTGTTCAGTTCCAGCACCGCCCGCCTCGATTCATAAGGCCCGTTCGGAAAGGTGAAACGCGGTGTCTGCCCCGCCTCCAACCACACTTGAAACTTGATCCACTCCGGTGCCTTATCCGGAACAACCGACTGCGCGAGAAGAGGCTCAATTCGCTGTGGATAATGAATGTGCCCCTTGGTAGCATCGCCCGGAACCACCCCGATAATAAAGGGCTCGCTCAAGTCGATTCCGAAAATCTTAGGATCATAATGGGTGTCCCGGTGCATCCCTTGAACCAGAACCTTGAGTTCATAAAGACCCGAAACCGGAACCCCTTCGAGGAAGTCCTCAATGTGCCCGTAACTCCCCTGCCGGGTATCGGTATCGGGTTGCTCGTAAACGCAAAGATACTTGTATTTAAAAACAGCTTTATGAGAACCCGAAAGCTCCTCGTATTGCTTAAAGTTCTCGGTAAAATGCCAGCTCTTCGCTTTCATTTCAGGCTTCCCGAGCCGCAACTCCACTAAGCGTTGGGCCGACTGAAAATATTGATCAACCAGAAACCCCGAAGTGACCAAGCTCTCACCAATCGTGTCGATATGGCGGCTCGTTTTCTCCTTCGGGAAATCAGCAGTCAGACCCAGGGTGTCGACCCTTCGGCCGAAGAGAACCGCCAAGGTGTTCTCATACTCACGGTTCGAAAGCCGCCGCATCACCGTCTTTCCTCCATTACTTTTAAATCGTCCGCGAGCTGCCGATACTTCTCCGCGAAGAGCGCGGATCACCTTCAAGCGCTCCTCATCCTCCGGCTGATCCTTCTTTTTCGGAGGCATCTCCTTCAGCGTCACCTGATCGATGATCTCCTGCGCCATGACGAGGTCGTGCAGGTTCTGAATCGGAAGATTCAAACTCTCAAATTCCCTCTCGCCTTTCTCGGAAGCAGAGTCGTGACAATCGAAACAATAATCATGCAAAAAGTCGGCAATCACTTCTTTCGAAACGGCATCTTCCGCTCTCGCCAACCCAATAGCGGCCGTTACCAGCAGAATCACTCTTGTCACTTTCATTCCCGGTGAACGATGAGTTGGACTTCGGTCTAGGAAAAAGTCCCGCTGCTATTGCCAAAGGACTCGGACTCCACGCCCATCTTCTGCGCGACATCCAGGAAAAGATTACAAAGCGGCACCTTATTGAGGCCCTTTGATTCCACCTTTTTAAACTCCCCATGCTTGTATCCGCCTCCGGCAAGAATGACCGGCAAGTCGGAATTGGTATGCGAGTTTCCGCTCCCAATGCCACTTCCAAAGAGAACCGAAGTGGAATCGAGCAAAGTCTGGTCGCCATCGGTAACGGACGAAAGCTTACTCAAAAATTTCGAGAAATTCTCAATTTGGTAAGTCTCCAAGGCGATCAAATGAGCGACCGAATTCTCGTCATTCCCATGATGGGAAAGACTGTGGTAGGATTTATCGATCCCCAGATGCTGCGGAAGAAAACTACCGCCAATTTCCAGCGTCGCGATCCGGGTCGAATCAGTCTGCAAGGCCAGCGCGATCAATTCGTAGAGCATCGGCAGATCCTCCACCGTATTGGCATTCGCTGGCTTATCAAAGGGTGCTTCGGGCTTCGGGTGATCGGCCCAGCGGCGACGGAGTTCGAGGCGTTTCTCAACATCACGAATCGAGGTGAAGTATTCATCCAACTTCTCACGATCCTCTCGATTCACCTTTTTCGAGAGACCTTTGGCCTCGTCATTCACGGCATCGAGAATCGACTTCTGCAAATCATTTTCCTCACCCCGCTGACGCTGCCTCTTCGGCGTGTCATTCGCGAAAAGCCGGTCAAAAAGTTCGGCCGGATTCGTAATCGGCGGCACCCGCACTCCAGACCGTGTCCAGGACAGCTGGCACCCGCCGTGGATGCCACCTTCGGATCCCACCGTGAGCGAAGGAAAGCGGGTTTGATTCCCCACCTTCTCCGCAAGAAATTGATCGAGGGAGACATTACCATCCTCCCGGTCCTTCGCCTCGGAATGCAGCACCCCGGAAAGAAAGGAATGCACCGCAAAATGCCCGCCCTTCACCCCGTGGTCGAGCCCCCGGTAAACCGTCATCTCCTTCCGCATCGCCTCCAGCGGCTTCAGTAAAGTGGTCGCTTCAAATCCCTGGCCGATCGTATTTGGAAAGAAGCTCTTTTGCTGAAATCCCAGTAAATTCCCAATCGCCACAAAGCGCTTCGCGCCTACTCCCGCCCCTTGCGTAGCCTGCAGGCTGGCAAGGGAACCCGCCGTCTTTGCCATCAACGAAGAAAGCCCCGGCAAAGCCAGAGTGGCCCCGGCGGTCCGGAGCAAAAAGCGACGACGATCAATGGAACGTTTCATGAGTGCTTATTTAACGGATGGAGCGGGTCATTGCTTTCAATCTCGCCTCACCGGGGACTTATTTGGAATTTAACGAAACATTTCACACGTCTCCTACTCTTCTTGCCCCTTTAGCGGCGTCCCTTTTTTCGTAATCTCAGCAACGATCCTCGCCAGCCACTTGTCGCGGTCCTTAACCGGCCAGTAGTATTCCAGCAACTCCACTTTTTTTCTTCACGGAGATATCTGGAATCCTCCAATGCCCGCCCAACCACATCCTTCCGGCGGACCGCAAGATCCTCCCCAGGCTTCAAACCAACTTTAGCACCCTCGGGCAACTCGCGACCACTCGCGCCATCGTCCGCAGCCAGCCAAACAATTTTCGGCTCTTCCTTCTTTATGAAAATTTTCCCGCACGTCGAATCATCCGCGAGAAGTCGAAAGACCAGCTCCCGATAGGGAGACTGATCAACAAGTTTTTGCTCCCGCCAACATCCCACCACGTCTTCGAGCGCGTCCAACTCCAACTTTTGCAGGCACCATGGCGACTTCGGATCTGTCCACAAATCCTTCCGCTTCAGTTTGCCCCGATGGGCAGCGTGCATCTTGGTCACAAATCCCGAATGGAAAGGGTAGGCCTCGTAGCGATCTGGCTGGAATTTCCACGCCATCGCTTCGAAAACCGCCAGGACCTCCGGGACTTGATCGATCACCTCGGAAATAATCGAAACAAGAACATTCACCCCTTCCCTCTCCCACGATTGATCCTTCATCCAACTTTTGATCAGTTGCTCAATCGCCAACTTTCCTCGCTGCTCATCCCAATCAAGCAGCATCGATAACAAAGCCAACCTTGCTCGCCCCGCATCTTCCGCATCTTTCAGAATGAGTTGCCCGGCCTCCCTGGCCCGCTTCTCAAATAAATCCGATACCGAAGGATTCTTAAATTCCCTGAGCGGTTCGCCCGGAATCGGTCCCGAAGGCAGCACCCATTCGTCAAGATGTTCATCATATTCCTCTCTTGGAAAAAGAGTCGCTCCGGCATCCCACCAAGCCTCAATCCCGGCGCTATCATCCTTCAAAATACGGAACGAGCGCTCTACCCCGACTGCCTTCCCGTATTTCTCCCACTCCGTCCGGATCACCGCAGCCAACTTTTTCCGATATCCGGGATCACGTGACGACAAGCTGTCTCCGGTCGAAGCCAACCGAAAAAAGTTGGCCCCCAGCAACGACTGTAATCCATAGAGAGCAGCCTCGTGAACCCCAAGGATCGTCCTGCTCCGGTGATAACTCCTCCAAAAATGAACTGACTGAGTCAGGCGCTCATCATTTTCAAGACACTTCAGCAGCGGCTCCATCGCATCATTCCCCTTCGCTACCAAGGCCTTGACCACGAGGGACTCCCACAATGGAACATCTCCCGGCTGCCCATTCTGCGAGAGCGCGATACGAGCCAAGCCATTCACTAACTCTTGGACACTCGGTTTTTCTTCGACAAATTTCTTAGTATTAAACCAATTCAACTTTCCGGACTTGAGACGTCTCTCGCACTCTTTTCCGAGCATTGGCAGCCCCTTCGCCCAAGAACCGATCCAATCCCTCTCGGGCTCCGATTTTTCAACAACTTGCTTCAAAGAAGCCATCGCCTCTCGACACCCGGAAAGTGAAGCAAGGGCCATCCGGGGGTCTCCCCGCATGTGCGCGCACACTGCCCGTTCATAGTGATTCCAGATCCATTGAAGAATGAGCTCCTGCTTGAGCGACGGTGGATCGAGCGGCCTTTCGCGAATCTCCAGCAAATGTTTCGCGGCCTCGGAAAAGCCGAGGCGAGTCAGATAGAGCCCTTGAATTAAGCTGTAATTCCCAAAGGTTGCCTGGGTTGATTCTCCTACATCAGACCACGCTGCCTCGTCCTCGGCAGTCATCATCCGCGCCACCGACTTACCAAGGTCAGCAGCCCCCTTGTCGGCAACGATTGGGTAAATCAAGCCGTTCCAGGCGATGACAAGTGGCGTCCCGCCTTCCTTTTGCGGCATCACCCAACCTTCCGTTTCAGTCTCCCCATCGTATCCTGAATAGCAGTTCCCGGTAATAATCGTCACACGGTGATACGGCAGACCGACCGGATCCGGAAGCCCACCTACCAACATCACTCTCAATACCGAAGCAAATGGCCCGGACCACTCCTTCGCTTCCACTTCCGATACCTTCCACTTCTTCCCTGGAAAGACGCGCACGGGTGACAAATGCTTGTCCGGCATTCCAAGCAGTGTTGAAACCGTCAGCCCCCACAACGCCAGTAAGACAAACCGGATCGAAATCAAAGACGATGGCTTCACTACCAAGACTTACTCGAATAACAGACAGATGTCTGGCCAAATCTGCCTCACCATCAAAGCGTCCCCTTCTCCTTCTTCAACCTTAACTGCCCGCAAGCGGCATCGATATCATGCCCCTTTTCAAGACGGAGGGTCGCAGAAACGCCCGCTTTCGTGAGGACATTCTTAAAGCGGGTGCAGTCGGCATCCGAGGGTCGTTGCCACTCCAGTCCTTCGACCGTATTGTAAGGAATGAGGTTCACCTTGGCTTTGATCGAAGCCGCCCGTTTCGCGAGAACGTAAGCATGCTCGACATCAGCGTTGACCCCATCAATGAGGATATACTCCAAAGTGATTTTTTGATTCTTCTTCGAGTTCCAGATCCGCAGGGCATCGAAAAGGTCCGCCACCGGAAACTTACGATTCACCGGCATAATCTTGTTACGGGTCTCGTCATCCGGACCGTGGAGCGAGATCGCGAGGCGGATCTGCCGGGGGAATTCCGCAAGTTTTTTGATCTGGGGAACAAGCCCGGAGGTCGAAACCGTGATACGGCGCGCCCCGATATTGAGACCCCAATCGGAGGTGATCATATCGAGGGCATCGCAAAGGTTCGTATAATTCGCAAGCGGCTCCCCCATCCCCATGAAGACGAGATTGTTGACCTTCTCGCCCGAGAGTTCCTCGGCCAGAATGACCTGCGAAACGATCTCCGCAGCGCTAAGATTTCGGGAAAAACCATCGAGCCCGGAAGCGCAAAATTTACAAGCATACGCGCACCCGACCTGCGAAGAAACACAGAGCGTATGGCGGTCGGATGTTTCGCCATAAAGCGCAGGCGAAGCTGGGATGAGAACAGTCTCGACATAACGCCCATCCGGCAATTCCAGCAGGAACTTGCGCGTGGTATCCTTCGATCCCTTGGTAAGCGTATGCTTCATCGGGCGAAGTGGGTATTTCTCAGCGAGAGCGAGGCGCAGGGCTTCGGGTAAATTGCTCATTTCATCCCACGAACGAGCCCGCTTCTTATAAATCCAATCGAGAATTTGCGTCGCCCGGTAAGCGGGTTGATCGTGCTCCTCCAGAAGCTCGGCGAGTTGGGATTTTGTCAGCATGTGAATCTACGGCAAGAATTTAGGAAACAGGACGAAAAAGAACAAAAGGCGACACCACAAGCGCCTCGAACATTTGCTCGCTTCCCACCCACTGCGCCGCGTGGAGGGCTTCGATTTTCACAAGCTCACCTGACTTTAACCAAGCCGCAACTTTCTCCTTTTGATCCGCCGTAATTTCAGCGCCCACCGTTTCCAGCTTCAGCTCCTGATCCACAAAAAAAAGAGTCCCATGATCGTAGTGCTCCTTGAGATAATCCCACCCGACTTGGCCGGAGTATTTGGCCAACTTCTCTTCGGCACTCGTCAGGTCTTCCCCGAGCATCCCATACCGCATTTTTTCTGAAGCCATTCTTAAAGTTCTTTGAGTGATTTCGTTCCTTTCGAGAGTGTCCCCCCGGTCACGATCCGACAACGCAAACCGCCAAAGCCGCGCAAAAATTCTTCAACACCCGGCGCACAGGCTTCATCCATCCAATAGCACGGCTTGGCTTCCTGGCTTCCAGTCAGTTCCAATTCGCCGAGACTGAATCGTTGCTCGATGAGATCGTTGAGATCCACTCCTTTTAAAACGACGTTGCGACGAAAGGCTCTGGGCTGGAGCTCAGAAAGTTCAAAGTGCTCCTTCACACGTTCGTAGGTGGCGTGATCGAACAGAGTAACCTGCCCTTTGTAATCTTCCTCATAATCAAAAAAGCGATCATTGAGAACCCCCCGTCCCGCCACGAGCTCAATCTCGTCGCAATCGAGGATTTCATGATCCTCCGATCCCTTGCCATGTCGGCCAAAATAATTATGGCCTGGAGAAATGTAGAGATGGGTCACCTCCACCACGTGTTCGCTCATGCCGTGATCCTATCAAACAAACCGGCAATGCGCAATTGTCCCGATCACAATGAGCCTCATTGATTTCAGGGGTCACTCAGCCATCCGGACGAGCAGCGTCAGTCGACTCTGTCCTCAAGTTCCCCTTCTCTCCCGTTCGTGAATGCTTGTCAGATCCGACCCTTCCCCTCCCCTTAAACCCTACCAACCCCAGCAATACCCCACCCCGCGCGCCGCCACCAAGCTCGCTGAACATTCCGCCCCCAACTTCATCCGCAGGGTCGGTCTCCCGACCGTCCAACCGCGAGGACCAATAAACACTCAGAAGTAACTCTCCCACCCCAAAAAGTAAATCTCGCGTCTTCCCCCTCACTCAAACACCACCCAAAACCAGCCCCCCAACCAAGTGCTGCTCCCTTCAGCTCTTTCTGTGGCCACCTTCTCAACCAAGCCTCTGCTCACTCTGTGGTCAAGCAGCCCTCTCCACAACCATTCGCGAATATTCGTCAGCTTCGTTTCTCCCCCTCAGCCACCACCTTCTCAGCAGTCTCCCGCCGCCTCCAAACACTCGCCAACAAGCTCCCAATCATGCAGTGATAAAAAGCCGAAATCGCACAGGGCGCCGCCGCCAACAAAGTAAAGTGCGTCTTCGCCAACTGCGACCCTAACCCCGAATTCTGCATCCCCACCTCGATCGAAAAAGTCCGACACTCCCTCACCCCCAGCCCAAAAACCCTCCCCCAAAAATACCCCAGCCCAAACCCAAACACGTGCACCACAAAAACCGCCGGCAGCAAAGTATTCCAATGCGCCAAAATACTACCCTTCGTCGCCCCCACCACCGCTGCCACGATCAGGACAATCACTAAAACCGAAACCAAGGGAGAAATCTCCTTCACCCTCTTCAATTTCTCCCCCGCCACCGAATTCAAAACCAGTCCCACCACAATCGGCAACAACACAATCATTACCATCGAAACCACCATCGGCCCCGCTTCTACTTTAAAAACCGCCGACGCATAAACCTTCGTCAAAAACGGCGTCAGCCCGATCGCCAGCAAAGTCGAACACATCGTCATCATCACACTCAGCGCCAGATTTCCCCTTGCCAAATAAGTCACGACATTCGAGGCCGTCCCACCCGGACAACAACTCACCAAAATAATCCCCAACTTAAACTGATCCGGCAGCTCAAACAAAGTCGCCACGCCCCACCCCACCAAGGGCATGATCAAAAACTGTGCCGCCACCCCAAGTCCCACCCACTTCGGCATCCTCAACACCTCTTTGAAATCCGCAAAGGTCAGCGTCATCCCCATCCCCAACATAATCACCCCCAGCCCCAGCGGAATCCACTTCAACTCCGTCCCCGGTATCTCCTTCAAAAACCAAGCGAAATGCCCCGGAAAAAACCAAGCCCAAGCCGTCCCGATTAAAGTCCACAGCCAAAAGAGATTCACCATTCGGCTGATCATCAGACGACTCTCCAGTCTCTGCGCCCTCTTGCCAAGACCTCAATCCAAAGCAATGATCTTAAAAAGCGTTCCAAGCATGCCCGAGAAGCCCTCCCTCAACCCCTACGAGCCCCCTCCCTCGGATGCGGATGCCTTGGCCGTAAAACCGTTACCGAAATTCCGCCCCATTTTCCGTCAGTGGCGACCACTTCGCCTCAAGTATAACCTCATCCTCTTCGTCATCGGCCTCCTCGCCTCGTTCCGCCTCTGGCTCGATTTCGAGCCATTCCTTATCCCTCTCATTTTAGTCTACGCCGCATTCGCGAATTTATTTTTCACCCTCGGAGTCGTCCCCGAAGTCATCATCGCCTTCATCACCCGTGAAAACGATCACCCCAACCTCCGCAAAGTCGTTTTCATCCTTGGACTCCTCTTCTCCATCATCGTGACATTGATCATCGGGTTCGAAATCTAAAGCGGTTCCCTTTAGCCGACATTCCCCTTGCCCCTCCTCCCCCTCCTGAAAAGATATCACGCCAATGAAAGCCACCTCCTTTCTCACCCTCGCACTTTTAACAACGGTCAGCGCAGCCCCGCGCATCGAGCAAATCTCCCCCGCCACCGGCCGCATCGATGGCACCCCCATCGCCTACGACCTCGACAACGATGGCGACCTCGAAGTCTCACAAGACCTCGTCAACTGGAACCGCATGTCAACGGCATCCCCAACCATCGAATCCACCGAAGGTATCTGGAGCAAAGTTTCGCTAGAAATCCCCCGCTCCCGCAGTAAAAGCAACTACCGTATCCCTGCCATTCACGACCCACGCCGATAAATGAAGCCCCTCTTACTTTCCCTCCTCCTCGCCTCCTCCGCCCTCGCCACCGATTGGCCCCAGTGGCGCGGCCCCGACACCAACAACCACGCCCCCACCGACGCAAAACCTGTCACCGAATGGTCCGCCGACCTTAACGTCCGCTGGAAAACCCCCATCCCCGGTCGCGGCCATTCCACCCCAATCGTCGTCGATGGCAAAATCTACCTCACCACCGGCGACAAAGAAAAAGGCACCCAGTCCCTCATCTCCATTGACCGTAAAACCGGTAAAATTATCTGGCAAAAAGTCATCCACAAGAACGGCTACCCGGAACACCTGCATCCCGAAAACAGTCCAGCCTCCCAAACCGCACAATGGGACGGAAAAAACATCATCGTCGTCTTCCAGAACGACCAAAAAATCAAAGTCACAGCCGTCTCCCCTTCCGGCAACATCCTCTGGTCAAAAATCGCAGGCGACTACCAACCCTCTTACAAATTCGGCTACGGCTCCACCCCCGTCCTTTATAAAGACGCCCTCATCGTCGTCGTCGGCACCGAAAAAGGCGGCCTCATCACCTCCCTCAAAACCAAAGACGGCGAGACCAATTGGACCATCCCCCGCAAAGGCCACGACTACTGGGCCACCCCCGTCATCGCCACCGTCGCCGGCAAAGAACAACTCCTCATCTCCGGCATCGAAAAATTCTCCAGCTACCTTCCCGCCACCGGAAAACTCAACTGGGAAACCAAAGCCGGTGCCAAATCGATGTGCGGCACCATCGTCTGGCACGATGACATGATCTTCGCCAGCGGCGGCTTCCCCGAAAAACAAACGGCCGGCGTCAAAGCCGATGGCTCCGGCAAGGTCGTTTGGAAAAACACCATCGTCTGCTATGAACAATCCCTGCTCTCTCACAAAGGCCTCATCTACGCCATCGCCGACGACGGCCGCGCCCACTGCTGGGACGCCAAAACCGGCGACAAAAAGTGGAGCGAGCGCATCGGCCGCCGCGGTGTCATGGCCTCCCCCCTCGCCGTCGGCGACCACATCTACGCCACCTTAAAAAACGGCACCACCGTCATCTTCAAAGCAGGCCCCACCTTCCAAAAAGTCGCAGAAAACCAACTCGGCACTGATACCTACGCCACCCCCGTAGCAGTCGACAAAGAACTCTTCCTCCGAGTCGGAAAAACCGACCGCGGCAACCGCCAGGAATTCCTCTACTCCCTATCTAACTAACACCCCGCCACATCTCCCGCCGCTCCCGCCGCTCCCGCCGCTCCCGCCAGCCGCGACGTCGCAGACAGAGGCGCATAGCCTCTGCAAGCGGCTCAAGGCCCCCAAGCCCTCCATTCGCTTTCATCGTTCTCAAAGGCACCGTCATTAAATCCTACAAAGGCACCCGCAAAAACCTCAAAATCACCTCCCCCGAAGTCGCCGAAAACCCCGGCATCGCCGCGATCTGATCCACCGTCGCCTCCTTAATCCGCGCCACCGATCCAAACTTCTTCAAAAGCGCCTTCTTCTTCGCCGGAGAAACCCCCGGACAATCATCCAACAAACTCTCCTTAACCCGCTTCCTCAAAAGCAACTCATTATACCGATTCGCAAAACGGTGCGCTTCATCCCGAATCCGCTGCATCAACTTCAGCGCCCCGCGATCATGCGGAATCCTCACCGACTCACTCTTCCCCGGGAAAAAAATCTCCTCATGCTGCTTCGCCAATCCACAAATCGGCAAGCCCCCTAATCCCAATCGCTGCAACTCCGCCACCGACACACTGAGCTGCCCTTTCCCTCCATCCACAATCACCAAATCCGGCAAGGTCACCGGACTCTTCCCCTCCGCTGCCAACCTCCGCAACGTCTCCACCGCACTTTCCTGCGAAGCCTCCGCCACCTCCGGATTGGCCTCCATATTCTCCTTCAAAATCCGCCCATACCGCCGCCGAACCACTTCGGCCATACTCGCATAATCATCCTGCCCCTCCACCGTCTTAATCCGATATTGCCGATAATTCTGATTATCCGGCAGCCCGTTTTTAAAACGCACCATCGAGGCCACAATGTGCGTCGACGAGATATTGGAAATATCAAAACACTCCATGATCGTCGGTGGACCATCCAACGACAACCACTCCCCCAACTCCGCCAGATCCTCCGTCGGCTGCACCGTCGTCGGCACTCCCCGCCCGCGCGTAAATTGCCGCGTCGGACTCAGCGCCCTTTCCAAATTCACCATAACATCCCGCAACCGCGCCGCCTGCTCGAAGTTCTCCTTCATCGCCGCCTGCTCCATCTCGGCCCGGATGCTCTTCAAACGCTCCCGCTTCCCCTTCCCGCTCAGTAAATCGCACGCCTGTTCCAACTGCTCCAGATAAGCCTCCCGATCCACCTTCCCCACACACGGAGCCATGCAATTCCGAATAATGTCCGCATTACAGTGCTTATAATCCAACTCTCCCGGAGTCCGGGGCCGACAATGCCGCAATCCAAACTCCTTGTTCAACCAAGTCACCGTCGCCCGCAAAGCCCCCGAATGTGCAAAGGGTCCGAAGTAACGCGCCCCGTCCCCCTTCTTCAACCGCGTCGTCGAAAACTTCGGCCAAGGGTCATCCAAATTCACCTTCACCAACAAAAACCGCTTATCATCCCGAAAGGCCACGTTGTAGCGCGGTCGGTATTGCTTGATCAACTTCCCCTCCAGCAGCAAAGCCTCCTGTTCATTTCGCACCTCGTGAACCTCAAAGTCACAAATCGAATCAATGAGCGCCCGCGTCTTCCGATCCGCCCGTTTTTTCCCCGACGGCATAAAATACGTACTCAGCCGCTTCCGTAAATCCCGCGCCTTCCCCACATAAATAATCGAGCCCAGCCGATCCTTATGCAGGTAGACACCCGGCTGATGGGAAACCTCGGAAAGGCGTGCTCTAAGGGCTGGAAGTTCGGACATAAGCAGGAAAAATTGAGGGCGCGAAGACGTAATCCACCGCGTCAAAGTACGCAACTTGACATTTTAAGGAGTCGCTCAACCATAAATTGCTCAACCATAAATTCTTCATTTGCGCGCAGGAGGCAGGTTTATCACCAAGGCCGAATCCCCCTTGTGTCGTGGGCTACTCAAGGGAAATCCTTACAAGGGTGACGAGCCTGAAGCCAAGTGGAAATGGAAAATTTATTTTTGAGGGGATCCTGAGCAGCTTTTCCTGCACTTGCACCTCAGAAATCTCCCGTTAGGCTTACGTCTAACAACTTCATGAAGATCTGCTTTTTGCTCGCGCTCATCCTCGCGCTCATCCCTTCCCTCGCCTCTGCACAGGAAGTCGCCGACGTCGTCAAAGACATCACCTTAGTCGATATCCTTAAAAAAGGTGGCTGGGTCATGGGGGCCCTCGTCGTCCTCTCGGTATTCACCCTCATCCTCGTCCTACTCTACTTCCTCACACTGCGACGCAGCACCGTGGTGACGAATAAATTCATGAACGCCGCCGAGGCCATGATCCGCAAGCGCGACTACCTCGGCCTCATCGCCTACTGCCACCGCCGTGGCGAAGCCGTGGCCCGCGTTACCCAAAAGACCCTCGATTTTCTCACCAAAAACCCCAACGCCAGCCAACCCGAAATCCGCGACGTGGCCGAGGCCGAGGGCAACCGCCAAGCCGGCATCCTCAGCCAACGCATCAGCTACCTCGCCGATATCGGCGGAATCGCGCCCATGGTCGGCCTCCTCGGAACCGTCATCGGAATGATCAAATCCTTCATGGACATCGCCAACGGCAACATCGAGGGCGCAAAGCAACTCGAGCTCGCGCAAGGAGTTTGGGAAGCCCTCATCACCACCGCCGCCGGCCTTGTCATCAGTATCTTCGCCATGACCTTCTACTCCTACTTCCGTGGCCGTGTCCAAAGCCACACTGCAGAGCTCGAAGCCGCCTCGACCCACATCCTCGCCCTCGTCGGTTCCCAGCTTTATCAGACCCACGGCCAAGGTTCCATGAGTCAACCACTGCGCGACGAATACCCGATGCGCGACTCCCTCTAAGCCCACTCTCTCGCTTTCACCTCTCCGACCATGCGCATCCGCGATAACAGTCCCCCACCGGCCGAGTTCCAACTCGCGCCCATGATTGATATCGTCTTCCTCCTCCTCATTTTCTTTTTGGTCACCTTCCAAATCACCGAGCAGGAAAAAGACATCAACGTCGCCGTCCCCACCACCAGCGAGGGCACCCAGGAAGCCCGCGTTGCCAACGAGATTGTCGTCAACCTCACCTCCGATGGTAAAATCACCATCAGCGGTGAAGTTTACACCAAAGTCGAACTTCGCCAAAAACTGGAACGCATCGTTGAAGCCTCCAACCTCGCCAATGCCGGCGGTGGCGACCAACAACCGGTCCGCATCCGTGCCGATGGCAATGGCATGAACCAGCAACTTTTTGAAGTGATGGATGAAATCACCAAAGCCGGCATCTGGAACATCCGCTTCGCGACCCGCTCCCCCAAATAATCAAACCAATCACCTCCCCATCACCTCCCCATGAACTCCCGAGCCCTCCTTCTCCCCCTCCTCTGGGTGGCTCATCCCATGATGGGACAGGAGCCGACGCCCACTCTTCCCAAAGTGGAAGAAGCAGCCCCTCTCGTCGTCGATCCCGCACGCGACCTCTTCGACTACGCTTCGCTGAACTACAACGACGCACAGACTGAAAAGGATCCCAAAAAGCGCGAACGAGCCTACCGCAGTGCCGCCAGAACCTTTGACAAGCTCATCCGCACTTACAGCAAGGACGCCAACGCTCTCGAAAGTTGGTATTTCCTCGCACTCTGCTATCGCGAAATCGGTGAACCAGACGCCAGCCGAACTTGTTTCGAAGCAGTGGCAACCAACTGGACCACCGGTAAATACGTCGAAGCCTCCGCCCTTTTCCTCGCCTCTGACGACTACAAAGCCAAGAAATGGACCTCCGCCGCCAAGTGGTTCAAGATCGTCGCCAACACCACCAAGGACGACAAGGTCAAACACGAATCTCTCTACCGCCGCTTCCTCTGCTACAACAAACTCGAGGACAATTCCAATATCTTCCTCTCTCTCAGAGCCGTCATTTTCGAGGGAGGCTCCCCCTTCGAAGAAAAAGCCCGCCTCGCCATCGCCCGCCTCTATCAAAACACCCTAAACCCACGGCAGGCTCACGAAAATTACATCATCCTCGCCGACTCAAAAAACGGTCCGATCCGCGCTGAAGCCATTCTCCAGGCCGCCCTCACCGCTCAAAAACTCGGCGACAAAAAACTCACCAAAGAATGGTTTAAAAAAGCCCTCAACGAAAAGGGTCTCAAAGAACAACGCGGCAACACCCAACTCGCCCTCATGGGCCTTCACTACCAAGACAAGGAATGGGCTGAAGTCATCTCTGCCTATAAAGTGGGCAGCTTCGACCTCGCCAAAGAGGCCCAACTCCAGCGCCTCATCATGGCCGCCAGATCTTACGAGGCCCTCGGCAAGAAAGCCGATGTCCTAAAACTCTACGAAGAGATTTCCAAACTCTCCCCCGGCTCCGCCAGCAGCTATCAAGCTGCCTACCGAGTCCTCATCCGCGACCACGGAAACAAGGACCGCAACTTCGCCCGCTCAGCCGAAGCCTTCCTCAAAAGCTACGCCGCCGAAAATGACAAGGGTCCCAAGATCCACTCCGTGCGCCTCCTCCTCGCCGAGCACTACTACGAGGCAAAGGACTTCCCCCGCGCCCTCACGCACTACCGCGAACTCGATCTCACCCTCATCGATTCCTCCAATGCCCTCGGAGTCCGCTACCACGTCGCAAAATCTCAACTCGCTCTCAAAAACGAAAAGGGTGCCCTTGCCGCCATCTCCGCCTTCATCAGGCAATTCCCCTCCGCCAAACAATCCACCCAACTTCGCCTCGACCGCGCGGAACTCCTTACCGCCAACGGCCGTGAAGTCGAAGCTCTCGATGACTACCAAGCCGTCCTCAACGCCACCGGTGATCAGAATCTCAAACGCGTCATTCTCCTCCGCCTCTCTGCCGTCTATCAGGAGAAAAAAGACTGGCAAAAGTTCGCCGCGATGCAGGGAAAAATCCTCATCCTGCCTGACCTCGACAAAAAAACCGAAGCCTCCGCCAACTTCTGGCTCGGTTGGAATGAATTCCGTCTCAAGAAGGCCGCCGCGTCCGAGCCCTACCTCCGTAAAGCCCGCGAGATTGACCCCAAAACCTTCACCTCGAAAGTCGGCCCCCTCCTCGTCCGCAGTGCCTATCAGGCCGAAGACACCGCCCTTCTCGAAAAGGAAATCAACCTCCTCCGCGCCTCCTCCACCAAGACCAAGCTCCCCTCCGCCATCGTCCGCTGGCTCGGAGCCACCCTTTCGAAAGCCGGAGAACACCACCGCGCCTGGCCCTTCCTCCACGAAGGACTCGCCGACAAGGAATCGCCCGCCTCCCCTCTCATCTGGAAGCTCTACGCCAACTCCGCGCTCGAAACGTCCCATTTCCCCGAGGCCCTCCGCGCAGCCGAGGCCATTCTCACCCTTGAGAAAAACGCCTACCGCAAAGCCGAAGCGTATTACCTCAAAGCCCAAGCCCACTCCGGCCTCAAGAAATACAACGACGCCCGCCAAGCCACCTCCGACGCCCTCGACCTCCGCCCCCAAGGAGACCTCGACGTCCGCCTCCGCCTCTTCGCCGGAGACATCGACATCGCCGAAGGCAAACCCGGTGCCGCCATCAAACACTACACCATCGTCGAAAGCCTCTACGCCAAAACGGCCGGCGATAAAAAGGAAGCCCTCGCAAAAGTCATCTCAGCCCTCAAAGCCATCGGAACCCCACAGGCCCTAGAGCAGTTGAAAAAATACCAGCAGTAGCGAAGCGACTCGCAAACTACCAGAGTTCATTCCGCTAAGGCTTCATCGAGACCTTAAACCGGTGGAACATTCTTCAACCCATCGTCGTAAAGATCGCGGATCGATTCTGTTTAGTCGCACTGACCCCGCTTAACGCCATGGTCCCGCAACACCGGTAAACGGATGCTCAAAGTCTCCCATAACCTAGGTCCGCGATAGTGGACTGGTCCACGCCCTCCTCGGCATTCGCAACCTTGAACAAGTTCTAGATTCAAGTACTAAACCTTTAATTCAGCTTCTTTTGAAACTCAACCTCGCCATCAGTCAGGTCCTGGAGACGAGTTTGAATGATCCGTTCGGCCTCTTCCAAAATATCACTGTTTTGAATCGCATCGATACGGGCTTGTTGGTGAAGAAGATTCGTCGCGTGTTCCCTATCCTCTTCGCTGATTCGGTTGATCGCCCCGCTACTGGAAAAAAAAGTATCGTAGTTCAAAAGGGAGACCCCCAAAAGGCGCGGCTCGGGCCACTCTCCCACCACCTCGTTTCCTTTGAGCTCGAATCCCTCAAATTCGCTCAAATCATAGCCCGCCTTGACCTCAAAATCTCCTTTGAGAATAAAGACCTTCTTCGACCCAAGCCAACTGCTTTCAAATTTCACCACCGTTTGGGTTCTCCGTTTCACCACCACTAGCTCCCTCGTTTCGGTGCTCGCGAGCGTCAGGGTGTAACCATCGATTTTTACGTCGCTGTTGGTCACAGATCCCAGAGCATTCTTTAGCTTATCAATCGGTGACCCCAATTCCTGGGCCGGCTTCACGATATAGTGATTAAAAGCGACCATCCCTGCGATCCCAAGAATCACCAAAAAAGCGAAGTATTTGAAGTAACGGTGGATCGTTCCCCCGCTGCGGTGCTGATATTGATCTCTCATGAAATACGTTCGTTGTCAGAGCGAGACAAGCCTTTGCTCTTGCCTTCACACTCGCGGAGTGTTGACTACCCCGCAAGTACAACAAACCGTGACCGCATTCGAAATCTATCAGAAAATCGCCCCTTCCCTTGTCTCAGACATGTTCCTCTGGATTCGGGAAAACGACCGTCAGCTCTATAAATCGGCCATCGCTACCCTCACGGCAAACCGCCGCTTGCGCCCGGTTTTCGTCGAGAAAAAGTCTGTTCCCGAACAGATCGCCTGGCTCCATAAGACCCTCAAACTCCGCACCAGCGACACCGTGGGCGAGCACCTCTTCCAAGTGTATTTCATGAAAAGTCACCAGGATCTCCTCAAAGGATTCTGCGACGGCATGGACATCAAACACGACGGAGAAGGTTCCGTGGAAGGATCTCTTCCCGAGACCCTCGACGACGATAAGCTCAAGGCCACCATCGAAGTTCTCGTCGGCACTCACGACCCTAAGGTCGTCACTCTTTACCTTCAGATTTTCAACCTCCAGACCCAAGACGGTTGGAAAAACCTCGAAGAACTCCTCGAGAGCGACGAACGACTCACGCTGGCCTAGTTCGACTTCAAGAGATTTTGAATGATCTCAAGCCCAAACTCTAATTCCTCCTCTGAGATTGTAAACGGAGGAGTAAAAGAGAGGACGTTTCCTTCCGGCCCATCGGCCAGAAACAGGAGGCCTTGCGCCAAGAGTTCGGCGAGAAGCGGACCAGCGGGATTTTGTAATTCCACGCCCCACATCAGGCCCCGTCCGCGAATCTCAACCACCGCCTTTGATTGAAGACGACCCAGCGCGGCCTCCAACGCGGTCGAAGCCGCCGCCGCCATCGCGAGAGTCTCGGGTCGCTCCAAAATCTCCAGCGACTTCAAGGCCATCGCACACCCTACCGGATTCCCCAAAAAAGTGCTGGTATGCAGAGCTTCCCCCGGACTCTCCGGCCAAGCGTCCATGACCTCAGCCTTCCCCACGCAGGCCGAAATCGGGAATCCTCCGCTCAAGGCCTTGCCCACACAAATGAGATCCGGCACCACCTCATCCCACTCGCAGGCAAACCACTTTCCGCTACGATGAAACCCCGTGTAGATCTCATCAAAAATCAAAACGGCGCCATGCTCATCACACCACTCTCTCAGAGCTTCTAAAAACCCCGGTGGTGGCAGAACCTTTCCCCCTCTTCCTTGAATTGGCTCCACTAAGACCGCTCCAATGTTTCCTCCGTCTGGCAGATCGAACGACCCAAAGGGAACACGCGTCGTCACCTCTGCCAGTTGATCGGTGAAAGGACCGCGGAACTTCGCCAGATCAGTCCCGAGTAAACTCCCGTAACCCAGCCCGTGGTAGCCATTACCAAAAGCCATCACCCCCGGCTTCCCTGTCACAAGGCGGGCCGTTTTCAGCGCGGTCTCAACCGCCTCGAACCCGGAATTTGAAAGCACGACTTTCCCCCTAGTCCCCAGCCATCGCTCGAATGTAAGAGCCGAGAGTCTGGCACAAAGCTCCCCCTTCAAGGCCGTGGGATGCACATCCCCCATCCCGTGAAGCAATTTTCCGGACTGTTGCTGCATCGCCTCGACAATCTCGGTATTCCGATGCCCCAACCCAGCCACCCCAAAGGCGCTCGTAAAATCAAGAAAGCGATTCCCGTCCGCATCCCACACATTCGTTCCGTGGGCCTCCTCCCAAAAAACAGGCCAGGAATTATCCTGATAGGTGACATTCCGACTCTCATACTCTCGTAACCGGGCCACCAACGCTCGCGAACGTGGTCCTGGACTGGCTGTCTTAAGTTTTGGAATCATTTTGAATTCATCATCATGACCACCACTGCTCCAATCGCAGAAAGAGCCACTACAGCCATAGCCCCCCCCCCGACAAAGACGTCCCTTTTTAAAATCACCGGACGGTGGAGAGAGGAGGATTTTGGAAAAACAAGCCCCGCGTAAACCGCTCCGGTCACGAGCCCGCCAAAGTGCGCGGCATTGTCAATGAACTGGAAACCGAGAGCCCCAATCACCACCAGCGAAACCAAAATCCCGAGCAAACGGCGACGCGCCGAACGCGGAACCAGAGGAGGGTGTAGGGTCTCAAAGACGAGTAAAAAACCCAAAAGTCCGCAGACCACCCCCGAGACTCCCACCGAAGTCTGACCAGGCATCCAAGAAACGGTAGCCCAGCCCGCGCCCATGATACTCAAGAAAAAAACGGTCGCGAGATGAGGCCATCTTGCCACGATTTCAACCCGCCGGGCGAGATACCACAGCGCGCTCGCATTGAGAGCAAAGTGAATGACATTCCCATGCATAAAGGCCGCCGTGAAAATCCGCCACCGTTCTCCAAGAGCATAGCGGGCCTTATCCAAGCCAGCTTCGGCAATCCCCTGACCCGGCGTAAAAAACTGTGTCAATCCCACTAGTCCTACCAATCCAATCAAAATTACCGTGAGGAAAGTCTTTTGCGAATCCATCCACAGATCAAAGCGCGCCTCCGGAATTTCCCCGCTCAAACTTTCGCGATCCAAGCTCCCCGCCGCCTTCTTCCCCTTTAATGACTCCCACCAAGGGCGTGCCGTGAAGTAGAGAAAGGCAAACGTCACAATCACCAAAAACTGGAAACCTTCGAACCCAAGAGGCTTGGCTCCCTTCCATGCCGAATACGCAGCATAAGCCAAGAAGATCCCGGTGAAGGGAAGAGTCTTGCGAGCCCCCGCTTTATCTTCCGCCGCAAAAATTAGCCGACGTTTTTTTAAGACCCCTGCCATCTCCGGAACTTCTTCCGGAGCAAGCAGACGGTCATGTTCCGGAACCCAGATCCACGCCAGACGTCCCTTACCAGATCCAAGATGGGACTTGAGATCATGAAGACTCTCAAATGATTCAGCCTTTCCCTTCCCATCAACCGTCCCGTAAGGAGCCGTCCCAGGCTTCAACGGAAAAGCCTCTTCGCGCGCCCAAGCTGGCAAACCTGGATCGCTCATAGCCTCAGATAAGGCAGAATTACTGATCAGCTGGAAGCGTTTCGGCGGGAGTCGGCTCAACCGGGGTCGTCTCGGAGGGAGTCGGCTCAACCGGAGTTAAACCACCAGTTTCAGCCCCAATGGCATCTTGAATGGCCGCGGCAGCCTCCTCAGCCGGGGAAACGACTCCAGCAGGAGCGGTTTCAGGCGTGACAGGTGCTTCCGTCGTTGTTTTCGCGGTTGAACCACCGTCGGAGGCAAAGTTCTTACCATCAATGGAGTTGCGCTTCCCCATCAGGATCGCGAGCACCAGTGAGAAAACGAAGAAAAGAGTGCCAAGGTAAACGGTGCCTTTCTGGAGAACATCCGTCGTGCGGGCACCCCAAGCAGCATCGGTCATTCCTGAGCCAAAAGCAGCTCCGAGACCTTCTTGCTTGGGACGCTGCATTAGGATCACAAGAATCAGCAACAAGCTCACAACGATGTGAGCGATGACCACGAGAGTGATTGAAATATCGAGCATGAGAGGGCGGGACTTTAGTAGCTCATTGCCACTTGTAAAGAGGGAGTTTGTGACAATCGTCAGGTTTGGCTTGGCTCCGCCAACGGGCATTCGCGTCAGGCTAAGGCGTTGAGTCCCGATCCTATAGGGGGCTGACGGGTCTTTTTCCTCATGAAACATGAGGGGGATCAGAACTAAAATCGATCAAATCGGCAAATGAGCCGTTTTTATCGGACGGTTTGCCGAGAGACCATCGAGCTTTTCACAACTCAGCCGGAATCGACTGATTTGCTCTCCTCTCAAATTGGCCAATTTTAATTCACTGACAAGAAGCGCCGTATAACTTATAGGAAAATAATAAGACAAAGGCTTATCTACTGACCTCCTCAACCCATGGCTTCAAATCCCCGCTCTTCGGAAGCTCACCCACTCCCTGCCAAGTTCTTTCAAAGAGGTATGCGCGACTACCCCTTTTGCGGACAGGAGTTAAGGAGTTCGGCCCCCACTGCCACTGCCATTGCCATTGCCATCTCGAAAGTTTAAACCAACTCCTGAAAAACGAAATCATCGTCCCCATAGCCAGCAATGAAATGAAAGCCAGCACCTTTTGGCGCTGGGCGATGCAAGC
>JBLHUR010000043.1:0-38124 GCA_047629805.1 Akkermansiaceae bacterium | reverse complement strand
CAGCCCCAGCACACGGCTGGGCACGATGGAAATGGTTGCTAGCGAAGCGAGGCCACCGAGGGCCTTCCGTCTGGAGATTTTGTCTGATAAATTCACGATAGGAGTCAAATACGTTGTCGAAGAATGAAATGTGTCATTATTACGAACTTTCGTAATAATCCCTAAAATCGCTGCGTAAGTCAACGCCGCTTCTCAAGCCGCAACCTTCTCCGTCATGAATCCACTCCGCGAACTGGTCTCCACCATCTTCCTTCTCACCTACTTCACCGCCCCCTTCGGCTGACGAACTCTTCTAGCAGGAAACTACCACTCTCCTCAAGGAGGCCAAACTCGACCCCTCATCCCACTTTGCCAAAACACTCCCCCGCTTCTCCCGGATGGCAGCACAAATCCCTCGACTCCGGCCCTTTCATGGAAAGCTGGGACACCGACATCCTCAAACAGTCAAAAAAGTTCGGAAAACTCCAAGTATCCACCACACGGATATGCAGCAAGCCCACCCTAAAGATCCAAGAAATTCTGCAAAATCTGTTTCCCCGATTCAGTCAAAATCGACTCCGGATGAAACTGCACCCCATGGACATTCAGCTCCTTGTGCTTCAACCCCATGATGGTCCCATCCTCCGTCCAAGCCGTCACCTCCAGGCAGTCCGGAAGATTCTCCTTCTTCACAATCAACGAGTGATACCTCGTCGCCTCAAAGGGATTCGGCAACCCTTTAAAAACACCCTCCCCACCGTGATGGATCATCGAAGTTTTCCCGTGCATCAGCTCCTTTGCACGCACCACTTCCCCACCGTAAACCTGCCCGATTGATTGATGCCCCAGGCACACTCCAAAGATTGGCAAATCTTTCCCGAAAGCCTCGATCACCCCGCAGGAAATTCCCGCCTCATTCGGCGTGCACGGCCCCGGCGACACACAAATGCGCGTCGGCTTCAAATCCCGCAGTTCCTCCACCGTCACCGCATCATTACGCAGGACCTTCATCTCCGCTCCCAACTCGCCAAAATACTGGACGAGATTGTAGGTGAACGAATCGTAATTATCGATAACGACTAGCATGGCTCTTGATCAGTCAGGGGTGTTTGGCAGGAGAAGCACTCTCCAAAATTACTCGGGCTCTTCTCCCCGCATCTCGGGCAAATCAAATCATCTCCTGGAATTACTTTCTCCTCCTCAATCATCTTGTGAATGATTTCCCAAGCCTCCTGGTAATCCTCGTCATTCATCACGCAGAGATTCGGATAGAACTCCGGAATCGGAATCTCCACCACCCCGTGAACGAGTGCCTCATTCCGCAACATCGTCGAAATCCCCGCCGCTTCCACCCTATCGCGAAACAGACTCACGCGGATAAATTCGTGATGTCGAAAAACCTCCTTCATGGCTTCACCAGCGTTTTGGCCAATCCCACCGCCCGCATCATTGCCGCCGCCTTATTGACCGTTTCGTTATACTCATAGGTCGGATTACTATCCGCCACCACGCCCGCACCCGCCTGAATGTAAACCTTGTCGTCCTTCACCACGCAGGTCCGCAGGGCGATGCATGAATCGTGATTTCCGTCCCAGCCAAAATATCCCACCGCACCGGAATAAGTCCCGCGCTTATTCTTTTCCAACGAATTAATGATCTGCATCGCCCGGATCTTCGGAGCCCCACTCACCGTTCCCGCCGGAAAGGTCGAACGCAGCACGTCGTAAGAATTATGCTTGGGCGAAAGCTTCCCGCTCACATTCGAGACAATGTGCATCACATGACTGTATCGCTCCACAATCATCTGATCATCCACTGAAACCGACCCCGCTTGCGAGATTCGCCCAACATCATTGCGCGCCAAATCGATTAACATGACATGCTCCGCGCACTCCTTTTCATCCGCCAAAAGTTCTGCCGCCAAGGCATCATCCTCCTCCTTCGTCTTCCCCCTCCAACGCGTCCCCGCGATCGGCCGAATATCAATTTTCCCGTCAACCGCGCGCACATGAACTTCCGGCGAACTCCCAACCAAAGAAAACTCCGGCGTCTCGTAAACAAACATGTAAGGCGACGGATTCACATGACGCAGCGCCCGATACAGATCGATATTGCTCCCGTCAAAGTCCGCCTCAAAGCGCTGACTTGGCACCACCTGAAAAACATCACCCGCCACGATATACTCTTTGACCTTTAAGACCATCTCCTCGTATTCCGCCTGCGTCGTATTGCTCCGCGGAGGCGGCATTTCCACTTCTGAAAGTCCATTCAACGGCGAAACATGCAGTGGCCGATCCAGCATCTCAATCATCGCCCCAATCCGACCTACCGCCATCGCATAAGCTTCTTCATTCGAAGCAGCTTCATCCAACATCGCATTCGCGACTACCAAAAGGCGCCGTAGCTTGTGGTCAAAAATCACCATTGTATCCGCCAGAAAAAAGATCGACTCAGGCAAACCCAAATCATCCTCCGGCGAATCCGCAACCGTCGGCTCAAATTGCTGCGCGGCATCGTAGCCCACATAGCCCACCGCCCCGCCAAAAAACGGAGGAGCATCACCATGCGTCACTGGCTTGTAGCCCGCCATGAGGCGCTGCACTTCATCGAGCACATCGCCTTCGCGCTTACGCTTCTCAACCTGACCACCTCGCTCGATCGTCACCTCATCGCCTCGCGAGGTGAAAACCCAACGCGGTTGGCTCCCCACGATCGACCATCGCCCGTTCGCATCCGTGCTCTCCGCGCTCTCAAAGAGAAAGGCATTTCTGCCATCACGGAGCTTTAAAAAAGCAGAGACCGGAGTCTCAAAGTCAGCAGCAAGCTGAGCATACACAGGCACGACATTTCCGGCCTGCGCTAACTCAACAAACTCCTCGGCACTTGGCTTGACAGGGACCTGATTCACGCGGCCCCCAGTCTGGCGACGAAGCCACGAAGCGCAACGCGAATCTCATCAACCGCCAAACAACTCCCCATAAAAAGAAGGATCCACCTCCGGCACCAAACTTTGCCACTGCGTCACCTCATTTTGCGAAGCCGCACAAATTTCCAATTCAAGTTCGCCAATCTTCGCCCGCACCACCTCGACCGCCTTCACCGGACAGTTACAATCCCCGCTCAAATGCCCCAATACAACTCGCTTCAGCCCCTCCGGCATCAACTGTGCCACCAAGTCCGCCGCCTGATCATTCGACAAATGCCCGTGCTGCGAAGAAATCCGCTGCTTCGTACCAAAAGGCCGCTTCGTATCCGCCTCCAACATCTGCCACTCATAGTTCGCCTCCAGCACCAAGCCCTCCACCCCCTTCAAAGCCGCCACCACCTGCGCATCAGCATGCCCCAAATCCGTCGCCACCCCCATCCGACGCTCCCCGCGCGCAATGACATACCCCACCGGCTCCACTGCATCATGCGGCAGCGCAAAAGTTGTCACCTCAAATCCCTCCCACTTAAATTTCTGCCCACTTTCAAAGGCCACCCATTGCGCCTGCTCCTTCAAATTCTCCTGCACCACCCGCCCCGTCATGATCGACGCCAGAACCGGCACCTTGCATTTCCGCAAAAAAACATCCAAGCCCCGCACATGATCCCCATGTTCATGCGTCAACAAAATTCCCGACAACTGCTCCGCCGACACCCCCAACATCTCCAGCCGTAAATTCAACTGCTTCGAACTCAACCCCGCATCGACAAGGAGATACTTCCCATCGCATTCCACGATGGTTGAATTCCCCCCACTGCCACTCCCTAAAACCGCGAAACGCATCGACCAAAAGGAATGCCCGACTCCCCGCCCCCAACCAAGAAAATTCCGTGAAATCTATGCTTCACCGGCTTAACCCATGAATCGCTCTACCAATACCGCTTCACTTTCGGGTCCGCGTCATACTGCCGTTTGAAGGCCGTCTCCGGCTCCCCCGACATCGTCATCCGCGCCAATAGACCAAAAACAACTCCCGCCACAAAGCCCCCAATGTGAGCCCCATAGGCAACCCCACCTGACTCACCCGCATTCTGCATCGTCCCATATCCCTGAAAAAGCTGCAGCGCAATCCACATTCCCAGCACCACGATCGCCGGGACCGAAATCATCCGAAAAAAGAAGATCACGTTCACTTTGTTCCTCGGAAACAGCACCAAATAGGCACCCAAGATCCCCGAGATCGCTCCCGACGCTCCTAAGTTGGGAATGATGGAATCAGGCCCCAAAAAGATCTGCGTCACCGACGCCAACAAACCACTCGCCAAATAAAAGACCAAAAACCTCACGGAACCAAAACGATGTTCCACATTATCTCCAAAGATCCACAAATAGAGCATATTCCCACCAAGATGCATCCACCCACCATGCATAAACATCGAACTCAGTAAGGTCAGATAAATCGGAGTCGGCCCCGCGACATGATCGATCGGCTGCTGCAAAATCTGCTCCCCGATATAGTGGGTCCCCACCAAATCAGTTCCCGTGGTAATCTCGGCAGGAATCATGCTCCATCCCATGTCAAAAGCAGGATGCGCGAGTTGATAAAGAAACACCGCCACATTGATCAAAAGCAAGGTGATCGTGACGTAAGGCGGCTTCATCAAATGCCGATCATCGTCGCTAATGGGAAAGAACATACCGGATTCTGTATCACGCCAACTTCCGACTGACCAGAAATCACGGCCCCCGACACGGCCCCAAAAGAATTGATCTGCAAATTCACCACCGGATCAACTTGCATCCTCCCAAATCCCCCTTACTCTCCAAAACATTAGCCGGGATGGTGGAATTGGTAGACACGCGTGATTTAGGATCACGTGCCCTTGGGCGTGCAGGTTCGACCCCTGTTCCCGGTACTTTCCCTTAAAAATAACCACTTAGCAAAATGGACGAACTTAGAGAAAAACTCGCTGCTCTCGGCATCGAAGCAGACAAAATGGACGAGGTCATCGAAACCGTTCTCGGCTTCATCAAAAACAAACTCCCTGACGGCATGGAAGGCATGTTCGATTCCGTCATGAAAGGCGAAGCGCCCGAAATCAGCAGCGACCTTCTCGACAAAGCAAAAGGCCTCTTCGGCGGCTAGTCAATTTGACCCCTCTCTTTTTTCAAAAGCCCGCCCTCATCGGCGGGCTTTTTTCATTCCCCAGCAGTCACTTGCCGAATCGATAGTTTCCGCGATCTTCCTCGTATAAAACACCGTCCATGAGATTTGCCCTCGCCATCCTCGCTCTCCCCACCGTGCTTCTCGCCGCGCCCGCTAAGATCGACTTCTCACGCGATGTCCGCCCCATTCTCAATACCAACTGCCTCGCCTGCCACGGCGGCGTCAAAAAAAGCAGTGAAGTCTCCTTTCTCTACCGCGAAGAAGCACTTGGAAAAGGAAAATCCGGCAAGCCCACCGTCGTCCCCGGCGATCCGGACGCTTCGGAAATGATGACCCGTATTCTCTCGGACGATCCCGACGAGGTCATGCCCCAACCCGAGCACGGACCAGCTCTCAAAGCCCACGAAATCACCCTCATCCGCCAATGGATCGCCGAAGGTGCCGAGTGGAATAACCACTGGTCATTCGAAAAGCCCACCCGCCACGACGCTCCCAAAATCTCCGACCCCAAGTGGCCTAAAAACGCCATCGACCCCTTCATCCTCGCCAAGCTCGACGAGAAGGAAATCCAACCCTCCCCTCCCGCTTCTTCAGCCCGCCTCCTCCGTCGCCTCCACCTCGACCTCACCGGCTACCCACCCTCGCTCGACCAACTCGACGCCTTCGAAAAATCCTACGCGGCCAACCCCGACACCGCCGTCGCCGACGTCACCAACCGCCTTCTTAAAGCAGATTCCTTCGGCGAAAAATGGGCCAGCCAATGGCTCGATGTCGCCCGCTATGCCGACTCAGAGGGCCTCGGCGCCGACCGCCGCTGGAATACCTGGCCCTATCGCGACTGGGTCATCCGCGCCCTCAATGAGGACATGCCCTACGACCAATTCCTCATCAAACAACTCGCCGGCGACCTCCTCCCAGATCACTCCCTCGACGACCTCATCGCCACCACCTTCCACCGCCTCTCACAGCAAAATGCCGAAGGCGGAACCGACAACGAAGAGTTCCGCGTCATGGCCGTCATGGACCGCGTCAACACCACTTGGAAAGGCATTCAGGGCATCACCTTCGAATGCACCCAATGCCACGAGCACCCCTACGAACCCATCCATCACGACGAATACTACAAGTTCTTCGCCTTCTTCAATAACTCCCGCGACCTCGATCTCAACACCCACTTCCCCACCCTCAAAGTCCCCGCCAAACCCGAAGAATTTCCAATCGCCAACCAGCATCTTAATCAATCCCGCCAACTCCAAAGCAAGCTCCAAAACCAATCGCGAAAACTCATCGCCGAAACCACCTGGACCAAGGTCAATAAAATGACCGTCAAATCTGAACGCGTCAGCTCCAAATCACGCCAACTCGACGGCTACCAGGAATTCCTCACCGACGGCACCATCCCCAATAACATCGTCTTCAAACTCGATGTCCCAAAACCCGCTTCCCTCCAGAAACTTACCGCCCTCCGCATCCACACCCTCCCCCTCGATCTCAAAAAAGCCCTCCACTCCCCCAGCCTCGGAGCCGTGCTCTCCCGCATCATTCTCAAAGCCACCCTCCCCGGCCAAGACAAGCCCCTCGACCTCCCCATCGCCCAAATCCTCGGCGACGATGACTTCCCGATGTGGAACCCAAATGACTCCCTCAAAAAAGGGAATTCCGGCTGGGGTGCCTACACTCACCAATATCATCCGCGCTCCTGCATCGTTGTTTTAAAAAATCCTCTCAACCTTCCCGCAGGCTCCACAATCCACCTCGAACTCCACCACAACGCCGCCGCCCCCACCGGTCCCATGGCCACCAAACGCGGACGCCTTGAACTCACCGACAGCCCCGCCTTCCAATCCTGGCTCGCCGACCCCACCACCGTCCAAACGGCCAAAGAACGCGACACCGCCCTCGCCGACTACAACAACCTCGGTCAAACAAACATCGCCATCATGGACCGCCTCCAACCCGGCCTCCAACGCGAAACCCGCACCTTCGAGCGCGGCAACTGGCTCGAAAAAGCCGACACCCCGCTCACCCCCGGAACCCCAAAGTCCCTCCCCCCCCTCAACCCCAACGATCCCGAATCACCCACCCGCCTCGACCTCGCCAACTGGATCGCCGCCGACGCCAACCCCTTCACCTCCCGCGTCCTCGTCGCACGCATCTGGGAACAACTCTTCGGCCTCTCCCTCGTCGAAACGCTCGAAGACTTCGGCTCCTCCGGCGTCCCCCCATCCCACCCCGATCTCCTCGATGACCTCGCCCTCCGTTTCCAAACCGAAATGAACCGCTCTCTCAAAACCCTCATTCGCGAAATCCTCACCTCCGCGACCTACCGTCAATCCAGCAAGACCACCTCCCTCGCCCAGGAAAAGGATCCCGAAAACCGCTACCTCTCCCGCGGCCCTCGCAACCGCCTCAGCGCCGAAACCGTCCGCGACCACCACCTCACCACCTCCGGCCTCATCAACCCCGCCCTCTTCGGTGCACCCGTCCGCCCCCCCATCCCCGCCGGTGTTTGGAAACCCTTCAGCGATGGCCCCTGGAACGCCGCCAAGGTAGGCGATCCAAACCGCTACCGCCGCTCTATCTACACCTACTGGAAACGCAGCATCCCCTACCCCGCCTTCGGCTCATTCGATGCCCCCACCCGCGAAGTCTGCAGCAGCCGCCGCCTCATCTCCAACACCCCCCTCGCGGCCCTTGCCACCCTCAACGACGAAGCCTACGCCGAAATGGCCGGAGGCCTCGCCCGTCGCATGAAATACGACACCGAAGGCGACGTCCGAACCAAACTCATCGCCGGTTTCAGAATGGCCACCAGCCTTAAACCCAGCAATCAACAACTCGAAATCATCACCTCCCTCTTCGATGACACCGTCAAAGACTTCGAAGCCGACCCCCAGCAATACGCCGGCCTCGCCGGAACTCCCGATGGCGCCGCCTACACCATCGTCGCCGCCGCCTACCTCAACATGGACGACGCCCTCACCCGCTAACCTTACGGAGCGTAGATGGCATGCCCCGTGGGAACTTTAGTCTGCGTCCCCTCAACCAAGCCTCTGCTCACTCTGTGGTCAGCCCCTCCAACCAAGCCTTCAAAAAGGCCGCTCCCCTGTAAGCCGGATTCTGTTCCACGTGGCCTATCCACGTTTCAGCAGTCATTTATCTTTGCGACTAATACCCGGGGATTTAACGGGCGAGCAGCCCTTCCCCTGTTCTGTCTTGCACTGTGAGAGGTTTACCTTGCCACCTCGGTCACCCTCGGCGCGGTGGGCTCTTACCCCACCTTTTCACCCTTACCTTCCGAAAAAGGCGGTCTATTTTCTGCGGCACTAATCTGTCCGGCGCTCCTCTCGAAACGCCGTCCCTCTTTTTCAAAAGGCACACTGCTCTGTAGTGTCCGGACTTTCCTCCAGTTTCCTTGCGAAAACCAGCGACTGCCCGGGGAGCGGTCCAAGAAGCTAGGACTGCCCTACAAATTAAGCCATCCTTAAAACAACTTTCACCCAATTTGACAAACCAAGTTGACCCACTCCGTAGAGAAGGCATTCTTCGGAACCGAATTTATGAAAATACTCGCCCTTCTCCCCTTCCTCATTGCCGGACTCCACGGCAAGGAAACTCACAACGTCCTCCCGCAAGCCGCCGCCGACTGGAAACAAGCTGGCCCCGGTTCCTTCACCCTCGCCGACGGCATCTCGACCGCTAAAGGCGGTATGGGACTCTGGTGGTATGGCAAAAAGGAATTTAAAAACGCCTGCTTCGAAATCGAGTTCAACGCCCCCGAAGATGCCGACAACTCCGGCGTCTTCGTCCGCTTCCCGGATCCTGGCAATGACCCCTGGGTCGCCGTCAAACAAGGTTACGAGATTCAAATCTGCGGCAATGAGTCCCATAAATTGAAGACGGGTTCCGTTTACGACATCCAGCCCTCTATTCACCCCGACATGAAGGTCGGCGAATGGAACACCTACAAAATTATCACCGCTGGCGACCAAATCGCCATCATTCTCAACGACAAACTCGTCAACGTCTTCGAATGCCAGGAAGGTCGCGGCGACGTCAGCGGATACTTCGGCCTGCAAAACCACGACGACGGATCTCCCGTCCAGTTCCGCAACGTCAAGGTGCACGAACTCGCCTCCGGCTCCCTCCTTTCAGCGATGGGCGAACTCGGAATCCCCCGTTCTGCCCTGACTGAATACTACAACGCCGCCACGCGCATCAAAGGCGCCCCAAAACAGAAGTGGTATCATCTCGCCGACCATGGACCCGCTTTCTTCCAAACCTACGGAGATTGGTTCAAAGGCAAGGAGCGCCGCGAGTCCGCCATCAAAGGAATCGCCCTCTCCTACTCCGCCCTTCCCAATCGCGTGGCCCTTTTCAACACCGAGAACCTTTCCCTGGTTTCCGCCACCGATAAGGGCCTCAACTTGGTCAACACCCCTTGGGGCGGCGGTCACGGCAAGGTCAATCAGTTCAACAACAAGGAGTCCTACCTCTTCACCGCAGACGAAGGATCCGTCTGGGCCGACGCGGCGGGCTCATTCGAAGACAAGCGCCCTCTCAAGGGCTACGGCAACTTCTCCCACCTCGATTTCAACGGATACTTCCGCAACGGGAACCAGATCATCCTCGACTACTCCGTCAATGGAACCCGCATCCTCGATACCGTCAGCGATCACAATAACGGCCTCGTTCGCTATCTCGAAGTCGCCCCTCACACAAAGGAACTCACTGTCCGCCTCCTCGATTCTTCCAGCGAGAAGAGCTTCACCCTGAAGTCCTCCGTCGCCGATGGTGCCGTCAAAACCACCAACAAAGACGGCACTCACTTCCTCCGCCTTGAGCCCTCGGACAAAACGACCAAGGTCTCCCTTCTCTACACCGGAAATCCCGCTGAAGAAGTCCCCGCTCCTGTCGCTCTCACTCCAATGACCGAAGGCGGCCCCGGCATCTCGCCCGAGACCTTCGAAGTTGAAGGAAAAGCCGCCACCGGTGACAAGCCATGGCTCGTCGATCAAGTCCCCCTTCCTCCTGCCATGGACAAGTCTCCCTATAAAGGAAAAGTCCGCATGTCTGACATCGACTTCTTCTCCGATGGCAACCGGGCGCTCCTCTCCACTTGGGATGGCGACATTTGGCTCCTTTCCGGTCTCAAAGACTTCAAGAAACTCACCTGGAAACGTTACGCCACCGGCTTCTTCGAACCCCTCGGCCTCAAGATCGTCAATGACGTCCCGCACATCTCGGGTCGCGATGGCATCTACAAGACGTATGATCTCAATAACGACGGAGAAGCCGACAAGTTTGAAGTCTTCAACAACGACGTCTATCTCTCCATCAACTTCCACGAATTCCAGTTCGGCCTCGAAACCGACAAAGAAGGCAACTTCTACTTTGCCAAAGCCTCCCCCGTCCGCGGCGGTGGACGTGGCTTTGACAAAATCCTCCCTCACAATGGAGCCTTCGTGAAGATCAGCGCCGACGGAGAGCGCCTCTACACCATCGGAACCGGCCTACGTGCCCCCGGCGGCATCGGTGTCGGACCTAACGGCGAGATCACCAGCGGTGAGAACGAAGGAACCTGGCAACCACGTTGTAAAATCAACTACTACGAACCCGAGCGCGGCACGCCCTTCTTTGGAGTCGAAGACGCACGCCAGGGCAACGAAACCAAGTTCACCGAGCCCCTTTGCTACCTCCCAATGTCGGTTGACAACTCCGGCGGCGGTCAGATCTGGGTCGATAAAGGCGCCAAAATCGGCATCGCCGAAGGTGAACTCATCCACCTTTCCTACGGCCAATCCTCCATCTACCATGTCCTTCGTCAGAAGGTCTCCGACGGATTCTACCAAGGCGGAGTCGTGAAGCTTCCCGTAAAACTCTCCTCTTCCGCCCAGCGTGCCGTCTTCCACCAGGACGGTTCCATGTATGTCGTGGGATTCCGCGGTTGGCAGACCAACGCCGCCAAGGAAGCCGGACTTCAGCGCATTCGACGCAACGAGGAAGAAGCCAACCCGCTTCCCACTGCCATGGAAGTCACCAAGGAAGGCATCAAACTCACCTTCGACGTTGCTCTCGATGACGAACTCGCTTCCGATCCTACCTCCTTCACCGCAAAGCGTTGGAAGTATGTTCGCGGTCCCCAGTATGGTTCAGGCCAATTCTCGGTCGATAATCCCGACGAAGCGGCTGAGAAAAGCGCCATCAAAAAGGAGTCCAAGAATCATCGTAAGCCTGACACCGTGAAAATCTCGGCCGCCAAACTGGGAGCCGACAAAAAGTCCGTCCTCCTCACCGTTGAGGGACATAAGCCGAGTCAGCAATTCAAACTCGACTACGACCTTGAGTCCACCGACGGCGACGAACTCATCGGCACCATCCACAGCACCATCCACAAGGTCCCCGGTAAATAAGTCACTTTGATCAACCACTTCAAAAGCGCCTTCGAGTCCAAACTCGAAGGCGTTTTTTTATCCCTATGGAATGTAGAAGGTATGCCTCTTTGCTCCATTCCTGTCCACTGCGGAACCTAAGTCTCGTTGATCGACGGCCAACATCATAAGCCCCCATACAACCCCCACCCAATTTTCTTTGCCCCATTCCCAAATCACAGCTACCTTCCATTCAATGAGATTCACTTCACTCATCGCCCTTTTCGGCCTCATCGCATCCGCCCAAGCTACCCTCACCGCCACTTTCAAGTCTGGCGAAAAATCCATCACCCAAAATCTCGCCCTCCCGGCCCTCCTGGTCACCGAAGGCGAGCCCCCCGCCCCCGGTCTCGCTCCCGGAGCATTCTCCGCGACCTACAAAGGAACCCTTTCCATCCCCAAACGCTACCGCGTCTCCTTCTCCGTCGAAGCCAATGGCTCCCTCGCCCTCAAAGTGAACGACGAAGCAGTCACCTTCACCGAGGGCAAATCAGAACGCCTCCGCCTCAACCCCGGAGAAACCCCTATCGAAATCACCTTCACCTCCCTCGAAAACGGAACCGGCTCCTTCCGCCTTTTCTGGGAAGAACGCCGCGAATTCCCCCGCGAACCCATCCCCGCCTCCGCCTTCATATCTTCTGACAAAGCCCCCCTCGACGCCGCTCACCTCTTCGCCAGCCACAACTGCATCCAGTGCCACGCCGCCGACCTCGGCCAAGCCGCCATGCCCGAGCTCAAATACTCCGGTCCCAACCTCACCCACATCGGCGACCGCACCAACGAAGCCTGGCTCACCCGCTGGATCGCCCAGCCCGACCTCCTCAAACCCACCACCACCATGCCCGCCATGGTCGATCACACCAAACCCGAAGGAGCCCAAGCTGCCGCCGACCTCGGGGCCTACCTCGCCACCCTCAAAACCGGCAAAGCCATCAACACCAAGCCCGACCTCACCCTCGCCCAAAAAGGGGGTGAGCATTTCCACAACCTCGGCTGCATCGCCTGCCACTCCAAAACCGATGCCGACGAACCCGACTTCGAAAACGGCCGCGTCCCCCTCAACAACGTCGCCACCAAATTCAAAGACGGAGCCTTGATCGCCTTCCTCAAAAATCCCCAAGAGCATCACGAAGCGATCAAGATGCCCAATTTCCGCTTCTCCGATGAAGAAGCCTCCTCCCTCGCCGCCTACCTCACCAAAACCTCAACTGGCGAACACACTCCCGACCCTTCGGAATTCCCTCCAGGCGATGCCGTCCGTGGTCAATCCCTCGCCGCCTCCCTCAACTGCGCCGCCTGTCACGAAGGCCTGGCCCCCTCCACCGCCGCAGCCCCAAAACTCTCCGACCTCAAAAACTGGACCGACCAAGGCTGCCTCGGACCCGATGAAAAACGCGGCAAATCACCCCGACTCAACCTCACTCCCGAAGAGAAAAAGACCCTCACCCCCTCCGTCCTCCCCGCCCTCAAACACGACACCGTCGAGGCCTACACCGCGCGCCAGATCGAAGCCCTCAACTGCGCCTCCTGTCACGACTACAACGGCCAATCCTCCCTCATCTCACAAACCCATGGCGAGACCAAATCCCTCCTCGACCACATCAAAGAACCCGACGAGCGCCTCATCCAATCCCGCCCACCCCTCACCCACATGGGCGCCATGCTCCACACCAACTACCTCGAGAACATGCTCCTCGGCAAAGTCGAACCCCGCCCCCGTCCGTGGCTCGACATGCGCATGCCCGCCTTCCCACTCCACGCCAAGCACATGGCCCACGGCCTCGGACAACACCACGGCCTCGCCGCCTCCGTCCCATCCACCGAGAAACCCGACGCCGACCAAGTCAAACTTGGCGAGCAACTCGTCGGCATGACCGGATACGCCTGCGTCACCTGCCACGCCATCAATGAAAAACCCGCCCTCGCGGCCTTCGAGGTCCAAGGCATCAACTTCGGCCAAGGCCACCAGCGCCTCCGTCCCGGCTACTTCCACCAGTGGATGTTCAACCCCGCCCGCCTCGTCCCCGACACCAAAATGCCACGCTACACCAACCCCGACGACGGCACCGGCCTCCGCCCCGACATCCTCGACGGCGACTCCCACAAACAGTTCGAAGCCGTCCGCCAATACCTCCAGTCCATCAGCAAGTAGCTCGCATTGTCACGAGACGCCGGCCTCCAATTCGCGGAATTCTCCCTCCGCCTTCTCAGTCGCAGCGAACGAGCGACCCTCGCCCCGGCCTTCAAAAACAACCCCGCCGCTCTCGCTGTCTTAAACAAACTCGCCCACGGCGGCACCTGCCTCTCAAGACTGCGTCCCCTACTCGGTCTCAGTAGGCGAGACCCCTAACCAACCTCACTGCCCCAAAAGCAACTCCCAAACCATGAAATTCCTTGCCAGAAAGAGCATTTCATCGTAACTCCCACCTCCCCTCCCACGAGCTGCACTATCAACAACGAGAAACCGGGAAAGGTCCATTGCAGCAATTTCTCACCAAAAGCGCCTTCGTGCTTTAACGAAGGACCCATAAAAAAATGATTAACGAACTCGTCAAAGAAATGGTCGAAGCTGGTGTCCACTACGGTCACCAGACCAAGAAATGGAACCCTAAAATGAAGCCTTACCTCATGAAGGATAAGGGCGGCATTTACATCATCGACCTCAATAAAACGGTTGAGTGCCTCGATAAAGCATCCGATTTCCTTTCCGGACTCGCCAGCAAGAACAAGAAAATCCTTTTCGTCGGCTGCAAGCGTCAGGCTCAAGATGCCGTCCGCGAAGCTGCTGAGGCAACCGGCCAATACTACGTCAACTACCGTTGGCTCGGTGGCACTCTCACCAACCTCACCACCATCCGTAACTCGGTGAAGCGTCTCAAGTATCTTGAGGACATCGAACGTGCGCCTGAATATAAGGCCATGTCCAAAAAGGAGCTCTCTGCTCTCGGTCGTGAGAAGGACAAGCTCCACCGCAACCTCAATGGTGTGCGTGACATGGAGAAGCACCCTGATGCCGTCGTCATCGTCGACACCGCCCGTGAGTCCATCGCCGTGGCCGAAGCCAAGCGCCTCAAAATCCCCATCATCGGCATCGTCGATACCAATGGAGATCCAAGCAAACTTGAATACCCCATCCCGGGAAACGACGACGCTATGCGCTCCATTCGCATCGTCCTTCAAAACCTCGTCGACGGAATCGTCGTCGGAGCCAAGGGGTAATTTTCCAAAACTGACACACTGACATTATTATGATCACCGCATCTCTCGTTAAAGAGCTCCGCGAAAGAACCGGAGTAGCCATGATGGAATGCAAGAACGCCCTCAAAGAAACTGAGGGCGATATCGATGCTGCCATCAAAGTCCTCCGCGAACGCAGCGGAGCCAAAGCAGAAAAGAAAGCCTCGCGCGATGCCAATGAAGGCATCATCGCAGCTAAGCTCGATGAGTCTGGCAAGTCCGGTATTCTCGTTGAAGTCAACTGTGAGACCGACTTCGTGGCCAAGAACGAAAACTTCCAAGCTTTCGTTGGAGAAATTGCCGACACCCTTCTGGCTGGCGACGCTTCCGATCTCGCAAGCGCCCTCGCCCTGCCAAAAGGAGACGGAACGCTCGATAACTTCGTGAAAGGCAAGGTCCTCGAAATGGGAGAAAACCTTAAAGTAAGCCGCTTCGAACGTCTCACCCTCGCAGGTGAAGGCGCTGTTGCCTCCTACATCCACCTCGGTGGTAAGGTTGGCGTTCTCGTCGAAGTAGGTGCTGAAAAGGCTGAAACCGCTTCTTCGGACACTTTCAAGGACGTCGTCAAAGACCTCACTCTTCACATCGCCGCCACTTCCCCTGCCGGTCTCAAACGCGAGGATATCCCTGCCGAACTCGTAGAGTCCGAGAAGGAAATCTTCCGCAAGCAGATGGAAGCTCAGAACAAGCCAGCCGATATCCTCGAGAGAATCATCGAAGGGAAGCTTGGTAAGTTCTACTCAGAGCGTTGCCTTCTTGAGCAAGGATTCGTCAAGGACCCTGACACCACCATCAAGGCCCTCCTCGAAGCCAAAGGAAATGAACTCGGTGACACCCTCACCGTGAACAACTTCCTCCGCTTCGGACTCGGCGAGTAATTCTTCACGCCAAGATCCCAATTTACAAAAAATCCGGCACCCGAAAGGGCTGCCGGATTTTCTTTAAGATGGAGCGTGGGCCTACTTGCCCGCTGCGGTACTTAAGCTCCCCTCTACTTCAGCTCACGAATCTTGAGCTTCTTCCAAGCAACATCGAAAGGCCCACCCTTCCCGACTCCGTGAACCTGAAGTCCAATAAAACCCTTCGGATAAGCTTTGAACTTCGCCTCATCGACCAAGTCAGAAATTCGCACCTCGTTGATCCAAACCTGGATACGGGGCCCCTTCGCCATGATGCGGTATCTGTTCCACTCACCGTCCTTGAAGTGCTTATGTGGCTTCAGAAGAGCCTTGGGAGTCATCCAGCCGCCGCAAGCCTCACCATAAATGTAGCCTGACTCGGCGCCCTTCGCTCCGCTCGCTTCAATCTCCACCTGCGGGCCATTCACCCGGCCTTCGGCTGTTCCTCCTTTTGTCTGCGAACGGATCATCACGCCCGAATTCAGACTATTATGAACCTTCACCTCGAAGGTCAGGTCAAAGTCGCCATAAAGCTTGTCCGTGCAGAGGAAGGAATTCGGGCTCCCCTTGACGGTCGTTCCTAGAATGGTTCCATCCTTCACCTCGTAGGTCGCCGTTCCATTCTTCTGGCTAAATCCGGTGAGATCCTTCCCATTAAAGAGATTGGTCCATTCTCCGGATTCTTTGTCCTCAGCCTGAACAGGAACGACGAGTGCAGCGCAAAGCCACAGAGCATTGATAAAACGTTTTTTCATAAGTTGCCCCCATACTACGAGGACGGGCAAGCAAAGCTATCTCGATTCAGCCTAGAGATGCGCAGGCTCGTAATGCGGATCGTCATCAGCCACCTCGACCGTCACCAACTCACTCGCACTATCGATCATCTTCGCGCAGGAAGGGCTGAGGTGACGCAATCGAACACGCTTCCCGGCCGCCTTGTAGCGCTCGGTAATCGCATTGAGGGCCTCCATGCTGGAGAAGTCAGCGACGCGGGCTTCCTTGAAATCAATAATCACTTCATCGGGATCATTTGCCGGAACCAGCCGCTCTCCGAACTCACGCACCGAACCAAAGTAGAGCACGCCCTGAAGGTTGTAGATGCGCACGCCTTTCTGGCTGTCATCGCGCCGAAGCCGCACGTGCTTCGCGCTCTCCCAGGCAAAAACGAGGGCCGAGAGAATCACTCCCACCAAGACTGCCAGCGCAAGGTTGTGCATGAACACCGTGATCAAGGTCACTGCCAAAATCACGAAGATATCGTGGAAAGGAACCCTTCCCCAAGTCTTCAAGGTGGACCATTCGAAAGTTCCGATCACGACCATAAACATCACGCCAACAAGTGCCGCAATGGGGATCTCTACGATTACCGGACCACCTACCATGATAAAGACCGCCAGGGCAAGAGCGGCCACAATTCCTGACCAGCGACCGCGACCACCAGACTTTATGTTGATGAGACTTTGTCCGATCATCGCACAACCACCCATGCCTCCGAAAAGTCCGGAAAGGAAGTTCGCTGATCCCTGTGCCAAACACTCACGGTTTCCGCTACCTCGGGTCTCGGTCATATCGTCAATCAACTGAAGCGTCATCAGAGACTCGATAATACCAACCATCGCTGCCGAGAAGGCCGTGCCGACGATCAGAATCAAGGTCACCTTGTCCCACACAATATCACTCGGCCACGCAAAGGGAGGAAAGCTCCCCTTCAACGCACCTGTTCCACCACCACCCCTGAGAACATCCTCAATCGTTTTGGTGTCGAAGAGACCAAAGTAACTCGCTCCTCCAACCGCCAGAATTGCGATCAAAATGGACGGAACAGCCGTGGTGAGCTTTGGCAAGAAGTGAATAATCGCCATCGTCACCGCCGCAAGACCCCCCATCATAATGACCTCGTCCCGAGGTAACCAGACACCCGCCGCATCCTTGAAGGAAGCGAACTGCGACATCAAAATGACGATCGCGAGGCCATTCACAAAACCCATCATCACGGGATGAGGCACCAGACGGATAAAGCGACCCAAGCGGCCAATCCCAAAAAGGATCTGAATGCCCCCCGCTATCATCACGGTCGCAAAGAGATACTGAAGGCCTAGATCTTCGATCCCCCTCTCAGCTCCCGCTTCGTTACCAATCCTGACCACAGCTCCTACAACAACCGCGATCGCTCCCGTAGCACCCGAGATCATCCCCGGACGTCCGCCGAAGGAGGAAGTAATAAAGCCTAAGAAAACCGCCGCCCAAAGACCCACCAGCGGATTGACGCCAGCGACGAACGAAAAGGCAATCGCCTCCGGCACCAGCGCGAGCGCCACCGTAAGTCCCGAAAGAGTGTCGTCTTTCCAATTACCATTGCGCTTGCGGATCAGGTCAAAAATCATCGTTCAGAAGTGGGTTTCAGTCATCGAACAAGCTGTCCGACAACAAAAAGAGGCCGCCCCCTTACTCCTCGCTCCCCCCATTGGCAACTCCTTTCACGATCTGAGCAGAGTCACTTCGCCTTCATCGCCTCGATCCGCAGCCCCTGGCCACGCGTTAATTTTTCGGGATCCAGCTTCTTTAAGATCTCCTCCGCCACCTCCAACTTCGTCTTATCAAAAGCCCGCGCCACAAAATCAAAGAGAATACGATGCCGCAACTCCTCATCCTTCTTCGCTACGGCCAACTCCGCCGCTTTGGTAAAACATGCGGAAGCTTTTTCAAAATCACCGGTCACCATGGCGCGATACCACATAAATTCAGATTTCATAGGATGATCGTCGGCCATACCATCAATCATCCCTTTCAATTCCTCTTCCCCAACAAACCCCGATCTCGTCAACTCACCCAATCTTAAAAGAGGCTCACTCCCCAACTCGTTCTGAACATAGGAATCCGCCAGCAAGGCCGCCACCACTTTCGCTCTGACCTCAGAGTTCTCATCGGAAATCCAGTGGTCGGTCTTGAGATTTTTTAAACGTGCGAAAAGAAACCCACGACGTCGAAAGCGCTGGTAGGATTTTTTCGCATCTTCCGGAAACTCCTCCATCGCTTTATCCAAAGACGACTCCGCCAAGGCATGAATGGTCACCGTAAGCGCCTCCAGAGTTTTCATCGGCTGAGGCCACTCTTCCCACTTCGAAGTTAAGCTCGATTCCAAGAGCGACCTGATCATCGGGAGATATTTCTGCGCCGCCGCCGGGCTCACCGCGGCACGCGGCAAAAGCTCATCCACCAGCTTTAAAAGCAGTGCGCCCGCTTCCTTCTCAGTATGAGTATCCTTAATCCTTCCCGCCGGCACCAGGGAACGAAGATGCCGCATCGTGCTCTCAAACTCACCCTTGGCGAGATCGAACATCAACACCTTGCGAATGATCTGAGCGTGTATTTCCCAAGCGGGATCACTCTTGAAAGCATTTAAAACCATCCCGATCCCCTCTTTGACCTCGATCTCTCGCATCTCCACTCCCACCTCCGCGCTCGCCAACTTGTCACCAAGGAAGGAATGCAAAATCTGCAGACGACCCGACCTCGCCTTCGGCCCCTCCGCCTTGAATCGCGTCGCCAAAGCCCGTAATCGTTTCGGCCTAGAAATGAGAGGCGCAGCCTCCCCCTTGGCATCAGGCACATTGGAATACAGAACCTCCAAACGATATCGTTCGTCCTCAGGCATCAACTGCAGTAACCCTGCCAGTTTCTCAGCCGACTCACGCGAAAACTCCGGAAGCGACTCTGTAGAATAGAGGCGGTAAAGACGCTTCGAATCCAGTAAAAGTGGGAGTAATAATACTGGGTTATTGGATTGGGAAAGCCTCCAAACCATCGCCAAGTTTCCTTGGAATCGAGCTGGCTCGACTTCCAGAAGCTTCCCAACAATCTCCATCTTCCCCGCCAAAATCGCGCCCGGAATCAGAGCCTCTATTGCCATTGCTCGCAGGTCTCCACTCCTCTTCGGATCGGGATCCTCGAATATGACCCGACTCGCCACCTCCACGAACGCCCCCAACTTCCCACCCATCCCCACAAAGTCACCATCCTCTAAAGTCGCGATCAATGACAGCAGTGGCAGCAGCGATCGCTGACCTGCTCCAGAAAGATAATCGTCCATCCCCTTCGTCGCCCACCCCCAGCTCGCCTCACTCGTGAGACAAGCTCGCACCGATCGTTCCCAAAAAATATTGGTCACCATATCCATCCGCAGAGCGACCGGGAGATCACAGCTCGCGAAATACCTTTCGAAGCAAATCTCCGCTCTCTTTCGCAAATCTTCATCGTCCGAAACCCCGGCTGCTCCAGCCAAGCGAAGCCCGCAAAACAAGTCAGCAAGCTCAGGGAATTTCACCCGGATTTCCTTCTCCAGCGAAGCAAAATCATCGCCCTCATCCAGCGCTTTCTCCCAGAAATTCGTCAACTGAAGAAAACAAAACACCACGTAAGTCTGACGCTCTCCCGGTGTCAGCTTGGATAACTTATCAGACATCAATTCCTGTATCGAAGAAGGGATTCCCTCCAGAGACTTAGTCCCAAAAGCGTTCTGAACGGCATCGTAAGTAACGAGCCCCCTCGCCTCGGTGGGCACTGAAATCAACTCCCCGACTTTCCCCCGGCACAGGAAATCATAGAATTTCCACAAATCCTCCTCAGGGATCCACTCTCCGCCGTTCGCAAAGACCAACAACAACTCCCCGATAAGACGATCTACCGGTAACAAAGCCTTCTTCCTTCCCAGCGGAAGCAACACCTTCCCGGGATTTGCTTTCAAGAACTCATCCCCCTTCAAGAGCATTTGCTCCGCCGCTCTCGCTGCCGCAATGATGTCCAATCTCGCCACTTCGAAGAGCAGGTAATTGATGAGTTCTCTCCGGTCCTGAAGCTCAAATCCCCCTTTCTTGATCTCCGCATCGAGATCACTTAATCGCTCATCCAAGACCACCGTTTTCACCCGTCTCAAGACATCCGCCAGCACAAAGCTCCCGTTGTAGTCTGGATAAAGATTCCCCAAAAAGTGACAAGTCACGGTGGGATCTTTCTTTTCCATCGCCAAGATTAGATCCCGCCGAAGATCAACTTCCACCCGCAAGTCATTCACAGCGCCACAATGAGACAAGAGCATCTTCTTCAAAAAAGGCTCCACCGCATCATCCTGCCTCACCAAACTGGGAAGCGACTCTTTAATCTCCTCACGCGGAACCGGCAAACCCGCCAGAGCCTCCGCCATCACCAAAACCCGATCCACCGATAATTTCCCATCAGCATCCCGATCCAAAACCCCGTTCTGTTTGAGCAGCTTAAAAAAGATCTCACCCGAAATCCCATTGCCCGGCCATGATTCCAAATAGACCTCTTTGAAATCCACCATCAGCGGATGAGCCACGCTCGCCAAAAGCTCACTCAGAACATCATACGACCGTCGGTTCATCCCCATGACATGAACAATCGCCTTGGAAAAATTCGCAAAGCGATCCTGATAAACTGGAGGAAAGCTCCCCACGCCAAGTTCAATCAAGGCAGGCCACTTTTTCTGATCACCAAGAGCCGCCGCGATCATCACTCCCGTCTGTCTCCTAATCATCGCAGCCCCGCCATCCTTCGCAAGAATCGCAAACCACTCGCCCACCAAAAACTCGGATCTCTCGTTCATCGCCCCGGCAACCACCGCCGTCGCGAAACGCTCTTGAAAACCCTCCAACCACGCCCCCTTTCCATGACCAAAGAAGATAAGGCACTTCAAAAAACTCACCGTCCGCTCCACCTGTAACTCGGGATCATCAGGAAGACGGGTCAGCCAACCTTCATAAATCTCATCGCCTTCCCCAATCCGCCGGGCCGTCTCCAGATCCTCATGAAACTCCGGGAAATGCTCCTTCATCACCTCAAGAGTCTTCGGCTCAAAAGCGACCTCTTCACCCGCATCCCCTAGCCCCAAAAGATAATCGAGATCCATCCCACGCTCATCTCCAACCTCAACTTCTCCAAACCCAAGCACTCTCGTCAATCCGTCCTTTCGCGACTGATAAATCATGGGCACTCTCCTTTCTGTCGCTTCAGTTCGCTTCGCCTGCAAACGCCCCCTGAGCGAAAGATTGGCCGCCTTCGATCGATTCTCCGGCCTCAATAGTGGCAACAACATCTGGAATACTTGATCCGAATATTGTGATCGCCCCAGAAGGATCTTGAGAATTTGCCGACATTGATTCTTCGCCTCATCGGAGATGTCTGCCCTTTCCGCCCCCCCTGCCACTTGCAGGTCTTTCAGGCATGGAAAGACCCACGAAAGATACTGATCCTGATCGGCGGCAGACGGCAGTTCACGGAGATAGCCCCTCACCACATTCAGCGTGACGAGCCTCTCCAAATCACCTCCGTCATCGCTGTCGTAATTTTCAAAGAAGACCCGGACCCGGTGACAAGCTTCCTCACCATGATCTTTCAGTGAGAAAACAGACGCCGCCTCCTGCACCAAAGACTGCCCGGTCATAAACCGCCCCACCAAGGCCTCCCGGTTCCCAGGATCGATTGCGAGAACCATCTCAAAATACCGACCCGCCGTCGTCCCTCGCTCAAGTGCGAACGCCATCCTGGCAAATTCCATCAACTCCCCGGGGCCCGCGCCCACTTCCGGCTTCATCGCTTGCAAAACATTGATGACAAGATTCTTCTTGTCCAAAGCATCCTTAATCTGCCTCGTTTCATCAGACCTCTTCACCGTCGAAGAAAAAAGATCTCGAAGCGAGAGTTCTGCCACCTTCACCGCCACCTTCACCCGATCCGGCCCCAGTCTCCCGATCAGCCGGGCACCCAGATGTATTCCCCTCCCATTCCATACTGCTCCGCCGTTCGTAATGCCATTCAAAGTCACCGAAGAATTCGCGAAACTGGGAGACATTCCAAAAGCCCACGCAAGTTCATCCAAACGGAAAACACCCACCCCACCATCATCCACAATACGCAAGGCCCGCTTGGCCGCCCCGAGATCGATCACCCCACCATTCTTCGTCACCAAATCATAAGCCACATTCACCGTGCTCAGAGCAATCTCCGGATGATCTTTCGGAACCTTGATCATCCCCTCCAGCTTTTCAAAAAGACGATAACTCTTTTCCAACTGCCCCGTGTGAGCCTCATAAGCAGCGGCAAAATACACCTCCTCCATCTCAGTTGACCCCGCCATCTCGCGTGCCAGCGGACCCGCCTCCGCCACCGCTCCAATCGACATTAGAACTTTCCCTTTAAAAAGCCGCGAGTCGGCCTCCAATACCGCCTTTTTCAAAACAGCATCACCCTCCACTTTTCTCTCCACCGCCACCCCCAATTCTGAATAAAGCTCCCGCCTCCGCTCCTCATTCAGATTCCCGCTCGTAGTGACAGGCACGGACCCTTTCCCAACCAACCATTCCAACGGCCATCCGTTAAAACTCTGAAAGACACCTCGCTCCGAATCCTCGATTGATGGAAAAGCCACCATATATTTCTGCTGTTGATAAACATGCACTGCGGGCTTCGCCATCCCCCGCACCAAGTGATTTAACAATGGTACTAACCTCCCATGATCTTCTCCCACCACTGCATACCGAACCAACTTCTTCAATTCACCCGGGTTCACAGAAAGTTTCTCCCGATCCAACACCTCTTCCACCAAAAACCCGATCGATTCTGCATCCACCGGCAACTGCTGCGCGAGAGCCAACAAATTTCGCAAACTCTCATCCTTCTTCTCACCTTCCACCCGATCATAACTCGCCCTCGCCAGCCTCCAAACATCCGACTCTGCCACCACTCCCCGCTCCAGTAAATCCGACAACTGAGCCAACAATCCTGCTGGATTCATCTCTATAAATTCTCCAAAAATTCCCTCTAGCAGTTTCGCATCCAGCCCCTCTCCTTTCACTTCACTCGCCAGCCACTGTTCCTTTAACCCCACCTTTCCCGGATTCGCTCCCATCAACCTCTCCAGCTCCCGTCGATACCGCACAGGCCTAAAACTCGCCATCGCAAAAAGTCGGCGATCCATCTCATGCCGGGCCAATATCGCATCAAACCCCGCCTCTCTCTTCACGCGATCAAGCTCCATTTCATTGATCATCAAAATCGAGAGAAATGACTTCCGTCGCACCTCCGCCGCCGAAACGGGAAGGTGAAACCATGCCCCCATCCCATTCCGCTCCGATACTCGATAGATATTTTCCCGGTCAAACAAATCTCTCCGACCACCCGTCATCTCCCCCCAGGTTTCCCAAAGAAGCTTCATTTCCGGACTCCAAAAACGATGGAACCCAACCCCGCCAGGAGAAAGCACCTGCACAAGAGTCCTCGGACTAGGAGCCAGGCCCGCAATCGGATTCCGAACCTCCTCCAACTCCCCAAAAATCACCGCAGCCTCCGCCACCCTCCAATCCTGCTTTTTCAAAACACCTGCAAAATACTTCAGCCGCCAGTCCTCCGGAAATCGCGGCAAGAGATCAGTGAGATACTCCTCTGCGATTGCCCAGTGCCCGTTTTTAACGAGCCACTCTACTCTCACCTCAACTTGCCGTGGTCGTTCGATCTCGGAAGGAATCGTTTGAATCACCGCCATCATTTCCTTCAACCTCCCCGCACGGGAATAAAGAAGCCCCAGCGCACGCTTCGATTTCTCACCTTGGTCCAGCAAATCGGCCTTCTTTAAAAACCCCACCGCCTTCTCAAGGTTCCCACTCTTCTCCTCAAGCTCAGCAAGCCGATGCAACAAATGCGGATCCGTATTTCGACGATCCGCAGCCTCCTCCAAGGCCCGCCGCTGTTCCTCCGGACGATCCAAGAAACCATAGATCTCCGCCAGCGCCAAAAGCGGTGCCACCGAACGCGGATTGGTTCGCTTCCGACGCTGAAACTCAGCCAAAAAACCCTTCAAAGACCCATCAGCTTGCGCCAGCTGGGTCCACTTCGAGAGCCATCGCAATTTCTCCTCAATCGTCCCCGCCTCTTCATAAAGCTTCCGGTAAATTTTCTGAGCCGCGCGCCCGTTCCCAACCTTAATCTGCGCCTCCGCCAACTTGACCCGCCGCCCCTCGCCCGGGCCAAATTTCCCGACCAATCGCCTCAGTTCCAAAATCGCTTCCTCATTCCGCCCCACCCCTAAGAGCAAATCCGCACGCACCATCCAGGCAAGATGATCCCCCGGAGCGACCCGCTTCCATTCATCCACCCAGGCCATCGCTTTCTCCTTATTTTCAAGCCGCCGATGAAGTTCGGTGAGCCGACGCAGATGCACCGTTTTCTTCTGCCCCGGCAATGCCACAATCTCTTCCAGCCGCGCCACCGCCGCCTTCCGATCCCCGCGCTTTTCATCAAACGAAACCCGATAAAACTTCCCTAGCAAATCTCCCTCCACTTGATTCAGCATCTCATCCGCCCGACCTAAATCCCCCCCACTAGCAAGCAACTCCGCCAGCAGACATAAATCAGGAATCCCCCTTGATTCCAATTCCTCCAGCATGGCAATCGCCTCCCTTTCCATCTTCCCAATCTCAATCACCGAAAGCGCCAGCGGAATGGCCGACTCCAGCTCCGTCGGCGACTTCGCCAGCCGAACCAATCCCAGCGCATGAGGCAAAATCTTCACGCCCTCTTCCTCCGTCCCCGTCAACTGACACAACTGCGTCAGGACGAGCGGATCTGCCCAAAACTCCTCGATACGATCAAAGATGACCTTCAAAGCATCACCTCCCATCTTCTGCCCCTCCAAAGAACGCGCCACCCGTAAAAGCTCCTCGCGACTCCCGGTCATCGCGATCCTCATCCAAATTTCACGCGCCTCTTCCTTCTTGCCATTCTTGAGAAGAAGATTTGCAAAAGCCTCCACCACCTCATCCGAGTCAGGAAATTTCTCCCGCCCCGCCCGCAACATTCTCTCCGCTTCCTCACCCAGATTGTATTCCTTATAAAGCAGACTCGTCGTCACCAAATCAGTGGCATTGCCCGACTTCAATTTACGGATCTCGCCCAATGCCGCCGCCACCCCGCCTGGGTGATTCAGCTGCCTCTCAAGTCCGGCCAAACGCTTCCATAATTCAACATCTTCCCCACGACGTTTCAACAACGCCTGCAATTCCACTCTCGCCTCTTCCCAGCGTTCATTTCCCTCTAGAAAGGCAATAAAGCTCTCCAGATTCCCAAGATCTCCCGGCGTAATTCCAAGCACCTCTCGATAAAGCCCCACCGCTTCCTTGATCTCTCCCGCCGTCGCCATCTGCCGCGCCAGCGCCTTGTGCAAAGCCACCCTTCGAGGATGCTCTTGCCTCATCTTCTGCAAAAAATCACGATACCCCTGCACATCATCTTCCCGCATAAACACCCTACGAGTCTGCGCCAAAACCTCACGCTCCAACCAAGTCCCGCCCCCCGTCGCCGCCATGATTCTTTGATACGTCTCCAGCCCCTTCACCGGTTCATCACCGAGCACCTGAATCTCCGCGAGACGAAGCTGCCGGAGCGCCTTTTTATAAGGATCACGAGTCGACTCGATCAACTTGACCGCCGAAGCAGAGGCCTCATCATAGAGACCTTCGATGACCTGTAACTCGATGAGATCTTCCCGCAAAATCTCGTCCTTCGGATACGCCTTAATGGCCGCTTGCCAAACCTCCCCCGCTTCCTCCAGCCGCCCCGCCCGCGCCAACCAACTCCCCCGCGTCGTCGCCGCCTCCTTCGCCAGGGCCGGATCTATCTCCGCCACATCAAGATCCGCAAAAGCCTCCTCAAACTGCAAGGCTCGCGCGCGCAGTTTTGCGCGCTCCAGCCGCAAAGCTGAGTTCTTCGGCTCAATCAAAACCGCCCGATCGAGCGAAGCCAAAGCCTTGTCATCCCAACCCATCGATTCCTGGTAAGATGCCAAAACCCGCCACGGTGACGCTCCCCCACCTGCCGCATCTCCCTGCAACCAAATCAAAAGTTCCCCATCACTCGACTCCTCCTGCCATGCCTGCACAAAGCGCATCAGAACAGTCTCATCACCCGGACGCTTCAACAGAAGCTGATGATATCGCAGGGCCTTCTCCGGCGGCTCCGCAGCCGCCAATCCGAGGACTCCTATCAGGAGAAATTGAAAAACCAATCGCATCATTTCTTCTCTTTTAGGTTTTTAACAACATCCTTGCGAGCCTCACCCTTTATAAGATCAAGATTGATCTCATTCAGCAAAACCCACGCCTCGGCATTCCGCTTGAGCTGCTGTAATTTCATCACCATATCGACCATAATCTCCGCCTCCATCTCCTCCAGCCCAGCCACTTTTGCGGCAGCCCGAGCTTCTGAAAAATCCTCCAAAACCTCGACCGGCCCCTCGGCAAAAAACCCCGCCCGCCAAAGAAAAAATGGCTCCCTCAGAAGTTCCTCAGGAAGTCCTTCCATCAACGCTTTTAACGCAACCCTTTTGACCAGCGCGTAATTACTCAGCTGAAGAGTCACTAGCCCCGGCAGGGCATTTGCATTACGAAGATAGGACTTCGATGTGAAAACCCTTCCTTGAACGTGACTCAGAATCGACTCCCCCTCTTCCCTTTGCCACAGCTTCCCGTCCATCAACCTGGACCAAGCAGAGAGAGGATAAGTCTTCCTAAGATCCTGAAACTCCTTCCAGGACCGGGGCTCAACCTCAACATCAGGCACCTCCCCCGCCAGAAAGTATTGAAGTGAGGAAAAGGCATCAGTTTTCACTAACAACTCCACTGAACTCCGGCTCCGCGCGCGCAATGCTTCACCGAGGAAGTCATCAGCAAGAGTCGTAAACTCTCCTGCCTTTTCCGGATCCTCCATTGAAGTACGAAAAACCTCGTAGGCCACCGTGGAAAGAATCAGCTCGGTATCCCGCGGGTAGTTCCCCTCGGGTCCGGGCTGATTCAAAATGGCGCGAAACTGCCGAAGAGCTGGTTCAAAGTTCCCCTGCCGGGATTCGATAGTAATCGCCGCCCGGATGATATTACGAAGTTGAGGAATCTCGCGATCCGCCCTCGGTGTCACCACCGGGGAACCCAGAAGATGCTTCTTTTCCTCTGCGAGATAATGCTCCGCCAGGATAGGAAGGGTCCGCTCATCTCTCGCAAAAACCCCTAGGGCTGACAAAACAAACTCCCGTCGACCGCCCCCTTCCTTAAGGTAGCGTTGGGCCAGACCGGGGATTCTTTCACGTTGGGAAATCTCCGGGGCATTCTCGCCCCGATCATCCCGCGCGATCGCAAATTGCAGCTCAATATGAAAACGTTGCTCTTCCGGAAAGTGCGCGACGAACGCCTTAATCTTCGCCGGGGAATCTTTCCCAAACCTCGGAAATTCATGAATGGCCGTTTGAGTGGCGAGGGGATCAAAGAGACCCGACAGCACCTCGCCTCCACCAGCTTCAAAAATGGCCCACTGCAACGGCAAGTTCCCCGAAAAAAACTGCGGCGAAGCCTCTATAATTCGTTTCGCAAACTCTCTCTTCTTCGCCATCACTGCCAAAATAACCGACCCTCGCAGGGCCTGGCCAAACTGATCCCTATCGATGTGAGCCTTCCGGCCACCGCCCAGCGTTTCCAGCAATGACGAAATCAGAACATCCGGAATCTCGCCCATCTCTTCAAAGTCCTGCGGTCTAAGATAAGTCAGCAACCCAGTGGCGATTCCCAGATCTTTCTTCACTGGAGAAAGCGCACATTCTTCGATCACCTTCCCAACCCACTCCCAGTGCTCCGCCGTGCTGAGATGAACCCTCATGCTGGTATCAGAGACCAGCACGCGGGCCGCCTTCATCCGCAGCGGTGCCGGGAAATCACTCTCGTTCAAAAAGCGAAGTAAGTTCTCCGATCCTCGCGCTACCTCCTTCGAAAATTTTTCACGCTGATCCCCATAAATCCCCCGGGACATCACCGCCGTTAAAAAGTCAGCCGCGATTGGAAAATCTTTTCGGAACTCCACATCGACCCATTCAAAGCCTTTCCGAAATCCTGCCTCGCGATAGCTTCCCCACTTAATATTACCTCTGCTTGGGATAAAAAGGAGGAAAGCCCGCCTCTCCTCCGCACCCATCTGGGCCAACATCGGACGAAGCGTCTCCACCGCGATTTTTGCCGGAGAATACTGAGGGAATTTCCCGGCCACTTTCAAGCGTCCAATTTTAAAGGTGTTCTCAAAAGATGTCGCGAAACGGCTATCATTTAGAAGAAAGCTTCCGAGTCGCCCCCCTACCTGACTTTGAGAGAGGAAATAAAGGAATTGCCACTGACCCAAAGTCGGGACCCGGGTGGATTTCTCCCATAGCGCAGAACTCATCGCGGTCATTTTTTGTTGGAAATATTCTTCAGCGGAAAGGCCCTCCTGCGTCAGCAAGGACTCCGATGCCCCAAGTGCCTCAACCACTAACACCTCAAAGGCGCGGGCGGCCTCTCTCGGAACAACAGAGGCGAAAGCGGCAATCTCATTCATCGCCTGCGCCTGCGACAAATAGGCCCTCGCCCCACCGGCCCGTTGCGCCGATTCCATGATTTCACCGTACGCTTTCTTGCCGATCTGATCGCTTAACCCCTTGATAAAATCGGAACTCTCTTTCGATAGCTCCTCCATCTCAGATCCCTGAAACCACTTCCCCAGCAAGCGGGCCGTCTGAAAAGGAGAGCTGTCCGCCATTTCTACAAAAACCTTCACGTTTTTCTCAAAGAGATCCGACAGCTCGACGGGAAGCCCCCACTGAGCTTTTAAGATCCCTTTCTTTAAGGAATCAAGCTCCACGTCTTCATCCAACATCTCCCCCACCTGACCGAGAGCTTTTCCTCTGGGAGCTTGGCTCCTATTGATGACATCTAAAAATACCAATAAGCGAATGGCCTCCGGCTGCCCGCCTTCAGATGAAACCGCCATCCCTCCAGTGGACTTCAGCCAAGCGCGAAACTCCTCGCTCGCTACCGGAGTCTGACGACGCCACTCTTCCCGATAAATTGTCCCCACAGTCGGTAACAACCCAGCAAGCTTCCCTCTGCGCATTGCCACGGCCAGCGGAGCCGCAAGCAATGGTTCGGCGGCCATCCCTTTCAACTTATGGACACAGCGCGAGATCTTTCTTTGATCTTCGACTGGCCGAAATCCCGGAGAGATTTCGGCCAAAAGCGGCCACCGTTCCCGATCTCCAAGAGCACCTTCACAGAACTCAAAAACCCATTGATAAAAGCCCTCATACCCCCTTTTCTTGAAAACCCATTTCCCCCAATCAGACAGAGAGCTGAGATCTATCTGCTCGACAGAGAACAACTCCTTTTGCTGAAGTTCGGCCCATTCCCCATCTTCCACTTCGAAAGCGGAAAGAAGCCGGTTCATTTGAATCAACGCATCGCTCTTTCCTCCCTCCTTTTCCGGGAGACCGGCGAGCCACTTCCGATAAATTTCACCCGACTTCTCTGGCGGAGCCTTCAGAATTTTCCGAGAAAATTGATAGTTGCGATGGGAATCTGGCCGATGGGCCAACATCACCGCCAAGGTCGCTTCCGTGAAAATTATCCCCTTCCGCTCCACGCCCATTTCCAGAAGATGCCCCATCGCATTTGAACTCAGCTGACGCCCCACATTCCCCGAAAACGGATCACCATAAAACCCCACATTCTCGCGATCTGGATTGACGATGATTTGCGCATGAGCACGATTTGCATATTGGAACAATTCTTCGTCCGTCAGCGCCATCAACTTGCGCCCCCCCTTCAACCTCCGAAACCCATCATCCGCCAGGAGCCCATGGTTCATCATTTCTTCATAGAGCTTCCGAAACTCCTCCACTCTCTCCTCACTCTTTCCTTTGTCCTTTTTGGCGACCTTCGCCTTTCCAATTCCATTCAAAGGCTCAATCTCGAAATCTCCGAATTGATAAAGTCTATCCGCCCTCGCAAGAAAACTGGAGATCCACCCATTGATTCCCTTTCGCGGATCAGTTTCAGAATCCCCCTCAAGAAAAACCCGGGCAGCCCGACTCGTGTCCATCATCAACTCATAGGAAGGGGGTCGCTGGTTTGAGAATTTGTTGTAAAAAGTTTGCGCCAAATCTGCAGCTAACTCCGGATTCTCTTTCGTCGAAAAAATCAACCAATCGCGCTCTTCCTCGGATCCAAGAAGAAAGAGTTCAATTCGCGCCTGAAGATAATTCGGCTCCATCTCGAGCACTTTTTCAAAAGCCTCCTTCGCCTCCTTCTTCATCTTCGTTTGTGAGGCAATCCCGCCATACTGAAACCAATCCCCGACCGTTCCCCCGCCCTTCGGCTTGAGCACTCCCAGCAGTGGGGAGACTTGCGATGCCTTCTCAAACAAGGCCAAAGTCTTACTCCAATCAATAGAGTGCTGACCCCTGCTCCGATAGATTTTCTCGATACGTTTCACTTCAGTAATCGCATTTTCAAGGGCTCCCTCCCTCAGTTCTTTCTCAATCAGAACATTCCCGCTCAGGGCCGAAATCCTCCGAGCCGGGCGTGTCTGCTGCCGCTTCCGTTGCTGCTTACTCTGAGCGATTCTCTCGAATCGATCCGCCTCCTCATTCAGTCCCAACTTCCGCATGACCTCCTGCAAGTCACCCTTCTGCACCTGCCGTTGCACTCTCATCAAAGCCTCCCGCGCCGGCTCAAGATCCACCTCTTTCATTTCATCCTCGCTCAGCTGATACGCCGTGTAAGCCAGATGCCCGTCGAGCACTCGTCGTTCGTTTCGATCAAGCTGAAGCTCCGAAAGTTGAAGCAAACACCCGTAGACCTTTTGAAATTCTTTACGCTTGGTGTGGTAACTTGCCACAAGTCTCAGTTGCCCCGCATCCTTCGATTGCAGCATCGTTGAAACCAGCTTCGCAAATCCCTCCTTGTCGTTCAGCAGCATCAAAATCAGGCCCCGATAAAGCGGGTCCTTAATATGATGCACATGCGGAGCCAGGACATCACCCGGAAACAAGGCCTCGACCTCCCCTCCAAGCCCCGCATGCAACTTTTTAAGTAAGGCCCGTTGCCGCGCTTTCTGAGCCTCTCCCAACTGACTCCCCTTTCCCCGTGGATGAATCAATCGTAACAAATCCAAAAAACCACCCACCTTAAAAACCGGAATCGCCACCGCCCCAAATCGACTTTGTGATCGTCTCTGGCGTTGGTGACCCGGCCTCCCCCGCAACGCTCCCGCAACCGTCCATTCCACACAGCGGTTAATTAACTTGGCGGCCTCTTCGCCCTGTCCCGTTGCTAAAAGCCCGGTGACAAACGTCTGATAGATCGCCGGATAGTTGATCGGCTCCTCCAACCCCAGCACCTCGCCTCGTAATAAATTCCACTCTTCTTGGAAGTCCCCGTTTCGGGGACGTGGAGCAGCTGGGAATCTCGAAAAGGGATCCGGCTGATATCCATACGACTGGAGCAAAGTCGGCAGAATCTTCTTTTTGTCATCATCCGAAAGCCCCAGATAGAGCTCCTTCCAGATCGGAAACCCTTTCTTCGCCGACCGCTCGATTTTTGCAAAGAAGTACGAGAAATCCTTAAGAACCTCAAAGGGCAACTCCGTCTCAAGAAGGGCAAAGGCCCTTTTCGTCACTTCTCGATTCTCATCATTCTCGTACGTCGTCGCCTGCATCCAAAGCCAGGCAATCTCCGGATCACCCGGATTCTCCTCCATCTGTGCCAGTAAAAATCGGTGGTATCGATCACCACCCCAATTTCTCAGCAGGAAGACCTTCTCATTAAAATTCGCACTCTCGATCATCTCACCGAACTTCTTCTGACCCGCTTCATCTTTACGAAGACAAAAATGGATCGCCTTCCTCACCAAAATCCGCTTCTGAAGGCCCTCCGGAGTTTCCGGCAAATGGAACAAAGGCGCTTTCGGAGTTCCCAGAACCGATCTCCTACTTCCGTAGCCAAGCCCACTCGAAAAAGGATCAATCTCCACCTGCCCAACCGGAGTCATCGCACGCTGATACAGTTGCTGTAATTCAGCCACCATCGCATTCCGATTCTTACGAGGATGTTGAAAAGGATCCCCATAATTCGCCGCAACCTTAGCCTGATTCACCGCCACCCCGGGCAGTGGCTCCACCTCACGATCCAAGGACTCCCAAATCTCCAACGCCTTATCGCTTTCACCTTTCCGAATAAGCAAAAGCCCTTGCAAATACTCCAGCCGCCAATCGCCGCCATGTTTTGCCAGAACCCCAGCAAGATACTTCTCGGCAATCTCCCAGTTTCCCGCCCGCCCAAAAGACGCCACCGTCTTCTCGACCTGTCGTGGATCAGCCCCTTCTCCAGGGATGCTTTTGAGCAATGCCAACCCGTCCTCAACCTCTCCATTTCTTAAAAACAACTCCACCAAAGCCCGCTTCGACTCATCCCCTTTCTCCAGAACCATCGCCTCCTTTAAAGTCTTCACCGCCGATTCCAGGTCTCCCACCCTCTCCGCTTCCTTCGCAAGATTCAGTAAGATTTCCCAATCCCCCGGCTTCCTCCTCACCGCTTCCAACAAGGCCTCACGCCGCTTCTCTTCCTTGCCCAAAACTTCATACACCTCCGCCAAAGCCAACAACGGACCCTCCGATCTCCGGTTCGATTTCTTCCGCGCCCTCAGCACCTCCACGACCTCCTCATCGCGATCAATCCGCCGCATCATCGAGGCCCATTTCGCGACCCACTTCAATTCATCCCGCTGTTCCTCAGCCGTCTCATAGAGCTTGCGATACACCTTACCCGCTCCCTGATAATCCCGCTGCCCTTCCAGCGCCTTTGCCAGACGAGCCCGGCTCTCCTCATCCGCGCCAAATTTCCCCATGATGCGCCGATACTCCGCCACCGCCATTTCCCGCTGCCCTCCCGCGGTCAAAAGTCGCGCCTTCGTCAGCCACGCCTGCTTATTCCCGGGCGACATTTTCTTCCACTCCTCCGCTCGCTCCAGCGCCTCACTCAAACGCCCCGCTTTTTGATGAAGATCCACCAACCTCCGCAGATGAACCGTCTTACGCTCACCCGGTTCCTCTAGAATCTTTTCCAGCAAAGCTATCGCCGCACCAAGGTCTCCTTCCTTCTCTTCGAAGCGCACCCGGAAAAACTTCACCAATCGATCCTCTCCCCCTTTCTCAAGAATCTCCCGCCCCTTCATCCGATCTCCCATCGCCGAATGCAACTCCGCCAAAAGACAGCGCGCCGCCATCGATAAATCGGAATCTTTTTCAAGCTTCTCCGCCACTTCCATCTCACGCCCGGACCGCAATACTAGCCCCACCACCAAAGCGACTGAACTCTCCAGAGCGGTAGGCGTCGTGGCCCGCTCCACCATCCCCAGCAAAAATGGAGTCGCCTCCACCGCCTGCTCCGGAGTCAAGGCAAACTGCCCCAGCGGCGTCACCAGTAGATTGTCCTCCGGACTCTTCCTGACATATTTCAAAAGCAGTTCAAAGGCCTCGCCTTTCATCGCATTCCGCGCCAGCGACCGGGCTGCCCGCAGCACCTCATCACGCTCACCCGACGCCGCCACCGAAAGCCAAAGATCACGCGCTTCCTCCCGACGTTCCGTCTTCACCAACACCGCAGCCAAAGCCTCCGTAACCGCAGCCGATTCAGGGAACTTCTTCCGCCCCTCTCGCAACACCTCCTCACGATCCTCCGCTAACTCGACCTGCCCACAAAGCAAGGCCACCGCCACCACCCCCTCAGGATCCCCGACCTTCAACGCCCGCAATTTTCCCAAGCCCTCCCGCAAGCCCTCCTCATCTTCCAACTGATGTTTCAAGACCACAACTCGCTCCCACAACAAGGGATCATCACCCTTCTGCTTAATCAATTCCTCCAGCTCAATGCTCGCCTCTTTCCGCATTTCATTCACCTCCAGAAAGGCGACAAACTCCTCCCGATTCCCAAGGTCCCCCGGGGTGATTTTTAAGACCTCCCGAAAAAGCGCGATCGCTTCCTCCAGCTCATCATTCCGCGCCATCTGCTTTGCCAAAGCCTTCCGAACCGACGTCCGGCGGGGATAGTTCTCCCGGAGTTTTTGATAGTAGTCCCGCAAGCCCTGCACATCGTCCTCCCAGACATAGATCTGCTCAACCTGTGACAAAACCTCTCGCTCCAACCAGGTTCCCTCGCCACTCGCAGCCATCACTTTTTCATAAGTCGCCAGACTCTCCTCCTTCCGATCTGCCAAACCATAAACCTCCGCCAAACGAAGCCGCCGCAACGCTTTTTTATAGGGATCCTTCGTCCGATCAACCAAGGAACGAGACGACTCAATCGCCCTTTCAAAAAGCCCCTCCCCAATCTCAATCTCGATCAAATCCTCACGTAGCGCCTCATCCCCGGGAAAGCGTTTCACCAACGCTTCCCACGTTCGCACCGCATCATTGGGCCGACCAATCCTCACCTCATAAACTCCACGCAGAGTCATCGCCTCCCGCCCCAATTCCACATCTTCAACAACCGGCTTTAAATCCTCCAGCGCCCCTTCAAAATCCATCCCCTTCGCCCGAAGCTTCGCACGCGATAACTTCAGCGAAAGCTTCCCCTCATCCATCTTCACCCCCCGATCAAGAGCCGCCAAGGCCTCACCGCTCTCCCCCAAATCTTCATAGTAAGTCGCGAGAATTTGCCAATCCCCCACCGTTCCACCCTCCGCCTCTCCTTCCAGCCAAACCTCCAAGCCCTCCCGATCTCCCGTCGTCAGCCATGCCTCCAGAAACCGCTCAAAGACCGTGTCGTTCCCCGGCTTTTTCAAAAGCAGCTGATGATATTTCCGAGCCTCCTCACTCACCTCGGCAAAGGCCGTGAGTCCAGACACTCCAAGGAGGAAAAAAATGATCCACAATCGATCCATAAGGATACTAAAGCAGAGATCCTCCTCCGATACCGTCAAAACTCCGTAAAAACGACGACTCATCCTCTTTAACCGAGACCCCAGCACCTAATTTGTTTGAATCATGCAAAAATCATTTCCGGGATCTAACCCTCCCCAAGCGCTCCCTCTTTCACCTCCGTCACCCCCAACTCCAAATCCCCCCTCTCAAACCAATCCAAATTCGTCGTCGTAATCAACTTCTGCGCATCCCCCGGCAACAACTGCATCAGCGCATTCCTCCTCCGCAGATCCAACTCCCCAAAAACATCATCAATCAAATAAACCGGCGACCGGGTCCCCAACTCCCGCAAAACCTCCCCCTGTGCCAATTTTAGAGCCAAAGCCACCGTCCGCTGCTGCCCCTCACTTCCGAAATCCTTCGCCGATCTCCCCGCGATCATCAACTTCACATCATCCCGATGCGGACCCGCCAAAGTCACCCCACGTCGCGTTTCCGATTCCTCCACCTCCGCAAAGGCCGCCGCCAAATCCCCCTTCGAACGATCCACATACGTCATCGCCAACTCCTCCCCCGTCCCACTAATCACCTTCTGATTCTCCGCCGCCCGAGGCACCAACTTCTCACAAAGTTCCTTCCGCAAACGAATCATCTCACTCCCATGCTCCAGCAACATTTTCGTGTAAGCCATCACCACGCCCTCCCGCGCCGAGTAACTTTTTAAATACCGATTCCTCGCGCTCAACGCCTTCCGATACCGCGACCAATGGTGCCGATACTCCGAATCAATCTGCGTCGCAATAAAGTCCAAAAACCTTCTCCGACTCTCCCCGCCCCCTCTCACCAAATCCAAATCCTCATTCCCCATCCAAACCACCAAACCACTCTCCTCCAGATACTCCCGCCGCGCCGTCACCTCCGCCCCATCCGCTTTCAGAGCCAGCCCCTTCCGATCCCCCCGCACCTGCAACTCCCGCCCCCAAGCCTCACCCGCGATCCCAAATCCCTCCGCCCCCTCCCGAATCAACTGCCGCGTCTGCCGCGCCCTCGGAGACTGTAACCTCAGCAAAAGACACACCGCTTCCAGCAGCGACGTCTTCCCCTGCGCATTCTCCCCCACGAAGATCCGCCCCTCACCCCCCAGCGACAACGATGCCTCTTCAAAGCATCGAAAATTCACAAGGCGCAGGCTCTCAATCACCCCCAACCATCCTCTTCAAATCCGCCAATGGCAACGCGAAACCCACTCCTAAAATTAGTAAAACCTTTCCCCAATTTTCCACCGACCAAGTCCGTTCCCGCTCATGAACACCATCTCAAAAAAAATCATGAGTCTCCACGCCCAAACCGCACCCGAAACCAAAGCGCGCCTCGACGCCCAACGCCGCACCTCCACCATCACCAGCCTCATCATCGCCCTGCTCACCATGGTCCTTATCGGCGTCATCCTTCTCATCATCGCCATGAACACCGACCAACAAAACATCCCCCGATTCGAGGCCTACCTCGGGCATTGCGAAACCGCCCAGTCCGAGGAATTCGGCGAAACCGTCCTCTCCGCCATCATCCACCTCGTCGACAAAGCCATGAAAAACAACGGGAAACTCGCCACCGACCTCAAAGACGACCACTGGTGCTACGAACACGCCATCGCCACCTACGCCCTCGCCGAGGCCTACACCCTCTGCACCAAATCCTTCGGCGAAAACATCAACCAACTCGAAGAAGCGGTGCAAGCCTCCGGCCAATTCCTCATCAACAGCCAGCACAGCGGCGGAGGCTGGGACTACGCCTACAGCGAAGACAGCGCCCGTGGTGGCGACGTCTCCATCGTCGGCTGGCACCTCCAGGCCCTCAAAGCCTGCAAGCTCACCGGACTTGATTTCAAAAACCTCCGTAAATCCGGAAACAAAGCACTCGACTACCTCGAACGCATGCAACTCTCCAGCGGAGCCATCGGCTACTCATCACCAACTCTCCACGCCGGCCAAGACGGCACCACCCTCGCCGCCGTCGGAGCCCTCTGCGCCCAGATTTGGAAATCCCCCGCCACCAAAGTCGCCCGCAAAGCCGTCCGCTTCATGGACCAGGAAATGAAGTTCGATTGGAACAGCCCTGACTCCGACCTCTACGGCCACTACTACGCCGTCCAGTGCATGATCAACAACGGCGGCCCCGAGTGGGAACGTTATAACAAACTCTTCCGCGACCAACTCCTCAACAACCAAGCCAAAAACGGCTCCTTCAAACCTCTCAACAAAGGAAACCAAAAAACCATCAAAGCCGTCGCCGCCAGCTTCACCGGAGACACCCCCTTCGCCACCCACTACCGCACCTGCCTCGCCACCCTCATGCTAGAATCCTACTACCGCTTCCTCCCCGCCTCCCAAGGCAAATAACCCTACGAAACTTAGATGGCATGCCCCTTGGTTACTTTAGTCTGAATACGCTCACCCAAGCCCCAAATAGAGATACTCTTTGACCCGCCCATTCTAAGAGGGAAATTTTAACCACAGATTTGGGAAGACTAGGCACAGATTTTACAGATTTTTCCCGACCGATTATGAGAAGAGCCTTAACACAGATTCATGAAGATTGAGATCAGGATCCTTGAAGATTTCCCAGACAGCCCCCTCAACCTTCCGCTCATTCCGTGGTCCCCCCAACCAAAGCCTCCGTTTTCTCTGATCACCCTGTGCCCCCCCTCA
>JBLHUR010000042.1:0-38130 GCA_047629805.1 Akkermansiaceae bacterium | reverse complement strand
CTGCAATCGCGAAAGATGCAAAAGCAATGGGGAAAAACCCTTCCCGACCGCATCGCTTCGGGCCGGGCCCTCGGGCACCTTCGCATCGCAGCCCTCGATCCCGCGAAAAATCTCATCCACTACGTCCCTCCCAGTGAGGACTTTGCCATCTTCCAATCAGAGCAATCCCTGCGCCTGAGCCTCGATGATCCGGAAGGAACATTCCTCACCGTTTCTTTCGTCGGCCTGACCGCGCAGGGCCTTACGGTTTTCGGTTCACAAATCGCCGGACTCTCTCCCGAGGCAGGCAGGTCTTTGACGAGACGATGGACCTCCTGGAAGATGAAGCCTTCCTCAACGAATCACAGTCTGACGCCGTCGCGGTCGCGCTGGCCTCCAGTCCCTTTCACCTCATTCAGGGCCCTCCCGGCACTGGCAAAACCCACGCTCTCGCCCGCCTTGTCGAAGAGCTGGTCAAGCGGGGCGAGCGGGTTCTCATCACCGGCTTCACCCATCGCGCCATCCACAATGCCCTGCGCAAAATCCACGAACGGCTCGGCAATCAGTGCCCGATCGTAAAAATCTCCAAGCCGATTTCCTACGACCCGCTCCCTGTTCCGGTTCATCCCGATCTCGCCGGGAGCGGACTCGACCTTCATCCCGGACCCTATGTCATCGGAGCCACCCCATTTGCGCTTTATTCCAATCGCCTCGACTCCGCCCACTTTGACTCCGCGGTCTTCGATGAGACCAGCCAACTGACCGTCCCGGCCACCCTCATGGCCATGATGAAGAGCGACCAATGGTTCTTCTTTGGCGATCACAAGCAGCTCCCCCCGGTCTCGCTGACCCATCCCGATGACCCCGCACGGGCCTCGGTCTTCGACCGTAAAACAAAGCCCACCCTTACCCCCGTCCTCCTCGATCTTGACCAGGAATGGTGCGTTAAGAACCAACTCTTCCTCCCCCTCGAAAACGAACCATCCGAAACCGCCTCCACCTCGCAAACGAGACTGGTGACCGGCGTTGCGGGGAGCGGGAAATCCCTTATTCTGCTCTATCGCACCGCCTTGCTTTCCCGGCTCACTCCTCCTCAAAAAATTCTCCTTCTCACCCACAACAAACCGATCCTCAAGGAACTGAAACGCCGCCTGAAGCATCTTACCCCCCACGATCATCACATCCAGTGCCTCACCTTTTTTCAGTGGAGTCACCAACACCTCGGTTCCTGGCCCGAGCGTACGATTGGCGAACATGAGATCCGCCGCATCCTCGCCCAACTGCAACCCCACCCGTTCAAGGTCTCCTTCCTCGCGGATGAAATCGGACGAATCAAGGACCACAGTTTCACCAAAAAATCATCCTCGAACCCTACGATGCCATTCTCATCGATGAGGCTCAATTCTTCGCCAAAGGATGGTTCGATGCCGTCCGGAAAGCGCTCAAACCAAAAGGACAATTGTTCCTCGCGGCCGACCCCACCCAGGGGTTTTTAAAACGCCGACAGTCATGGCTCGCCAGCGGCATCGACGTCCGCGGCCGCACCACCCGTCTTCACCGCCCCTACCGCAACACGCGTAGCATCCTGAACTTCGCCGCCCGCTTCTTCGACTCCCGTCGTCGTGAAAACCCGGAAATCAATCCCGAGAGCTTCAACCTGCCCACCGGGGAACAACTCCGGAAAACCCCCAAAACCGGAAGCCCTCCTGAAATCATCTCCTGCCCCACGCGGCAGGATATCCACCTCCGCGCCGCCAACGAAATTGCCAAACTCCGGGAGGGCGGACTCCCCGCCGGCCAAATCTTCGTCCTCCATGCCGACTCCGGCCGGCTCTCCGCTTTTGAATCCACCCTTGTCACCCGGCTCGGAAACCGTGACCTCGTCCACAATGCCAAAGACGGTCTCCTGCCGACAAACGCCTTCTGCCAAACCTCCACCCTAAATGCCGTAACCGGCCTCGAAGCGCCCATCGTCTTCCTTCTCGGAATCGACAGCATCCTCGACCGCGAACTCGACCCCCAACTCTCCCCCGAAGAACGGAACGAACTCCACGCTTCGCAAACCAGCCTGCTCTACATGGCCTTCACCCGCGCCGGCCAAAAACTAATCATCCTCTCAACTTCCCCGGACCGGGTTCGCACTTTCGAAAATCTTTCATGAACCAGCCCGATAGGATCGGGGCATTTTGGAAGCTTGGGTTGAGGGGAGGTCTCGCGCAGAGGCGCGAAGACGCGGAGGATTTTCGAGTGGCTTGGTTGAGGGGCTGGAGCTTGAAACTGAAGACTTGAAACTTCGAACTCCGCCGGAGGCGGCCCTTGCCTAGCTCTCCGGATTTCGGAGGACAAGGCGTTTGGCCGGGCTTTCCTTTTCGAGGATCTCGAGGGCTTCATTGACCTCGGACATCGCGAACTCGCGGGTGTGCGGAGCGATGTTGTGGCGGGCGCAGAAGTCGAGCATGGTGGCGATGGTGGCGGGCGAACCGACCGGGCTGGCGGAGATGCTGCGTTGCGCCATGATGAGCGGAAAGACTTCCGAGGAGACCTCCGGAGCGGCGCCGACGAGGTGAAGATTCCCCTTGGGGCGGAGCATGTTGATGTAGGAACCCCAATCGAGTTTGACGTTCACGGTACTGAGAATAAAGTCGAAGGCGCCGCCAGCCGCGGCAATCGCGGAGTCATCCCTGGCATTGAGAAAGTGATGGGCACCGAGTTCTTTGGCATCCCCTTCTTTGTCGGGGCTGGTCGAGATGGCGGTGACTTCGCAGCCCCACTTTGAGAGGAATTGCAAAGCGAGGTGCCCGAGCCCGCCGATTCCGACGACGGCCACGCGGTCGGTGGGCTTGACGTTCATCTGCAGGATAGGATTAAAAACGGTGATGCCACCGCAGAAAAGCGGACCCGCTTTGAGGAGATCGACTCCCTCCGGGATTTTCACGGTGAAGGCACTTTCGGCGCGGACGAGATCGGCGAAGCCGCCGTGGCGCTGCACGATGGTGCCCTCGGCAGCGGAGCAGAGATTATGATCGCCCGAGAGACACTGCTGGCAGGTCATGCAGGCCCCGCTGTTCCAACCAACGCCGACCTTATCCCCTTTTTGGAGATGGGTCACGGCCCCGCCCACTTCCTCGACCGTGCCGGTGATTTCGTGTCCGCCGATGAGGGGATATTCGCTCATCTCCCAATCATTCTTAAGCATCGAGAGGTCGCTGTGGCAGATACCGCAAGCATCGACCCGGACATCAACTTGGTTGGGAGCGAGGTCCCCGAGTTGGTATTCGAATTCCTCGAGCTTTCCTCCGGCTTCCAATGCAGCGTATCCTTTGACGGTTTTCATTCAGCAAGCTTCCGCGATTATGCGGATTCCGCAAGAGGGGGGCACTAAGCAATCAAAATCTATGTCCGAAAAAGATTTTACATTTCTTTTAACAAAAACGGGGTCCGGGGAGTCTATAAGTCACCATGACATTTCGTAATGCTCTCCTTCTCTTCACCTTCCTCCTGGGAATCCCCCTTCTGCAGGCCGGAGCGATCAATACTTACTATGAGTCACTCAAGGTAAGGAAAGCAGGCAAGACGGAGCAGTATTACAAAATGAATCTCCAGCTGATTAAGGAAGCGCAGGCCGAAAATCTCCCTTACTATGAATATACCGGCGCTTTTCATGCTGCCTCGATCTCCTATCGGCAACGCCGCATTGACGACTGCCTTGCCCAAGTCCGACTGGGTATCGACATCTTCGAAAAACACGGCCACGAGCGTAATCTCTCCTCTCCTTGGGTGAAAGCGACCCATGCCAGCCTTTGGAATCTCACCGAGCGTTGCCACTCCATGCAAATGCGTCCGGGCGAGGGCTGGAAAGCGCAGCAAAAGGCGAGCGAGCTTTGGCATAACCTCAATGGTCTCCCCTACACTCGTGGCGAATTTGATGTGGTAGCAATTGATCAACTCAAGCCCAATGAACGAGCCAATGGCTGGAGACACATCGGACGCGAAGCCAGCTATCTCCACGACTTTGGAAAAACGACCGAAGCCCGCAGCCTCCTGCAGAAGGCCATCGAACAAGATCGTAAAAGCAAGAGGGCTCCCTCCTTGTACAGCATGCAACTGCGCAGCACGCTCGCCATCATCGAATCATTCATCGGTTACAAAGAAAGCTCGATCAAGCTGGTGACGCAGCAAATTGAACAGATTAAGGCGGTCACGGGGCTGACCTCGAATAGGAGTCTCTTGATCGCTCGGATTAACCGACTCGGCACCCGATCTGATTTCGAAGGTGCTTCGGAGGAACTCCTCAAGGAAGCCCACGCGATCGTAGAAGAAGCGACGGCAATATCGCCAAAAGGAGCAGCTCCTTTTCAACGCACCATCAACGCGATCGAGAACCAACTCGCCAGCACAGCCAAGGGCTATGAGGAACTCGAAAAACTGGCGAAAGAAGCCCTGGCCAACGGACAAGCACTCGAGGCCTTTTACCTCAATCGCAATGCTCTCTTCCTCCGGGCCCAGGCCACCGATGAAAATCTCGATTCGCATTTCAATGATCTTCTCGCGAAAACGCGGAGGACGGGAGTAAAACGATCCGAGCCCCGCATCTATCGACAGTATGGTGACTGGCTGTCCAGCCAAGGCCGCTTTGGAGAAGCCATCGTGGTTTACCGTGAGGCCCTCTCGCTTTCCCGCACTTCCGGGTGGCATCCTATGGTTCCTCGCCTTTACGGCAGACTCGGTTTGACTTATCAAAAAGCGGGTCAAAGCGCGGCGGCGGATGCGATCTGGCAGGAGCTCGAAGCTTACCTAAATGCCCATCCCGACATTCCGGTTCAGAGTATTCTCAAGGGATGGGCATTCCAACTCTCGGCCTATCTCACCGCCGGTCGCGAGGTTGAAGCGTCCGCGTTGATCAAAAGAGTTCGCGCCCTGGAGTCCAAGGGTGGCTTGAAGCCTTATTGGCTGGAATTTTTCACTGATGAAGCGATCGCGAGCTATCGGGAATACTTGAGCAAGGATGCGCCTGCCACAGCCCAAGAAGCCCCTGCGATCGCCGGACTTCAGCCCAAATCACTCCACACGGTGGCTCTCCCCGGGACGGACGCTTCGGGCGTTTTTCATCTCATCAATCATGGCGCGGCGCCCATCCCCGGAATTCTCAGCTTCACTGGTCCCGGAGCGATCACCGCCGAAAACCACACTCTCGACGAGCCCTCTTTCCAAGGCGATCTTGGTGAAGCTGAGAACACGACAAAGGTCCCGCTCACTCTAGCGGGCGGCACTTTCATCGCCATCCCTGTGACTCTGCCTTCCCATAAAAACGGCTCGGCTCAATTCACGCTGAGATGGACGCCAAAAAGCGGGACTCCGGTGACCTCTACTTGGAGCAACTCCTGGGGCCCTAAGATTTCCGAAGCCCTCATTCTTGATTCGGCCGATCTCTCCGCCACCCCTTTCATCGGGGTGCCCATCACCCACCATGTCGGTTTTCCAAAAGGTCATTCACCAGCCCGCTCGATCCGGCTCAAGGGCCCCACCCCGCTCCGGGTTGAGTATCGTGATCCCACCACGGGAGACCTTCTCGCGGTCGATGCCAATGGAAACGGACGCTTTGACGAGGAAGGAGAGTTCGCGCTCACGACCACTAAGCTGACTGCGCCGGAAATAAGTCCCAAGAAAAATTCCCGTATCGGAACGGTGGAGATCTGGCTCTACCCCATCCCGGATCATCCTTGGGAAAAGGATATGGAACTACGCATTGAACTCCATGATGGGAGCAAGTGGGAAGAATTCGCGACCGATCTTCTTAAGGTGAGTGAGTAAGATATCGAGCGCGACCGTCCCAGCCAACGGAAAGGCCCTCACCAAGCCCCCAAGGACTGGCTCTCTCCAGAGTGCCCGCCCGTCCCAAACTCTCAGCCCCCTCAACCAAGCTTCCATCATCCCCAATTTTTCATTCTGCAATCGTCTATTCCTCCATTTTATCTACTCTCATCCCATGACCGACCCACTCGATGACCTCCTTCACAACATGCCAGCAGAAGGTGCCAGCGAGGCCGAGATCGAAGCCTTCATGGAAAAGGTCATGACCACCCCCGGCGGAGCGGAACTCATCAGCGACTTTGCGCAAAAAATCACCGAGGGCGGCTCGCTCGACACCATGCTCAAGGAAGAGGAAGCCGAGCTTGAAAGCCTCATTTTAAAAAGCCCCGCCCGCTTCATCTTCCGGATCGAGCTGCTCAAGACCAAGCCCCTCGTCTGGCGTAGGCTCAGTCTCCCTGCCGATTGCTCCTATTTCCACCTCCACTGCGCGATCCAAGATGCCTTCGGCTGGCAAGACACTCACGACCACCGCATCGAAATTTGGGAAGACGGTAACCTGGAAATAACCTTCAGCCCGGACGAAAACGAAGACAGCACCCACTACTGCGAAGCCCAAAATCGCCTCATTGATCCCTTCCAAGAAAACGTCTCAGAGTTCCAATACCACTACGACTCCGCCAGCAATTGGCGTCACCGTATCGTTATCGAGGAATTCGTTCAGGCTGGAGAAAAAGAGACCTCACTCGGATTCTCCCCACATCTCCACGATGGCGCCGGCCACGGGCCGCCCGAAGATTGCGGGGGTCTAGCCGGCTTCCAGAATTTTCTCAAAGGCGATCATTCCTTGTGCAAAGAGTATGAACCTGAAGTGCTGGAAGAATTCCGCACCGGGACTCCTGATTTCTCAAAAATCACCTTCCGGGACCCCGCCTTGGTTCAGCGGAAGTAATATGGAGCTCGGGCGTCCCGTCCTGCGTTGTCTTGCTTGGGGGAGGTCTCACGCGGGGCAACAGAGCACCGGTTTTGGGGGGCTTTTGAGGGAGGCGTCTCACGCAGAGTCGCGGAGGCGCAGAGGGTTGAGTTGAGAGGCTTTAGATATTAATCTTCATGAATCTGTGTGGAATTCCCAATCCATCAGTCTGGAAAAATCTGTGCCAATCTGAGCCTAATCCTCTTCAATCTGTGGTCAAATTTTCGGGTCTCACCGGAGCGGTGAAGGCTAAGATCTTTACCACAGAAAGAGCTGAAGGGAGCAGAAGCTTGGTTGAGGGATTACTCAGGACTGAGACTATCCTTGGGGACTGGGAACTTGAACGTCGACCTTGTAAGTTGAGCGTTGAACGTTCGAGGAGGCCGACTATGGGTCGGGGGTGCCGAGTCATTTGAAGGAAGTAGTCCGCCTGGGATGGGGCGGGGCGAAGTCGAATCTCCTGCCCGGAGCGGTGCTTTGGATTGTGGGCCTGCTTTTGGTCATTTCGTATTATCAGGTGGAGACGGTTGCGGAGGTGTTGGATCGATTGGGGGAATTTAAATTGGCTCACTCGCCATGGTTCGCGATTGTCTCGACGGCTCTTTTTGGGAGTTTAATTCCGTGGCTGGTGCAGGCTTTGTTTTTAAAGGGCGGAGAGAGGCAGCCTTTTTGGCAGGTGCCGTGGCTTTTGCTTTTTTGGGGATTTCACGGATGGCAGGTGGATTGGCTCTACCGGATTCAGGCGGGGCTTTTTGGGAATGGGATCGATTTTATGACCATTCTTAAAAAGACGCTGGTGGATGAATTTGTCTGGGTGCCGTTCTTTGCAGTCTGGCAGTTGGTGCTGGGGTATTTACTGATCGAGAAGAAGGGCTCGGTGACGGAATTTCGGGCGGCCTTGAAGCGGAAGCCTTTTTTACAGCGGGTGATTCCGTTGATGATTGCGAACTGGGTGGTGTGGATTCCGGCGGTCTCGCTCATTTATCTTTTTCCACTGCCGCTGCAGTTGCCGCTGATGAACATTATTCTGGCGCTGTGGTGTTTGATTCTGACGTTTTTTGCGAAGAATGCCTGAGGGGGTGGTTGGGGGAAGTCTCACGCGGGGCTGCGGGGCTTGGTTCCGGGTTTTTGACCACCGTAAAAGCAGAAGGGAGCAGAAGTTTGGTTGAGGTGACTATCGCAGAGAGATGCGAAGGCTCGGGGCGGGCTCCGTAAAATCCGCATTAAAACCCCCTTTTCATTGGTCTGAAAAACCTCCAAGAATCCCTTCTTCAATCTTCATGAACCTGTGTTCAATCCCCCTCCCCCAGTCAGGGGAAATCTGTGCCCAATCCTCAGGCTTGCATTGAGACCACCCTATCTCGGGGTGAACTTCCGTTCTTTGAAGAGGCGGGAATTGCGGACGTATTTTTCGGCCCATTTCTTGATCTCTTGCTGGTCTTTGAGATCGAGGGTTTTGACGACTTTTGCAGGGCTTCCCAGGACGAGCGATCCCGGGGGAATGATGGTGCCGCCGGTGACGAGGGCATTGGCCCCGATGATACTGCGGGCACCGATGACGGAGCCATCGAGCACACAAGCACCCATGCCAACGAGGACCTCGTCTTCGACCGTGCAGGCGTGAAGGATGGCGGAGTGGCCGACCGTGACGAGTTCCCCGACGTGGCAGCCGAAGTCATCGGCTAAGTGGATGACGGCATTGTCCTGCACGTTGCTGCGAGGGCCGATGGTGATCTCGTTAATGTCCCCTCTTAAGGTGGCATTATGCCAGATACTGGATTCCTCACCGAGGGTGACGCGCCCGATGACATCGGCACTAGCGGCGATGAAAGCGGAGTTGGGAATGGTGGGCCAGAGGTCGTTGAAGGGTTCGATCGCCATGGGGCGAGACTAGCAACGAGGAAGGAAATCAGCAAGAGAAGGGAGGAAACCGCTAGCATTCTTATAAATGTGTCGCAAGGTGAAGTCTTGCCTAATCAAAATAGCCGCTTCCGACCTCAATGCAGAACTTCCTGATCGTCCTCGCTTGCCTCGTCATCGGGTTTGCCCTTCGTTCATGCCGGACACTTTTGTTAAGAAAGTTAGGGGCTTTGACTTTTTTGGGGGCCTCTTTTTTGTCGCTCTTTTTCTTGTGTGGGAGCGTCTGTGCGGGGTTCATTGGAGTGGCGCTATGGTTTCTTCTGCCTTGGTTCGATCTCCTGACGCGCATCCGCAAGTTACGCTTTCCCTTGGATAATCGGCTCAAACTTCGCACGCCCCCATCGGAGGATCACTTTCCAAATGCGGCCCGACTCATTCACGAGATCGAGTTGGCCGAGTTCGATCATGTCACCGACAACGGTTGGGACTGGGCGGGAATGCAGCAATACTTCCGTTTTTTTTGGAATCCCGAAGCCAAGGCGATCGCAGCCGTTTGCCTCTGCGAACATGATCAGGTGGCCTTTGCCTTTGTCACCATCTCGGCGTGGGCCCCAAATGGACGGACCATCCACACCACGAATTATCCCTTTGCCCCGACCTTGAAGCATTCGCCAGATGCGCACTGGGATCACCTCCCGTGCGAACGAAATAACTTCAAGGCCATCTGTAAAGATCACGAGAGACACCTTAAAAAACTGGGGATCATGAAGGCGGAACTCCTCATGCCTGATCCGGACGAGGTGATCGCGCAAGTGGAAGCGGAGATGAGGAGACAAATCGACCACAACGTGGACTGCGGGCTCATCATGATGACAGGCGATGGTCACTTCAAGTATTCCACGAAGGGACTTTTTTTTCTTTGGTTCCAATCGGTGAAGGACATGATCCGGCTCTGTTGAGCCATGACAATCAGTGAACTTTTAACGACTACCAACGAGAGCCCGCTTGAGGCTTCTTTTTGTGCCCAGCTTCAGGCAATCCGGGAACGCGAAACGAAGGGCGGCAAGCCCTACCTCGAATGGGCCATCGCGGATGCCACCGGGACGATCACGCTTAAGCTTTGGAATAACCACCCACAGTTTGGGACGGCGACCGAAGTGGCTGCCGAAACCTTGATGCATCTCTCGGGTGAGTGGACCCAAAACCAATACGGGGTGGATGGCAAGGGATGGAAGTTCCGCTATCTGACCGAGGAGGAGAAGAGTGATTTTTTAGCCGGTGATCCGGTGACACGGGAAAAACAGAACGGAGACTGGGCTGATATTGTCGATTTTCTAAACCAGATCAACGACCCGAGACTCAAAGCAATCTGCGATGACTTTGTCGAACAGTTTGAAGATCGCTTTCGGCGCACGGCTGCAGCGAAGCGGAACCATCACGCGCGCCGGGGCGGCCTGGTGGAGCACGTGGCACAGATGATGCGTTCGGCCGTGGCGATCTGCGGAGTGTATCCTTACCTCAATCGCGACCTCATGATTGCCGGGGTGCTCTTCCACGATTGCGGGAAACTTTGGGAAAACACCTACCCGGAAAGCGGCTTCAACCAACTGCATCTCATGCATGGGGAAATGTTAGGCCATATCCCGTTGGGCATGGAACTGGTCAATAAACTCTGGCGCGATCTTCCGCTGAAGAAGTGGTCGGAGATCGAACCCGCAAACGAGAGTGTCCGACTCCATCTCCTACACTTGATTGCGTCGCACCATGGGCAGTATGATTTTGGCTCCCCCACCCTGCCCCGCACTCCGGAGGCGCACGCGCTGCACTACATCGATAACCTCGATGCCAAACTCGAGATGGTGAAGGACGCCTATGCCAAGGCAAACGAAACTGTGCCGGGAATCTTTGAAAGGCAGTTTCCGCTACCCGCTCCCCTCGTCACCCCGCTGGCTCCGGTTGCCGGCCCCACTGGTGACGAAGTGGAGGAAACTCCCCCCCCAATTTCCAACGAGCTTTTCTAAATACGAAGGGCGATTGTCATTCTCTGGGAATCGACTTAGCCTCCCAACAATGACGATATGGTTGACAGGTTGCACTGCCGGATTGGGTCGGGCTTTGGTCCCGGAATTTTTGAAAGCAGGTCACACCCTCGTGGGTTGTGGTAGAAATGAAATTGCCCTCGCTTACTTAAAGAACGATTTCCCCGAAGGGCATTTCTTCCCAGTAGATGTCGCGAACGATGACTCGGTTTCGGAGTTTTGCCTCGATGCCTTGACGGCGGCGGGAACGCCCGATCTGGTCATTAATAATGCCGCCATCATCAACGAACCGGCTCCGCTTTGGGAAATCGAAGCAGATGACTTCGACCAACTCACGGCCATCAATATCAACGGAGTCGCCAACGTCATTCGCCATGCCATCCCTTCGATGTTGGCCGAGGGAAAAGGCGTCATTGTCAATCTCTCCTCGGGATGGGGGCGCTCGACCTCTCCCGAAGTTGCCCCCTATTGTGCGAGCAAGTGGGCCATCGAAGGCCTGACCAAATCGCTCGCCGAAGAACTCCCTTCCGGGATCGCGGCAGTGGCGCTGAATCCAGGAATCATCGCTACCGGCATGCTACGCCGATGCATGGGCGACGAAGCCGAAAGCTTCCCCTCACCCGGCGCATGGGCCACCACGGCGGCACCTTTTTTGACCGCGCTCACGGCAAAAGATAACGGACAATCTCTGACGGCCCCATGATCCTTAAACTGCCCGGAAAAACTCTGAGGTTCCCACGCCGTCCGCTTTTGATGGGTATTGTGAACATCAATGACGACTCTTTTTCGGGAGACGGAACGCTTGACCCACTGGTCGCGCTGGACCGGGCGCGCGCACATATCCGCGAAGGTGCTGACGTGATCGACATCGGCGCGGAATCGGCGCGGACCAACCGGGAAGCGATCTCAGTGGACGAAGAGGTTCGCCGTTTGCGATCGTTCTTAAAGCACTGGCCGGAGGTGCGGGATCAAACGAAGGGAGCCGATGACGAACAACTCTCCCCCGTCCTCCTATCGGTCAACACTTGGCGACCTGAGGTCGTCGAGCAAATCCTGGGCCCGAATATTGACCTCCTGAACGACATGTCGGCCCTTCCCGATGATCGCAATGCCCGACTATGTGCGCAACACGGAGTCCCCCTGCTGATTATGCACTCGGTGGGGCAACCGAAGGTCGCGCACACTCAGCAACGGTGGCAAGATCTGATGGGATCGATGGTGGAATTTTTTACAGAGAAGATAGAATTTGCGATGGCCGCGGGACTGACCAAAGAGCAAATCGTCCTCGATCCAGGCCTCGATTTCGCAAAGCAAACGGAGGACAATTTACTGGTTCTGCGAGAATTGGAAAAAATAATCGCACTGGGATGTCCGGTGCTGTTGCCCATCTCGCGTAAGACCGTGATTGGGGATGTCTTAGATCTCCCCGACCCGCAGGACCGAGATCCTGGGACCTTAGCCTTACTCACTCATGGAATGATGAAGGGGGCTCATCTCTTCCGGGTCCATAACGTGAGGGCCTGCTGGGAGGCCCTCCGTGTCGTCAACCCGCTTATTCCGAAGACTCTCCGAGTCGTAATCAACCTCGCCATTTCAGCCGACGGAAAAATTTCCACCAAAGGAAAATCCCCCGCTCATTTCACGTCGAAAAAAGACTTCGAGCGACTCCTGGAAATCCGTAAAAAAGCGGACGCCCTATTGGTAGGACGAGGCACTTTAGAGGCTGATCAGATGACGATGACCTCGGAGGGACATCAACCGTGGCGATGTGCCATTTCCAAAAGTGGCAACTTTGATCCCGCGCACCCACTCTTCCATTCCGAGGGAGGGCCGCGCCACCTCATCATCGCGCCCGAAGCTGAGATCGGAGATCTCCCTGCGATCATTCACCGGGGAAGCCTTGCCGATTTCCTGGAAGAATTGCGAGAAAACCCAGCGATCACGACCCTCCTTTGCGAAGGCGGCGGCTCCTTGGTAAAGGAACTTTTCGAACTCGATGTCGTCGATGAGATTAACCTGACCTGGGCTCCCCATACCCTCTTCGGCGGGAAGGACGCCCCCACCTTGACAGGCCTTCCAGGAGGATTTCTGCCGTCCTCCAGACACTATCAACTATCAAAAATGGAAAAAAATCAGGCAAACGAGGTCTTTCTGACTTATCATAAAATGTCACTTGATTCTTCTCCTCAGATGGACACATAGTGCCCTCTCCCCTCCCTCTCCTGTAGTTTAATGCCTCGTCGACGCCGTCTCCTTTTGATTATCTCCCTCCTCCTGGCCGCCTACGTGGGCGCGCAGCTTTGGGACATTCATCGTGTGGGATATCTTGATCGCGGGCGCGAAGCGGAATGCGCCATCGTCCTTGGCGCAGCAGCTTGGCACGACAAGCCGTCGCCTGTTCTTCGGGAACGATTAAACCATGCCATCACATTGTATAAAACGGGCAAGGTCAAAGCACTCGTTTTAACCGGCGGCTATGGCAAAGGAGCCGACTTCGCCGAATCAGAGGTTGGCTTGGAATACTGCGTCTCCCAAGGAGTCCCCCGCGCCGTGATCCGAGCAGAACTCGAATCGCTCAATACCATCGACAATCTCAAGGAAGCAAAAAAGATCATGAAAGACGAGGGCTGGAAAGAAGCGCTTCTTGTCAGTGATCCGTGGCATTTAAAAAGAGCCCGCCGCATGGCCGCAGATCTCGATTTGGTCGTTTACGTATCTGCCACAACCTCCTCAAAATTTCAATCTACGAAGGCGAAGGCGAAGTTCCTCTTCGGAGAATTTGCGCTCTACCACTGTTATCTTCTCACGGGGAAATAAGGCTCACGTCAGCCTGCGGTGGAGCCACGAAAACGGGAGGATCCCGGAAGTCGCAGCCGATACGAGAACGGTTCTGCCCACCTCACTCGTCAGGCAGCGATGCAGACCAAGGGCTAGCTGAACACGCTTCTGAAACCGCTCGTTGAGAGAAGCACGAATCCCTTCTCTCGTCTCCTCCCAAGCCCCATCCCCGCAACTGTAGTGCAGCAGATGCGGAAGAGCACACTCCGCCGATTCGAAGGCCATCGACATCCCGTTCCCAGTGAATGGCGGAATCATTCTCTCGGCATCGCCAAGAGTGCAGAGTTCACTCCGGCCACCTTGGGAACCGAGATTGAAGCCGCTAATACCCGTCAATGATTTAGGGTCCATCGTCGCGACCGCAATCCGATCCGCGAGAGCAGGCAATCCTGATTGACGGAGCGCATCAACAATGGGATTCACGCCCTTCGTGCGGGGCCCTCTTTTAAAAAGCCCGCAAACATTTACGCGGGAGCCATCAGCCGTAATGGGAGTGAGGCCAAGGTAAGTTCCTTCGCCGATATGCATTTCAAGGAAGCCGTCCAACTCGACTCCTTCGAAGTGGGCCTTGAGCCCCAGGAGTTGGCTTTTCTTTTCAAGATGACGCCCCGCAGCCCACACCAAACCATCGCGCGGGAGAGCTTGAGCACGGTCGTTTGTGCGGAGAATCCCTCCGGCTCCTTGGAAGACCCTCCGCAAACGCTCATCCATTTCCCAACGAGACATGCCAAGAGCCGGTCGAGGGAGTTTTGCTTCAAGAATGCGACGATTCCCCATCCACCAACGCGTCGCGTGATGCCGAAGGGCATCATGAAATACCGGCAAGATGCCTAGGACATCGAGAGTCTCTTCCGTGACGCCATTGATGAATTCTCCGCACACCCGGTGACGAGGGTAACTACTCGCTTCTCGCAAAAGGACCGGAACGCCATGAGCACGCAAGGCGATGCCAAGCGAGAGCCCGGAGAGTCCTCCGCCAACGATTTCGATCTCTTTCATCGCCGCCAAGCTAGCACACGAAGCCCACCGAGCAACGAGACCTCTTCACGCCACTCCCAATCAGCCCCTAATTTGAGGAGCTCGGGGAGTTCGCCTTTCTGAAAACCGGCCCGAATGCTCACCATCATATCGTGGCGGGTCACATCGTTAATAAAGGGCCAGAGGAGCTTTCCTTCGATCAGAGAAGAGGAACATCTCCACGGCTCAACCACGACGAGGCGGCGACGGGTTTTGATCAGTTGGCCGAGTCTTGCCAGGTCATCTGCTTCGAAATGATGCAGGATAAGATTGGCCACCACCGTCTCGCCATCAGCTTGCGGAAGAGTTTGAAAAAGGTCTCCCGCCAACCACGGGACATCGAGTGATGCGGGCTTTTCTTGATAGTCCAAGCCAATCACGGTTCCCATGGTCGCCAATTGCTTCGTAAGATATCCACTCCCCGCCCCCAACTCGATCATTCCTCCTTCAATTTCCTGGCGCATGATCCAGCGCTCATTACCCATGAGAAAGTTGATAAGTCGCAGATCGCGACGACTCCGAAGGGCCTCGGGATCGTCCCCAGGCAGGGAGTCCAGTAATTCGGGCTTCACTTCGCGTTTCATCCCTTCCTTGATAAAGGCCCATTCGCAATGGTCAAGAGAGCCCGCATTCATTAACGTCCGCCGCATGACTTCTGCCGCTGAAAAAGCCTCCGTGCTCATCAAGGCTCTCCCCTACCTCCAACGCTTTCGCGGAAAGACCTTTCTCATCAAAATGGGCGGCTCCGCGATGGATAATCCGTCACTCGTGCGCGAGGTGATGCGTGATATCGTTTTTCTGGAAGTCGCCGGGATTCGACCTGTCATTGTCCACGGTGGCGGCAAGGCCATCTCGGCTGCGATGAACGAGTCCGGCCTTGAGGCAAAATTTATCGGAGGACTGCGCGTCACCTCGGCGGAAGCGATCGCAATTGTCGACCGCACTTTACATGGCGAAATCAACAAAGACTTGGTCCGCGCAATCAATGAATTCGGAGGGAAAGCCACCTCAATTCACGGGACCTCGGTCTTCGCCGCAAAGCAACTTCTGGGTAAGGATGACGATGGCACGATGGTCGATATTGGACGAGTCGGACAAGTCACCGAATGCCGGGTAGAGGAGGTTCTCAATGCTCTTTCGGCTGGATTGGTGCCTGTCATCTCGCCTTTGGGAAAGCATGAAGACACAAATGAAACCCACAACATCAATGCCGATCTCGCGGCCGCCGCTTTGGCATGCGCACTCAAGCCGGCCAAATTGGTCTATCTTTCCGACGTCCCCGGCCTTCTGCGTGACCCCTCCGACGAAGGAACGCTCATCGAATCCGTCAAAGGTGATGCCGCTCGCAGCTTGATCGACGATGGCACCATCTCTGGAGGAATGATTCCAAAAATCACCTCGGCTCTCGAAGCCCTCGCGAGCGGAGTTGAAAAAGTCCACTTCATCGACGGTCGCGTCCCACACACTTTACTTCTAGAGATCTTTACCAAGTCAGGAATCGGGACCGAAATAAGACGATAGTTTGTTATTCATCGCTTAAGTATCATTTTCAAGGTGACATCCTAGGATAGGTCGGATCTTAAAAGCGTTCCAAGAGGAATGTGCGTTATTGTTCCTTGTCCGGGGGTGGGCTCATTTTGAACCCACCCCCATACAATGGTTTTAACCTTTTTTTTGCTCGCTGACTACCAAGTGTAGGTCGCGCCAAGGGAGAACGCTCGGCCAGGGCCTTCGACCTGACTCCCCGGACCAAAGGCATCCGAGAACAGCTCGTATTCCTCGTCGAAAAGATTCTCCAACCGGGCATGGAAGGTCAGGGATTCATTGAGACGGTATTCGCCATACACCCGGTTCAGAAGACGGGCATCGGTTTGAGGATTTCCGGCGGCCAGGTAAGCGGCCCCATCGACATAGCTTACTCCCGCCCCTACGAGCCAAGAACCGGCGTCGTAGCTGATATCCGCACTCGCGAGATAATCAGGAAGGTCGATCACCTCTTCGTCAAACTGCGCGGTAAAAGCCAAACGATAGTTGAGACGTCCCTCTAAAAAATGACCGCTCGATGAAAATTCCAGCCCGCTCACTGATGATTCACCTAGGCTGTTGATTCTTAGGCTATTGCCAGGACTTGGGCGAGTCGTGACGATGGCATTTTGAAGATCTTGATGAAAGTAAGTGAGCGCGGCTTTATGATCACCAAACTCTTGACCTACCCCAACTTCCCATCCGCGAATGTTCTCAGATTCCAAATCTGGATTGGCCAACTGTGTTGAAAATACCGATGGAAAAAACTCCGAATCCAAGCGGGTAGGATTTCGATAAGCCTCGCTCAAGCGTGCATGCAAACGCGTGCCCGATTGCTCGATGGTATAAACCGCACCGAGACTCCAGGCCGTGTCGCCTCCAAATTCGTCATGATCATCATAGCGACCTCCGGCTTCCAGCAAGAGGCTATCAAGCGGACGATAGTAGAGATTGGCATAGGCTCCTAAGGACGATTGATCGACATCACGGCCACCCGTATTTGCAAAGTCACTGCTTCCTGCTTCGAGACCCGCCACCATGGTCAGCGAGTCGGATAATTCCACCTCATTACTCCAATTGAAAGTGACCCTTTCGTAGTCGGTCCCAAAGTGAAAGCCGCCAAAGTCTCCCCGGTAGTTTTCCTGATAATATCCCAAAGTAAGACGGGATTGCCAAGCAGGACTGACATCGTAAAACGCGTTAAACGCAAATAATGATGTTTCGGTTTGAATCTCCGAATCCGAGGGTCCAAAGGCCCCAATCGAGCGGGTTTTTAGAAAATTATCAGAACCCCGATAACTCACCTTAAGGCGTAGATCGTCCTGTAGCTGCCATTGCAGAGCCAAGTTTGCGTAGTTCTGCTCGAAGTCGTGAATGGGAAGATTCGCGTAGGTGTCATTGGAAGTATCCTGCCGTCCGATCTCGGCTCCATAGGCGAGATTGTCCAACTTGCCCTTTGAACTGAGAGCGAAACGGTAGGTATCAAAGCTCCCACCTTCGCCAAAGAGCTTGAAGGAAGGTGCGCCCGTTCCTACGGCAGTCTCATAGCCAATCACTCCCCCCCCCGCCCCGGATCCGTAAAGGACACTTTGAGGACCGCGAAGAACCTCAAGTCGATCCACTCCACTGAGATTCCCGTTCGCGAGAAAACTCCCGATCCCATTGGAAGCGTCGGCGACCTTCACTCCGTCGATCACGATCTGCTGGTAGTTCGATGGCAGCCCGCGCATGATCACGGTCCCGGTATTCCCGGTTAGGCCCGCAGTGGAAAGCCCCTGCGTTCCCGGAATGAGGTTGAGCGACTCCAGCAAAAGATGCCGTTGTTGGCGAGCCAACTCCTCGCCGGTGATGATTCCCACCGAGGAGGCATTCTCATCACTGGGCGAGGAAATCCGGCGCGCCAATACCGTGATAGGCTCCAATTCTTCGACCTCTTGCGCCGGACAGATGCCCGCTACAAGAAGTCCCGTCAGTCCAAAAAGGACGTTCTTTTTTTCAATCATTCTTTGTTTTTCAAAACGGGTCCCTGAAATCCGCAGGTTCCCAATTTTCCAAGATTTCAGGCTGGCGATCTGGCTTGCTTCGCTTTCGAAAAAACAAAACTCACAGTGGCGGAACCGCTCCGGAATGCTTCATCACTGAAGGCACCGGATTCCCCATCAATTTCCTGCCCGTGCGACGGGCTTCCCGAAATCACCGCGTTCTTTCGAAGCTCGGCAAGCCAGCGATAGACCAAGCTCCCTTCTGAGAAAAGCGCAAAGCAAGAAAAAGAAAAATGACTTAGAGTTTGTCCGTCGCGTTGGTTGCAGCCCTCCTCATTAGCCCCACCTTTTTCGGACCTCGGAATTGAGACCCTTGCGACTCAGCACAAAGAATGAGAAAGTTGACGAGCGAGCCCACCCAAGACACTTCCTTAAGATCTATTAACAAATCTTAACAAATGATTGTTTTCGCACCGTTCCTCTGTAAACCTCCTTATCCAATGTCCCAGCGCATCTGCCAAATATCCCTCCTTTTTCTGACCTCGATCGTCTTCATCGCTTGCTCCGAAAGTGGCGGATCCGGCGGTTATAATCCCGACATCGGACCTTTCGACGAAGACGGAAACTACGTGGAAGCTTGGGCCGATAACCCACCGAAACGAGGATCCAACCGCAGGACGACCAACCCGAAGCCCGATCTGAAACCAGCACCGCGAGTCGTTTCTCGTCCAGAGCCATCGGGGCGACCAGTGACCCGCCCACGTCCAGCCACGCCACCGAAAGTCGTGTCTAAACCAAAGCCCAAGCCGGTCGTAAAACCGAAGCCCAAGCCAAAACCCAAGCCAGTGGTCGTGAAACCCAAATCAAGACGCCACATGGTCAAAAAAGGCGACACCCTTTACAGCTTGTCCAAGCGCTATGGCACCTCTGTTTCCGCCATCAAGCGCGCAAACGGGATCTCAGGCACGACCATCATCACCGGCAAGTCCTACCTTATCCCTCGGTAGGCGAACCTGATTCAAAATTGGTGAAATTTGTAACCCCTCTACGGACGTAGAAGGGGTCAGTTATGAGAGCTTTTTTGATCCTCACCTTGCTCATCACCCCAGTGTGGGCCCACGACTCCCAGCTTGAAGGGCCCGGTCTTTCCATCGACCTCATCTCGGAGAATCGCAGCGTCACCGAGGGGCAGCCTTTTACCGTCGGTCTCCAGATCCATCACTTTGCGGGATTCCACACTTATTGGAAAAATCCCGGAATGGTCGGGATGGAGACCTCTATCGAGTGGACCTTGCCGGATGGCTTCACCGCCTCGGAAATCTCTTGGCCCTACCCTCAAAACACCTTCATGTCGGAATACCCCTGCCATGGATATGAGCGCGATGTCACCCTCCTCGTCACCATCACCCCTCCGACAAAAATCAACGCCTCCGCAGTCACCCTCAGCGCCAAATCGAGGTGGCTGGCCTGCGCCAAAGGGTGTTTCCCCGGATACCAAACCTTTCAAATGACCCTCCCCGTGACAGCGGAGCCAGTGCGCGATACCACCGCAAAAGCTCACATCCAGAAAGCCACCTCCGAGCTTCCAAACACCAAACACAAAGTCAAAGCCACCCTCCTAAGTGACCCTGACGCACCCGTGATTAAAGTTCTCTTCGAAGGCGTCGGTAAAATATCAGTGGAGTCCTTGTATTTCTTCTCAAATGACCGGCAAATTTCCTCTGACAAGAAGCAAGAATTCACTCACCAGAACGATGGCTCCATACTCCTCGCCGTCCCCCGTTCCGAATACTCACCCAAGGGAGCCACCACCCTACCCGGCGTCTTAAAACTAGGTCAGCGGCACCTTGCCATCGAGGCCGGAACGAAAAACTAGGCAATTGCATGCCCCCTGAACCGAACTAGGTTTCAGTCTACCATGAGCTACCTCGACCTGCAAAACACGACCCGCCGTCACTTCCTACGCGACTGCACCACTGGTCTGGGAGGAATGTGGCTGGCGAACCAGCTCACCATGGATGCGGCGGCTTCTCCCATGGTCATTAACCATGATCCGGCCGCTCCACTGGCCCCCTTATTGCCACCGATGAACGCCAAAGTGAAGCGCGTCATCTACCTTCACATGATCGGCGCGCCCTCGCAGCTGGAACTCTTCGACTACAAGCCCGTCTTAAAAAAATACGACGGCAAGGACTGCCCGCAAAGCTTCCTCGAAGGCGAGCGCTTCGCCTTCATTCAAGGCACCCCGCAAATGCTCGGCCCCGTCTACCCCTTCAAACAACACGGCGACTCCGGCGCTTGGATATCCGACCGCCTTCCCGAGCTCAGCAAGCACGCTGACAAGCTCACCTTCATCAAGACGGTCAAAACTGATCAATTCAACCACGGCCCGGCCCAACTCATGGTCCAGACCGGCAATGCCCGCCTTGGCCACCCATCCATCGGTTCATGGGTCACCTGGGGACTGGGATCTGAAAATCAAAACCTCCCCGGCTTCATGGTTCTCCTCTCCGGCGGCCGGGTTCCTCGCGTCGGCAAATCACTCTGGGGTTCCGGCTTCCTCCCCTCTGTTTATCAAGGCGTGCAATGCCGTTCCTTCGGCGACCCCGTTCTCAATACCCGCAACCCGATCGGCGTTTCATCAAAGGCCCGTCGCCGAACCCTCGACGCCCTTCAGGAGCTCAATCACGATACCTTCTCACAACTCGCCGACCAGGAAACCGTCACCCGTATTGCGCAATACGAGATGGCCTTCCGCATGCAGACCTCCGTCCCGGAAGTCATGTCGATCGACGATGAACCAGCGGCCATGCACGAAATGTATGGCACGCAACCGGGAAAGGAATCCTTCGCCAACAACTGCCTCCTCGCCCGCCGCCTCGCCGAAAATGGCGTCCGCTTTATCCAACTCTATGATTGGGGTTGGGACTCCCACGGTGCCGGAAAAAATGAAGCCCTTAACGAAGGGTTCATTGGAAAATGCCAGTCCATCGACAAACCCATCTCAGCCCTCCTCACTGATCTCGATCAACGAGGCATGCTCGAAGACACCCTCGTCGTCTGGGGGGGAGAGTTTGGCCGCACCCCCATGCAGGAAAATCGTAACGGAGCTAAAATGGCCTTCCTTGGGCGTGATCATAATCCCAATGCCTTCACGATGTGGATGGCAGGAGCCGGAATCAAACCCGGCATCAGCCATGGTGAAACCGATGAGATGGGCTACCGCGCCCTTCCCGGACAGGAGGTTCCCTTAAACCACTTCCACGCCACCTTGCTCAAGCTCGTCGGCATTGATTACGAAAAGCTCTCGTTCCCACGCCAAGGCCTGAACGAAAAGCTCACCGGCGTAAAGCACGCCAGCGTCATTAAAGAGATTCTGTCTTAGAAAACAAAACGCATAAGGTGACAGGGCCGATGGTTCCACATTCCGGCAAGTCAGGGTTTCAAGCGACCCTGCCACTGGGCGTTTTGCTTAACAGCAGTTTGCCAGCTTTGGATATTCTCCCCCCCACGAAACACACACTCGAGGAGGAGCCACACCTTAGCTGTCGGATGTAGAGACAGCGGAAACAGTCGATTCGTTAGAAATTATTTAATTTCTAACGTTCCCGCCTCGCGGGAGTCTAAGGGACACTTTGCCCATCTAAACTGATTCAGACAAGGGCGTCTGCTCGCCGTATCATTCGGGGCGTACGAGAACAGTAGCCAGACAGCTTTACTTTCGGCCGTTCGCGAATCTCACAAGGAATAACCACCGCAATCCCCGTGCGTTCCCACAACGACAGGGAAGGAGCGGCTCAGTTTTGAGAACATCCTCTCCGCAGCGAAGTCGCTAGCAGGAATCAAAAGTGCTGAGGCTGCCGTTGCCTGCCATCTGTCGGGAAAGAAAAAGAACGGCATCATCCCTTCCTGGACCCATCTTCCTTAATTCGAGAACCAAATTTCACGACCACGTCTCCCCCTCCGCTCCATGGAGCCAAGAAACGGCGGCGAAAGGAAGTCTCCGGGAAAAAGTAGTTCGATTTCGAGCTCCGGCGCTTCTTCGCAATCAGATAGATCATGATCGCCGACACCAGCAAAACCAGTGGAACCAGAACCATTGCCAATCGCTTATAAAACTGCCTATTAGTCGCCTCCTCTCGATGACTCTTGAGATTAGCGCCTCGCGCATTCTCGTATCGCTTGTTAATCCGGGCCATGACCAGCCCCATATAACCCAGCTCTTCGGAAAGCTCCCGCGTTCCGGTCTGCACCTGTAACCGTTGGTCATTTTCGCGCATCGCCCGACTTTTGACATCTTCCATGTATCTATCCAGAGAACTCAAAAAATCCTTCTCCCGATCTTCATTCCAACCAAATGAATCCTTCCGGCCCGCAAAAAACATCGGCGCCTCTGAGTCACCGATAATGTGTAGCACCATCCCCCAAAATTTCCCCTTGGCCCACTCGTCGGTAATCTTTTCCGCCAAAGTCGCCCCCGCCATTTCGGGACGACTCGGCAGAATCACAACAAAAATTTCCACCTGCCATTTGTTCTTAGCGATCTCAATATTAAGGACTATCTCATTCCTGGCATCACTGGTGAGCCATTGATCAGGATCATATATCCCTTCTTCCGGAGCCGGAGGAACATTCCCCAGCACAAGAGCATCCTCGCTAGCCGACGCCCCCAGAATCAGAATCAAAAACAAAAAAATGACTCTCATGCCGACCTCCTCCTCTTGCTTTTACGCTCTCCCCTCTCGGGTTGCACTTTGGTGCTTTTCTTCTTCATCTTTCTATCCGCCCGGTTCGCACCGTCTATCAGGATCTCCATCGTACCTTCGATGAATTTCAGGGCTGCTTTCACGTAATCGCGCGCGAAAAAATGCTGACGTTCTTTGCGAATCAAAGCCTGCCAGCTCTCATCATCTAGAAACGGCTCGATGGCATACCCCGGTGTCACGGAAGCACGGCCATTGATGTCATCAATCACCAGAAGAATAGTCCAGGGTCTCAGCTCGGCCTCTTCCGGGCCATCAACTGGACTCGCGTTCATCAACCAAAAGCCAAACTCCCGTGGGTCGGTCTCTTCGGCCAAATCCAAAACACAAAAACAAATCCTCGGTTGAGGGAACTTCTTCGCCAGCTCTCCAACCCCCTTCCCAATTCGAGCGCGATCATCCTCAGAAAAATGCCCATCCGGATCAACAAAACGCGACATCGGAGGAGCTGGAAACGAAAATCGAGTCATCGAATCATGCCCAGTGTAGCCGCAGCGGGGACATTGATCGACCGGATCCTTGAGAGCATTATGGCAGCCCGGACAAGTCATGACACTCAGCGCAAAGCTTTTGGCACGATAGACCTTTCTCCCCCGGGATTCTGTTTCCTGATCGCTCATAAGCTAATCTTCCGCGCGAAGAGTGACTGAACGGCCGTGGGCATACAGCCCCTCCATTTTGGCAAAGTGTTCCACGACTTTTTGGGACTTCTTGATCGCGGCCTGATCCATTCTCACCACACTCGCGCGACGCTGAAATTGGTCAGCACGCAATCCAGAAAAAGAACGGCCTGATCCCTCGGTAGGAAGAGTATGACTCGGCCCGGCAAGAAAATCCCCCACCGCTACCGCTGAGAAATTCCCGACATAGATCGCACCCGCCGTGCGAACTTGGCTCAGCCATTTATCCTCATCCTTCGCCACCAGAACTAAGTGCTCGGGGGCCCAATCGTTCACGATCTCGATCGACTCTTTCATCGACTTGGTAAGGAGGAGAAAGCCTGCTTTCTTCAGGGCTTTTGTCGCAATTTCACGACGAGGAGTCTCGGCCAACTGGCTTTTAAGCGCAACTTGCACCTCTTTAAAAAGCTTCTTCGAATGAGTCACCATTCCCACCACGGAATCAGGTCCATGCTCGGCCTGCGCCAACAAATCGGCCGCGAGAAAACGGGCGTTCCCCGAAGCATCAGATGCAATGAGAACCTCACTTGGCCCAGGCAGGAGATCGATGGAAACTGCCCCCACCATCTGGCGCTTGGCCTCAACAACGTAACTGTTCCCGGGACCGAAAACCTTATCGACCGGAGCAATGGACTTGGTCCCCAACGAGAGAGCCGCAATCCCGTGAGCTCCGCCGGCTTTGTAAACCTCAGTCGCTCCAGCGGCATCGAGAGCATAGAGAAGATCGATATTAACCGAGCCATCAGCCCCTGGCGGCGTGGCGGCCACGATCTCGGGAACACCCGCCGCCTGCGCAAATCCCGCCGTCATCAACGAGGTCGAAACAAGCGGAGCTTTCCCTCCCGGAACATAAACGCCTACGCGATCAAAGGGGACGAATCTCTCCCCAACTTCCACTCCCTGCAGGTTTTTTGAAGACCAATTCTTGCGCTGGCTCTTCTTCGCAAAGGCATGAATATTCGTCAAGGAGGCCTTGATCGCAGCCTTCGTCTCCTGACTCACCGCAGCCCGTGCATGGGCCAACTCGGCCTCGCTCACGCGCAGGGACTGAACCGTCAAATTGGCTCGATCGAACTTTTTCGCAAAGGCGACCAATGCGCGGTCCCCCTTCTTTGCAACCTCAGCGACGATCCCGGCCACCGTCTCAGAAACGGCACCACTCGGGATAGCCCGGCGATACAGCTTCTTTACGAAAGCCGGATAGGCTTGATCCTCGTGGGTGAGAACTTTCATCCCGTTTATCTAAGCCGAGATGGCACGAAGAACAAGCGAATCGACTGATTCAAACAAACTATCCATTGAGCTTCTCCAGAGTCTTAGCAAGGAATCGGCCATCCTTCCGGAAGAGCTTCCCATCAAAGTAGATCTCGCCGCCGCCGTAGTCCTTGCGCTGAATGTTCACCATGTCCCAATGAACCGTGGATCGGTTCCCATTGTCGGCCTCCTCGTAGGCCTGACCGGGTGTGAAGTGAAAGCTCCCCGCAATCTTCTCATCAAAAAGAATATCGCGCATGGGCTCGCGGATCAGAGGATGGAAGCCGAGGGCAAATTCGCCGACGTAGCGCGCTCCCGCATCGCTATCCAAGATCTTATTCAGCTCTTTGCTCTTACCACCGGCGGCCACAGCCTTGATGATCTTTCCTTTTTGGAAGGTCAGCTTGATGCCATCAAAAGCAATTCCGCGATAGATTGTAGGCGCATTGTAAACGATCACTCCTTCAGCCGAGTCTTTCACCGGAGAGGTAAACACCTCACCGTCGGGAATATTGTAGTTTCCTCCGGATGCGATGGCGGGAATGTCCTTGATCGAAAACTTAAGGTCGGTGCCATTGCCCAAAATATGAACCTCGTTGGCCTTCTCCATGAACCTCTTTAAAGCGTTCATGGATGGAATCAGCGCTTTGTAATCCAGGAGACAAACCTTGAAGTAAAAGTCCTCAAATGCCTCGGTGCTCATTCCCGCTTGTTGGGCCATCGCCGGGTGAGGCCAACGAAGAACACACCACTTGGTCTTCTTGACCCGGTGATCGAGAACCTTACGAAGGTGCTTCATCGCAGTCCCCATTTGCTTTGCGGGGACATCGCTGGTTTCAGTAATATTGTGAGAACCGCGGATCGCAATATAGGCATCCATGTCCTTCATCTCAGTCATGAGATGCTTGGCCGTCGTTTCATACTGCTCCTCAGTCGCTCCCATCAGGAGTTCCCGACCGAGGCGGTTGGAGCCAAGACGGAGGAATGGCTCTGCCTTGCGCGCACGGACCTCGCGGATGAGGGCCAACGCCATATCCTCCGGAGTGTCAACGAGGTCTAAGAGAATCTTCTCTCCCTTTTTGAGAGAAGTAGAATAGCGGATGAGTTGTTGAGCAAGTTCAAGATACCTTTGATCCATGGCCCGAACAAACCTTGCTGTTGTCTCCAGGACAATCAGAAAAAGTGATCAGAGTGAGAATACCGCCATCACGCGGTGACCCTTAGTTCTGCTCACGCCACTGGTCGTAGGAACGATCACCGGGAATTTCAGGATCGTCGAGGTGCGAGTTAGCGTCGAGCTTACGGCCTAATTCAGATTCATCGAAGGCCCCGCCACCAGCGCGTCGGCTGTTGGTGGACTCACAAGAAGCGAGAGTGGATACAAATCCCACGGCAAGGATAGCAAAGAAGGCGCGTTTCATTCGCGGGAGTATGACTTTCTGAAATGACACCGCAAGTCCGGACTGACCATGAACGACAAGAAAAGCATGTCGGAGATTACTTTACCGGCTTCAGCATGCCCGTCGCCGCCTTTTTCAAGGCCGCCTCAAGTTCATTAGGAAGGCCAAATTCCGAGAGTTCTTCCAGGAAGACCTTCCAATCCTTTTCCATCCCATTTCCAAGGTAAGCATTCAACCGGGCCGCCACGGTGGAATCCGCCAGCGATTTCCCCTCTCCGTAAATTCCGATCAAAATATCGCGGACTTCCCTGAATTGAGTCAGGTAATACTTCTGATGATACCCTTCGGCGTAGGTGAATTTACCAACCGGAAGAATACTTGTCTGCACCTCCGCCACCTCAACTCCCTGCTTTTTAGCAGCAGCAGCGCGCGATTCCTCGGCTCCCTTTTTCTGAGCATCGTCATGGTAAAACAAGGCATTCATATACTGACGTGAGCTGTTGATCTGGTCACAGCGGTGAGCCGCCCAAAAGATTTCGAGCAGATCAGGATATTTCAAAACCTTGGGATCGAAGTCGATGGAAATGACCTCGGTATGATTCCCCAAGCTGTAATAAGAAGGATTTTCCTTATCCCCTCCCGCATAACCAACCCGCGTGCGAAGAACACCCTTGAGACTTCCGAACTCGGAGTCTGGTCCCCAAAATCACCCTAAGCCAAAGGTCGCGGTTTCAAACTTCACCTTCGCCGACTTCACATCGAGCGGGAGTTTCGTCGCCGACACCTTGCCGTCGGCCTTTGCTAATTTTTCTCCGGGAGCGATTCCTGCCATAAGGGCTAAACCTGCGACGACTCCTCCAATGATCAACCGAAATTTCATATTATTGGACATAGGATGGCACAGGGTCGAATTTATTCCAGCCAAAGTCCGACCCGAGCGAGTTCATCCCAAAGTCTCGAACTAAGGAAAGGCACGTCAATCAGGTAAGACGCTGCTATCCTTTCCTTTTTCCCTTTGCTTCCCCGCAATTTCCGCCGAACTCTGCTCCAAACGAATGACCGAACCAAAATCAGTTTCTGAATTTGCCGAACGCGTCCTCATGGGCACCTCGCTGGAGGAAAAGCTCACGCACGCCCCAAAGTCCCTCATTCTTGACCCACCCAAAAAAGGATCATTCACAGCCCCCCAGATCCCCGGCCGTCCCGACCACCTCAAGCCCACCTCAAACAACGGCAAATCCCCCTTCCCCAGCGAAGATCAAATCCACGATGAAGAACAACGCGCCATCCTCCTCCACTTCTTCGCCAACCACGAACTCCTCGCGGTCGAGCTCATGGCCCTCGCCTTATTAAAATTCCCCGACGCGCCCGACTCCTTTCGCCGCGGCGTCCTCCACACCCTCCAGGAAGAGCAAAATCACACCCACTGGTATCTCCAACGCATGAAGGAATGCGGCGTCAACTTCGGCGACTACCACCTCAGCCCCATGATCTGGTCGCACATTTCCACCATGGAAAGCCCCCTCGACTACGTCTCCCGCCTCTCCCTCACCTTCGAACAAGCTAACCTCGACTACGCCCGCCACTACTCCCAGGTCCTCGCAAAAGCAAGCGATCACAAAACCGCCAAGATCCTCAACAAAATTTATCACGACGAAATCGCCCATGTCGGACACGGAGTCAAATGGCTCCGCCGTTGGAAACAAAATGCCCAAACAGACTGGGACGCTTGGCACCAACAGCTCCACTTCCCCCTCTCCCCCATCCGCGCCAAAGGCATAGCCCCCTTCAACGAAGAAGGCCGCCGCAAAGCCGGACTCGACGACCACTTCATCGCCTCCCTCAAACGCTTCCAATCCACCCGCGGCCGCAGCCCCGACCTCTATTGGTTCAATCCCGACGTCGAACTCACCGCCGGAGGACAAACCACCCCAAAACGACTCGACGACCTCGCCGCCGACCTCGAATACGCCTTCGCCCTCGCCGCCCCCTCATCCGACGACCTCGTCCTCCTCCGCAAGCTCCCAACCGATCAGCACCGCGAATACCTCGCCACACAAAACCTCACCTTCCCCGAAGTCGCCCTCCTCTCCGAACTCCCCACCCTTCGCAAAACACGGAAGATCCGCGACGAACGCCCCTGGGGTGTCCCCAACCCCGCCCTCCTCAGCAAAGAACTCGGCCTAGAACTCCGCTCCCAAGTCGACCCAAATCCCCTTCCCTCCGCGATCTGCCAAAACGAATCCGAAATCGACCTCTTCATCAAAAACCACCCCCAGGAAAACTGGATCACCAAACCCCTCCACAGCTCCGCTGGCCGAGGCATTTGCAAATTTTCCCGTCACCAAATCCCACCCCTAAAAAGCCCCCACCTCATCGAGCCCCTCCTCAACATCACTTTCGAATTCTCCCTCCTCTACCACGCAAACGCCCCCAGCCAAGGCGGCCTCCGCTTCCTCGGCCTTTGCCATCAAAAAGTCAGCCAAAACGGCCAATGGATCTCCTCCACCTCCGCCCCAAAACCCGCCACCGGCCTCCCCTCCGAACAAGCCCGCCTCATCTCCCACCAGGTCCTCCCCGCAGCCAAAAACGAACTCCTCCAAGCCCTCGACCAACTCCTCAAGAAAACCTCATACATCGGACCCGTCTGTATCGACTCCTTCCTCCACCACACCCCACACGGCCACCACTGGAACCGCGTCAGTGAAATCAACGCCCGCTACTCCATGGGTCGCCTCGCCCACAACCTCCGCCTCAAACTCTCACCCAGCTACTCACTCACCCTCACCACCGTCCCTAAAAGCGAAACCACCCCCTCAAAAAACACCCTCCTCCTCGGCGACCCCACAACCGCAAAAACCCGCGTTCCCATCGCCAAAATCCACAACACGCTATAACCCCCAAGGAAGGGTTCTCTCCTGAGTGACCTCCCCGCCCGAAACCAAGCCACCTCAACCTTTTCATTCTCTTCGTAAGCTTCATGGTTCGTCAATTCTGCAGATGAAGAATTCTAACGCAGATTCAAAAGGATTTGCGCAGCCCCCCACCGATAAGGAAGGGGAGGAAATTTCACACAGATTCATGAGGATTAAGATTGAGATCCTTGAAGATTTTCCAAACTCCCCCTCAACCATTCGTGAAAATTCGTGGTTTCAAAAACCCTCATCCAACTTCCCCGTTTCAAGCAACCACAGCCCACCCCCCTCATTTTCCATCTCCTTAATTTCCCCCTTCACTCTTCCCCCCTCACCCTTCACTCTTCCTCCATGAGCCAACTCTCACAAGCCGTCAGCATCAACCCCTACTTCAAAGTCCAGCCCGGTAAACTCGATGCCTTCAAGGAAACCATGAAGAAATTCGTCGCCCTTACCGCCACCGAAGACACCTGTGTCTACTACGACTTCTCTGTCTGCGGCGACCAGGTCTTTTGCCGTGAAGCCTACATCGGAGCAGCCGGCGTCCTCCGCCACCTCGAAAACGTCGGTGCCTGCATCGAAGAGGCCCTCACCGTCTCCGAACTCTACCGCATCGAAATCCACGGCCCCGCCGCCGAGCTCGATCAACTCCGCGAGCCCCTTGCCGAACTCAAGCCCGAGTTCTACGAACACGTCACTGGCGTTGCGAAATAACCAATCCACCCCTATCATTCGTCATGCCCACGAAGAAGGAAATCCAAGACCTCTACTTCATGGACGCCCGTTTCAAACTCCTTGAAATCGCGTCCTTCCTCGACCGTGTCGACCGCCACGAGGGCGAGGCCGACTTCCGTCACCCCGCCTTCGCCAAGGCCCTCGCCGCGATGCAAAATCCCCCGGAAGGCACCACCCGCGCCCAAGCCGTCCACCTCGCCTTCTCAGACCACTCCAGCGAACCCGCCGAATCCGCCGGAATCCAATTCGCCCTAGGAGCGCATCGGGAGGAAGCTTGAAAAGAATCCTTTTTAGGGTAAATCAGATTCCATGAAGACCACTGTCGACATTCCCGAAGACGCTTTAAAAGAAGCCATGGTCAATGCCAACGCTAAAACCAAGCGGGAAGCCATTCTGGCGGCCGTCACCGAATTCAATCGAAAAAGAAAGGTCGAGCGGGTTCTTTCCGAACTCCAAGAGATCAATTTCCGAAGTAATGATGAGATCGAATCCGGCGAGTTAGACGAAGACGCCTATCTTTTCAGCCCGCCCAAATGAGCCGTCTCACCCTCAGCGACACCTCCACTTGGGTGAGCTATCAGCGAGCAAATGCTGACAAATCCCAAAAACCCCAAGTTGAGCAACTCGTCTCTGATCAACTCGCCGCCATGACCCCACTCGTCTGGGTCGAGTTAATGCAGGGCATCCGCAGCAAAGAAGAAGAGACTTCTTCATTGCGACCTGATCCAAGGAATCCTCACTTAAAAATTTCATGAAATACATCGAGCCCCACGCCCACATGGTCAGTCGCACCACTGCCGACTACCAAGCCATCGCCCAAGTCGGTTGCGAGGCCCTTTGCGAACCCGCCTTCTGGGCCGGCTTCGACCGCGCCTCGCCCCAAGGGTTTTTTGACTACTATCGCCAACTGACCGAATACGAACCCGCCCGCGCCGCCAAATTCGGCATCAAGCACTTCTGCTGGCTCTGCATCAACCCCAAGGAAGCCGAAGACCCCGTCTTCGCCCGCGAAGTCATGGCCCTCATCCCCGAGTTCATCGACAAACCCACCGTCCTCGGCATCGGCGAAATTGGTCTCAACAAAAACACCAAAAACGAGCTCATGATCTTCGAGGAACACCTCGAACTCGCCAAGAAATACGATCAAGCCATCCTCATCCACACCCCCCATCTCGAGGATAAGTTAAAAGGCACCCGCCTCATCCTCGACGCACTCAAAAACGCCAACGTCGATCGCGGGCGCGTCATCATCGACCACGTCGAAGAACACACCGTGCCCCTCGTCCTCGACCAAGGATACTGGGCCGGCTTGACTCTCTACCCCGAGTCCAAGTGCTCCCCCGCCCGCGCCATCGACATCCTCGAAACCTTCGGCTTGGAGAATATCTGGATGAACTCCGCCTGCGACTGGGGCATCTCCGATCCCCTTGCCGTCATCAAGACCGCGCTCGAAATGAAAAAGCGCCAACACTCCCCCGAAATTGTCGAAAAGGTCATTTACGACAACCCGAAGAAATTTCTGAGCCAATGTCCAAACTTCAAACTCTCGTTTTTTTAGTAATTCTAACCTCTCCTCTGCACGCGGAGACCGTCCTCTGGAAAGCCACTGGGTCACTCACCTCGGGAACAGGTGTCTTTCTTCGAAATGACCTCTCATCGGATGATCCTGTCACCATCCGGATGACCTACAACGATCGAGCCACCCAGGACATCACGACCAATACCTTCGGAAGAGTCGATAGCGACTACTGGGAGAACATCGACCTTCAGATCACAATTTCAACCGGCACCTACACTTGGGAAGGAACCGTTGGCACGGCCGATATGGACTCTCCCTACACCTTCTTCACCCAGGTAAAAGACCCCTTCCCGACAGCTGAATCTCTCCAGGCCAAGCTCTCCACAACCGACCAAGGAGAGTTCTCCAGCTTCCCCTTCCGCCTCGCTGAAAGCACCTCTTCATTCTTCCTCGATTTTCGCGGAGCCAATAGCTCACTTCTCGGGTCGGGCATCAGGGCGGATGACATCCACCCCGAACATCTCGCTACCGCCATCGGAAAAATATCCACTGGTGTCGGCAATGACCTTTCTTTCTCAATCGAGCCTTCCTCCTTGGAAGTTCTCTTCGAGAAAGACGAAGTCATTCTTCCTCCAGCTCCCGAACCCTCGATCGCAGCGACCAGCGGGTCCGCCACTCTCACTTGGCAGAGCGACTTCCGCTTCCGCTATCGTGTCGAATCCACCGCAAATCTCTCAGCCGGATCCTGGACGATCCTCGAAACCCGCAACGGAACCGGTACCGACATCTCCCGGACCTACCCAGCCCCCAACAGCCCCCTCTTTTACCGCGTCGTCTCTTTTCCCCGCCCGGGCAACTAAAACTCCTCAGCATCGCCAACTTCACCCCCAATCTCGCCAAGGAAGAACTCATTGATAAATACCGCCCGCTCATCAATCCCAAAGACCCACACCCCACCTGCCCCCGACTGGACCCCGCCCTCCCTCTCCGTCTACCCCCAAAATTGGAAACTCATCCGCGAATTCTACCAAGGCCAAGATGGCGCTCACCGCTCCCGCCTCTTCGACCTCACCACTAAAATCGGCGAAAAGAAGAACCTCGCCTCCCAAAAGCCCGAACTCGTCAGCGAGTTTTAAAACGAGCGAAACTCACCAAAGGACTCGTGACGCCCTCCCCACTTCTCAACCAAGCCCACCCTTATCCAAGTGGCGAAGGCGCCTCAACTCCTATTGCCTCTCACTTCTCCCACCTCTTCCGATAAGCCCCCGGCGGCGTCCCCATCGCTGTCGAAAAATGCTTCGTCAGCGCACTGTGGTCAAAAAACCCCACACTCAGCGCAACCTCGGTCACACTCAGTTTGGTTTCCACCAACAACTCACACGCCTTCAAAATCCGAAACTTCAAAAGATACTTCCTTGGACTCGTCCCAAAGGTCTTCCGAAATTTTCGCTCAAACTGCCGCACCGAGAGCCCTACTTTTTTCGCAAGGTCCTCCACCATGATCTTTTCCGAGTAGCTCACCTTGATCAATTCAGTGGCCGGCAACATTTCCAGATACGGCGTGATCTCCGCCCTCCCCCCTTCGTAACTCCGCACCATTCCGCAAAGCCCCGCGACCTCGCCCTTCCGATTGAAAAGCGGCACCTTGTCTGTCACAAACCACTCCGCCTCCCCCATCCGATTCGGAAAAACTTCGACAATCCCCGTCAGAGGTTTCCCCGTTACGATCACCGCCCGATCATCCTGAAAATACTTCTCCGCCAGTTCCACCGGAAAGACCTCCCGGTCGGACAAACCAATCAACTCATCCTCCTTTGCAAACCCACACCTCTCCACAAAAGCCCTATTTCCCCCCATTAACCTATGCTCCCTGTCCTTCACAAAATAAAGGAGATTCGGCAGATATTCGAACAACTCCCGAACACTTCCCGGACGCAAACTTTCCTGCCACTTCATCGGATTCACCTTCTTCGACATGTCGTAATTCTACACAAAAAACTACGCCTTCCTACAAGCTAAATCTCCCCTCTCAAAATATCCTCTTAGCCCTATGTCAGATCAGCCCGTTCGCATCGCCATCGTCGGACTTGGATTCGGAGCCGAATTCATCCCCATCTACCAACGTCACCCCAAGGCAGAAATGGCCGCCATTTGCCAGCGCACCGAATCCTCTCTCAATGAAATCGGCGACAAATATGGCATCAAAAAACGCTACACCAACTACGCAGATGTCCTCGCTGATCCCGACATCGACGCCGTCCACCTCAACACCGCCATCCCCGATCACGCCGAGCATACCATCGCGGCCCTAAAGGCTGGAAAGCACGTCGCCTGCACCGTCCCCATGGCGACCTCGGTCGAGGACTGCAAAGCGATCGTCGAACTCTGCGCCTCCACCGGCCTCAAATACATGATGATGGAGACCGTCGTCTACGCCCGCGAGTTCCTCTTCATGAAGGAACTCTACGACACCGGCGAACTCGGCAAACTCCAGTTTCTCAAAGCCTCCCACCAGCAAGACATGGAAGGCTGGCCCGGCTACTGGCCCGGCCTCCCCCCCATGCACTACGCCACCCACTGCGTCGGCCCCCTCCTCGGGCTCGGCCGCCATGAAGCGGAATACGTTTCCTGCTTCGCCTCCGGCACCATCCGCAAAGAAATGCACGAATGCTATGGCTCCCCCTACGCCGTCGAAAGCTGCCACGTCAAATTCAAAGACTCTGATCTCTCCGGCCTCGTCTACCGCTCCCTCTTCGATGTCGCCCGTCAATACCGCGAATCCATCGAGGTCTATGGCGACAAAAAAGGCGTCGAATGGCCCCTCATCGAAGGCGAAGAACTCGTCGTCCACACCGCCAGCAAGCCCGAGCCCGAAATCCCAGAACGCGTTACCTGCCCGGACTACGCCCACCTCCTCCCCGATGAAATTGCACCCTTCACCACCGGCGGAGTCTACGGCGGAGAGGAAGGAGAAGACCACCTCAGCTTCACCCAAGGCGCCGGACACGGCGGCTCCCACCCCCACCTCGTCCACCAATTTGTCGAACTCCTCCAAGGCCGCGGTGAGGGTTATCCGAATGCCATCCAATCCGCCAACATCACCTGCACCGGCATCCTCGCCCACGAATCCGCCCAAAAAGGCGGCGAACTCATCCGCCTCCCTGCCTTCACCCTCCAAACAACGTAAAAGAAGCTCTTAGCCTCTCCGAGTCACCCACTCACCCTCTCAACCTCTCAAAGCCACCATGAAACGCCTCCTTCTAGTCCTCCCTTTGGCCCTAATCGCCCTCCTCTCCCTAGCCCAAACTTCCAAAAAAGAGCCCGCTCTAAAAGAAGGCCCACTTCGAATCCTCTTCCTCGGCCACGATCAGGAGCATCATAACTCCAACAAATATTTCCCGCTCCTAGCGAAGGCAACCGGACGGGATGGCATCTACTTCGACTACCACACCGATCTCGAAGAAGCCCTTGGAGACGCCGACTACCTCGCAAAGTTCGACGGCGTCCTCCTCTACGCCAATCACGGGGAAATTACGCCCAAGCAGTTCCAAAACCTCAATAATTTCATCGAGCAAGGCGGCGGCTTCATCCCCGTCCACAGCGCCAGCGCCTGCTTCAATAACGAGCCCCGCTTCGTCGATCTCGTCGGAGGAAAATTCGCCCACCACAAGGGCAAAGAATTCACGACCTCCATCGTCGCGCCAAAACACCCCGCGATGAAAGACGTTGTAGAATTCAACGCTTGGGACGAAACCTACGTCCACTCCGGCCAAACCGACGACCGCGAAATCCTCATGGTCCGCAAGCCAGATGGCGATGACAACATCACCAAACCCGAGCCCTGGACCTGGACCCGCACCCAAGGAAAAGGCCGCGTTTTCTACACCGCCTCCGGCCACGACCAACGCGTCTGGAGCAAGGATGAATTCCACCAACTCCTCAAATCCGGAATCCTCTGGGCCGTCGGCGACGAACGCCGCGCCACCTACCAGAAGTTCCTCACCGACCGCGCCCCACTCAATTACGAGAAACGTAGTAATATTCCCAACTACGAAAAACGCCCTGAACCACTCCCCTTCCAACTCCCCCTCTCTCCTCAGGATAGCCTCTCTTACACGCAAGCCCCCATCGGCTGGAAACTCGAACTCTTCGCCTCCGAACCCGACATCATCAACCCCATCTGGATGCAGTGGGACCACCGCGGCCGCCTCTGGGTCCTCGAAACGATCGACTACCCAAACACCGTCCGCAGCGAAGAACCCGGCGATGATTCCTTAAAAATCCTCGAAGACACCGACGGCGACGGCAAATGCGACAAAGTCACCATCTTCGCCGACAAGCTCAACATCCCCACCTCCTTCGTCTTCGCCAACGGCGGCGTCCTCCTCCACCAAGCCCCACACACCTTCTTTCTGAAGGACACCAATGGCGACGACAAAGCTGACCTCAAAGAAATCGTCCTCACCGGCTGGGGCACCAATGACACCCACGCCGGCCCCTCCAACCTCCGCTACGGAATCGATAACCGAATCTGGGGAAGCGTCGGCTACTCCGGCTTCAACGGAAATGGCAACCGCTTCGGCATGGGCATCTACCGCTTCTCAAAAGACTTCTCCAATGTCGAATTCCTCCACCAATTCAACAACAACACCTGGGGCCTCGGCTTCAACCAGGACGGCGACGTCTTCGGCTCCACCGCCAACAACCATCCCTCCTTCTTCGGCGGCATCCCCGCCAGCATCCACGAAGGCGGAAAAGGACTCACCGCCAAGAGCATCGCCGACACCCAAGCCTTCCAACCCATCACCCCCAACATCCGCCAAGTCGACGTCTTCAATGGCTACACCGCCGCCGCCGGCCACGCCTTCGCCAACTCGCGGAACTTCCCCGAATCCTGGCGCGGAAAAATGGCCTTCGTCAACGGCCCCACCGGCAACCTCCTCGGCAAATTTGAAACCGTTCCAGATGGAGCCGGACACCTCTCAAGAAATCGGCACTCCCTCATCGCCTCAGCCGATGAACACTTCTCCCCCATCGCCGCCGAAGTCGGTCCCGACGGCAACCTCTGGATCGCCGATTGGTATAACTTCATCATCCAGCACAACCCCACCCCCAACGACAACCGAGGCGGCTACGCCGCCAAAACGGGAAAAGGAAACGCCCACCTCAACCCCAACCGCGACCGCGCCCATGGCCGTATCTACCGCCTCGTCTGGGACAAAGCTCCCGCTTCAAAAATCACCTCACTTGATCCCAAGGATACCACAGCCCTAGTCGCCGCCCTAGAAAACGACAACCAATTCTGGCGACTCACCGCCCAGCGACTCCTCGTTGATGGCCAAAAGAAGGACCCCGAAACAGCCCTCCGCGCCCTCCTTCAAAAGCCCGGCCTCGCCTCCATCCACGCCCTCTGGACCCTCGATGGCCTGGGCCTCCTGCAGGAAGCCGATCTTCGCCAAGCACTCCTCTCCAACGATCCCGCCCTCCGTCGCAACGCCATCCGCGCGCTCGACAGACAGTCCGCCACCAAGCTCCTCTTCGAATCCGGCGTCATCAACGACAAGGACCTCCAAACCCGCCTCGCCGCCTTCGTCACCCTTTCAAAAATACCCACCAGCGATCCCATTAAAACGGCCGTCCGTAGCCTCCTCGTTGACTCCATTAATCAAAAAGACGAATGGCTCCTCGCCGCCCTCCAAGCCGCCTCCAAAAAACACGGAGTCAATCAGTCCGTGTCCTTGGAAGCCGGACCCAACATCCTCCTCGATCCGACTTGGGTCGAGGTTGGTTACGCAGGCCAATCCGTCCGAAAAAACGAAAACGGAATCTTCCACATCAGCTCCGGTCAGGGCTCTGACTCTTCTTTCTCCACCAACCTGAAGATAAAAACCAATACCTCCTATCGATTGAAGGGCGAAATCAAAACGCTCAATCTTAAAGGAGCCAAAGGAGCCCTCTTCAACATTCACCAACTCCAAAACGCAGAAACCGGAGCGACCAAACCGTTGAAAGGCCAAAACGATTGGACGCCGGTTTCCCTCGATTTCAACTCAGCCGGACTCTCCTCCATCACGATCAACGCCCTCTTCGGAGGTTGGGGAATGTCCACCGGCCAAGCTTGGTATCGCAACGTCACCCTCCAAGAACTGATCCCTGTCGCAACCGAAGCCACCCCAGCTGTCGCCACCAAGCCCGACGCCGTCCGAGGTGAAAACATCTTCCTCAAGCACCAAACCGCCGCCTGCAACCGCTGCCACCAAGTCGGCGGCGAAGGCGGAGTCATCGGACCCGCCCTCGATGGCATCGGCTCCCGCAAAGAAAAAGACTACCTCCTTGAATCCCTCCTAGAACCTGGAGCCACCATCGCCGAAGGCTACCCCGGCGAAGTCTCCCCCATGCCCCCCATGAATCTCCTCCTCACCGACCAAGAGATCCAGGACGTCTTAGCCTACCTTCAAACCCTCAGGTAGGGGGGTGGACATTCCTGTCCGCTCTTAGTAGCTCTCTAAAAGCCAAAATCAGATGCGATGCCTTCGCCGGCAGAGTTCAATGAGGGGCGACTCCAACTTAAGGTCCCCCTATCTTCCGCCACGGACAAGAAAGCCTCCTCATTCCGAGAGAGACACTCTCACCCTAACAAAGCCAACGGCAGCCTCATTCGCGATCAACCGAGCCTTCAGCACATTCCCCTCAGTCACCACCTCCAATCCCTCTGTCCCCCAACTTCAGACCTCCTGACATAGGCCTATTCCAGCATTGCGTTTTTTGGCCCTCAATCCCGGGTTATTTCGAAGACGATACGCAAGTCCGTCCCCGGATATAAACTCTCCAGCTGGTTCAACTC
>JBLHUR010000041.1:0-38451 GCA_047629805.1 Akkermansiaceae bacterium | reverse complement strand
CATGAAAATATAGGGGATGCCCCGCCGTCTCAATGCCCTCGCCTGCGCACAAACCTGAGGACTATAAGTTCCGTGTAAAACAGCGCCATCGAGAACCAGACTCCCGTCATCCAAATCATCTAGGAAAGACTGAGGAATAGCAAAGGGATGCCGCCCCTGATGAGGATACTTCAAAACAACCGGACCGTCTTCCGGCTCCTCGACCCTCGGCGGCTTTCGTCGGAAAGTTACAATCGGAACCTCCACCCCATCCAAATTCTTCAACGCTTTTCCCAGCCCTCTGCAAAAACTCGTAAGCCCTTCCTGACCGGGATAATAGGAAAGAATATGTGCTACTTTCATCATCGACTTCTTTTTTTAACTTCAACGAGAATGTGCTTCAACACCTCTCTAGAGACGACGTCCGCCTCCCCCCCACAATCTACTAACACCGCTTTTTCCCCGTTGTCCTCGACAATTTCACGATATCGATCCAATTGACGTTCCAGTTCTTCACGAGAGACTTCCTCTTTGCGCGCCAAAATAGTGTCAGCTTCAGTGTGAAGAACAATCACGCGATCCGGCTTGGGGAGAAATCGAAAGACAAAACGTGCGATTTGCAAACTTGCCCCATAGCGATATCTTCTAGGGTCAGCCAAGAGATCCAAATAAAAACGATCTGATAAGACCATCTCGCGTTTCGCCCTCAAATGAAATAGATATCGAAACGAGGCCCACCACCAATAAACCAAGATTTTAGTCAACTGAAGGCATGAAAAAATCGACGACTTTGGCGCCTGAGCGTGGGGATCAGTCACCGTCCCGTGGGAAGAAACTGCTCCCTGCTGCAGAGGAGGCAACCAATGAACAACCGATAATTTCAGTCGAGACAGGCGAATCTTTTCTTGAACGTTTTCAATGACGGTCGACTTCCCACTCCCGTCCGGGCCGAGAACCCCAATCCATGGGAACGGGAGACGCCGATGAAGACGCCACTCACACCACCAATGCCTCATGACATTCTTAACAGTCACGACCGGGCACCGGCAGTTCCTCTTAGTGGCCAATACCATCCGCATCCGCCCCACCCAATGGGTCGCGACCGAGGCATCACCCCGCGCCGCAATACGATACAAGCGCTCGCCCAATGATTGACCAAAGGCGGCATCAAGGCATTCTCGGAAATTCGCCACATCAGTCTTCGCTGCAAGCTGAATAAATTCTCGGTATCTCCGATCGAACCTTCTGCCCCACAACAAGCCCGTCATCCAAGCAATATAGGCATCGTGCCCCAAGGCCGGACGGGGGATTTCATCCTCGCTCGTTTCGACTTTGCTCCAAAACAGTTCCTGACTCAGATATTCAAATCCATTCCACTCAAAAACGGGTAACAAGTCACACTGCCCCCATTCATAGTAGTGTTGGACCACATATTGTCTGGGAACTCTCAACCAAGGCTCCCCATAGAGGCCTTCGCATGCAGCCATTGCCGCATCACGACTCCGCACCGCGATATCCCAATCACTATATTTCCCCTGCTTAAGCCCTCCCCTCGAAAAACGCAGAAAGGCGACACCTTCCGGGTTTGCCTCTACAAAGTTTTGCAACCCCGATGAAGTTCTTAAATTCATAGTGATCTCGACTGGTCACTCCCTTTCTTCGGGAGGGGAATCAACGACACAAAGCGACGATAAACCCGCTTTAAAACAAATTTTTTGAATGTGAAATAGGTGTATAAAAAACCATCTGAAAACCAAACCCACGGGATTTTCTCGATCTTACTCCAGCCATAAACCCTTTTAATTGCCGCTGATTCGGCATACTGTTTCTCCAGGACCAATCGTTCTCCCGCCGTATCACCCTGCCGATGGCGGAAGCTCAAATTTTCTCCGTGCATTCTAAAATCGGCAAGGATGGCATGCATATAGGTAAATTTTTTTCCCAAGGCAGCCAAACGATTGTAAAACTCCCCATCCATCACAAATCCAAAAGTTTCCTCAAGGTGATGCCCCTCGGCAATCACCGTCTCATTTCGGTAAAAGGCCGAAGTAGAGCCAATGTAGCATCCTGCGTAACAAAGCATCGATTTCTGAAACGGAAAAATTGTCATCGTCCGTTGATGCCTTCCCTCCTTATCGATAAAGTCCCATCCCCCAAAAATCACGTCCGAATCATCCTTTCCTTGCGCAAAATCCAAGACCGCTTTCAAAGCTCCGGGCTTCAATCGATCATCCGTATTCAGCCACATGACCCACTTTCCTTTCGCCGCGGCAAAGCCTTTGTTAATGGCGTCGCTCATCCCATCATCAGGTTCTTGCACGAAGACCGCGTGGGGAAACTCAGCAACAATCTCAGCGGTATCATCCGTCGATCCCCCATCATAAATAAGGTGCTCAAATGTGGCCCCATTTTGTTGCGCCACGCTCTCAAGGCATTCGCGAATGAACCGCCCATAATTATAACTGGCAGAGACGATCGTAAAATCAGGAATCATTCTAAGTTTAAGGAAAAAGTAGGTTGTGAACGAGGCCCGCTTAGCGACCCACTGGGTTGATTATTCTGATCGAAAGTTCAACGAAAAAAGGACGCACGTTTCACGCTCAAATCCCCTCTGTTTTTAAGAGGCCGGGGTCGGCCTCAATGAAGCTATCTCGGTAAGCGAGGTCCAGCTCTTCGGCGACACTTGACCAACTGAAGGCCGCCGCTCGTTCAATCGCAGCGCTTTGTATCTTTCTCCATTCGTTCCGCCGCTCCCGCAGTGACCCGATGGCCGCTGCCAGTCCGGAAACAATCTTTTCCCGATTCCCTGTTTCAACCTTGATCCCGCAATCCCCTGTCACAATCATCCCGGGCCCGGCCCAATCCAAGCAAATCACCTGACGGCCAAGAAAGAGAGACTCCAAGACCGATTGGCCGAAGGCCTCATTGATCGCCGGATGAATCACGGCATCAGCTTCCCTCATCCCCTGGTAAACATCCTCAAGTGTCGCTAATTTCCCCAGAAAACGAACCCGATCTTGAAGGCCTCGTTTTTTCACGAGCCTCTTAAGAGTCTTCATTTCAGGCCCTTCCTGAAGAATATCCAGCTCGACATCACAACCCGCATCAACCGCCTTCGCAAGGGCATCGATCGTAAGATCAACCCCCTTCCAATGAACCAAGCGGCTCGCACTTAAAAGTCGCACGGCCCCCTTCGGTGGACCAGCTCCATTCGGATGAGCTTTTACAAAAGCCGCCACCTCATCGTTCCCACAACCGGACTGAGGAACCAACCTGACTTCCTTTGCCCCGAGAGATCGCAGAGACTCGACCGTTGCCTCGGTCGCACCTAGGGCCACTGAACAATTTTCGTAAGTTTTCCTCGTCGATTCCAACTTGCTGCCGAAATTGTAGAGAGCCGATCGCAACTTATCCCTCACCCAAAGCCTGATCTTCAAGTCCCCAATTAACTCGGGAGGGCTCATTTCAGCCCCACCCACTGGCCCGACCACCAATGGCAAACCAAAGTCCACCAATGAGGTAGCCGGCAGGACACTTCCGAAAGTGAGGTGATGCACCAAATCAACAAGGTGTTTTTCCATATGCTCGGTTGCAGCGGCATGCATCTGCCGCTGCCAGAGGAGATAGAAGGCCTTCACGCCCAAAGCTCCGCGCTTCCTAGCTGACAACCATTCAGGTGGATCCACATAGATCCAGTGAACATCCTTCATACGGGAATCGCTGCTCCCCTCGATCCCAGCCCGATGCTTCGTGCGAGTGATTACCGTGACATCATAGCCATAGTGACCGGCCAGATAAGCTACCAAATTCCAGCCCACACCTGGCTCAGCGCCCCGATTTGGAGCGCACGCATAAGCCGAGATAAGAACTCGCTTTGACGGGGATTCTGCCTTGCTCATATAAAATTTAGTATTGTGCGGGAAGATTAATGCTCTGGGAAATCCCGTTGCATCTCTTTTATTATTGCGTCAGTGAACAGATTGCTTTCTCAGCTCATCCCAAGAACTGCAGTTCCTGCTCCATCCTGCTTTGCCATTTTGACCTGTGCAAAAGTAAAATGAAAAACAACCAGAGCCTCAAGTCCTCCCAACCGGATTCCCTAAGGTGTTTCAAAATTCTAGGCTCACTTGCTTGCCCAAGTACCCTCTCGATCAGTTTTTCACCGGATAATCCCTCCACAAGATGAGCCTCCGCCACCAACCCATGCCCCAGATCCAAACCGGCCACCCCATCCTCACAACCCCATTCCCAATCAACCGCTACCAAATCCTCCTCATCCCACCTCAAATTCCATGGCGCAAAATCTCCATGAACCAACGCCCTTCTCAGTATTAACTCTCTCAGCTTTCCCCCCATAGACTCTGGAACCCCCTCGATTGCCCGCGCCAGCCAATCAACCGATCCCAGCCTAACCACCTCGTCTGATCGCCACTTTTCCAACAAAGGAACGACCTCCCCCCGCATTTTTCGAGGCCCGGGCTTTGCGTAAAATTTTGTCCAAAATGCCGTCCAATCCGGCCCTTCCTCCAGTCCACCCAGACTTGAAATACCGCCATGCTGTTCAGAAAATTGATCGAGCTTTTGAGCCTCATCGCGCAACGAACCATGACGACCCCCTATCGCCAGCTTAGTCACCTTCAGCCCACGCTCATGATCCCGACTCAGAATCACGGCCCGAATTCCATGGCTTGGATTACACCCTAAAAAACCCAATTCCCCGGAATCCCGGAGCCATGAGATCTCGCAAGGCCCCGTTCCCTCAATCTTTCTTCCCACCAGTCCATGAAGCCCGCAGCGAGCCGCTCCACTCAATCCCGCAGCCACTAAACGAGCCTTGGGTCGCATCGGCCGATAGAGCTTTAAAACCTCCCCCGCCATCTTGCCATCGCGTGGTAACCCAAATGCGATCCGATCATTCAGAACAAGCAACTTGATGGGACGGTGCCCGATCGCAACCTCCAGCATTCTGCCGATTACCTCGCTCAAATCACCACGCCAACTTTCAAACCCCTTCATATCAAAGTCCCGCCTTCTCCAATCCAGCTTCAATACGCCCGATAAACTGCGCCGGCGTAAAACGCTTTTCAAAGAAGCTCCTCGCTATCTCCCTCAGCTCTCCATTCCCCTTCGACTCATCAAGCGTTTTTATAATTGCATTTGCAAAAGCCTCCGGATCTTTCACTGGGCATAAAGTGACCGCCTCGCAGTCACCCACCATTGCAGGAATCCCAGCCCAATTCGTCGTCACCACAGGCAGCCCCATTCCCAACGCCTCCATCACGACAATTGGAGAAGCCTCCGATGAATAGTGACTCGGGAAAAAGAATAAATCAGCTGCCCCAAACGCTTCCCACTTTTCGTCGCCCGTTAACTGTCCGCCAAAATCAATCCACTCCACCAAGCCCTCCGCCTTCACATAAGCCTCACACCTCTTCCGGAATTCATCGTTAGACCACTTTCCGATGATCAAAAAACGCATAACTTCCGCTCCCCGCTCCTTCATCACCTTGGCCGTCCTCAAAATCTCAAAGATCCCCTTCCCCTCCATCAGACTCCCCACAAAAAGGACCGACGCTTGGCCCTCTTTTCGACTCATCTCCACCGCATCCTCCGGCACCTCCGCCGCGCACGGGCACCAAAGTGACTCCCGTGCCTCAAACACCTCCTTCGCCGTCAACTTCTCTTGCGCAACCTCCAACGAAATATCGGCGCCATGATAAGCCCACTTTGCCAACCAACTCCTCAACTTCGACCTCTTCACAAAGGCCGGCAACCCGCTCGCATGGAAAATAAAAGCCGTCCCTCTCGCAAATCGTCTCGTCCTCCATAGAAAATAAACATCCCTCAAAAACGGAAGCCACGAAGCGCTCGCCGGAGGATAAAGTAACACCGTCCCGGGATTCTCCTTCAAGTGAGTCCTCACCCTTCGAGTCAGCTCAAAAAGATGCCCGATCTTACGCCATCGAAATCTCCCCACCTCATCAATCCCATCGCTATAAGCCATTCTCTCAAACGCCGTCTCCCAATTCAACCACTCATGATCCACCAACATCTTTGTCGCCACCGCCTGCCCATGCCATGGCGGGGGCGTCTGCCCCACTATTAAGAGGCGCTTTGGAGTCTCACTCATCTTCATTATTTTAATTCATTAAGGCCCCTCCGGTCACGGGCCTTCGGAGATGCCCATGACCCGCTCATAGGCCTCTTGCATTCGCAGGCACTTTTCATCCCACGAATAGACCTCTTGCAGGCGCGCTCTCGCCATCGTCCCCTGCTGCAGCAGGAGTTCCCGATCATGGCCGTATCTTAGAATGGTTTCGCGCAACTCACGGCAAACTGCGTCCACCTCACCATCAACCTCAATCAGGGTCCCACAACCCGGCGCAACAATCAGAGCAGGACCGCCCCTCTTCAACGCCACCGCAGGAACCCCGAACGAAAACGCCTCCAGAATCGAAAGCCCTCCGCTCTCATAGAGACTCGGCGCCACCAGTAAATCGTGTGACCGATAGACTTCCGGGAGGTCCGGTCGCAAAACAAAGCCCACAAAATTGACTCTATCCTGAATCCTCATTTCTTTTGCCAAATTTTTAAGATGATCCTCCTGCGGGCCCCTCCCCACCACCGTCAGAATCACCTTGTCTGCCGAGATTTCTTTTAAGGCTTCGAAAAGAAATTGCAGACCTTTGAGATGATGTAGGCGCCCCACAAAGAGAATCTTCAGCGGCTCTCCCTCGGGGGTAAATTTCTGCCGCCATTCAGGATGGGCCACCATTCCCACCGTCGGCAAAATCTCCACCGGGATCCCGTTTTCCTGAAATGCCCTCGCGGTCCCCGGAGTTGAGGCGAAGGCCCGACCGCCCGTCCTGCGCGAGGGGTCGATCAACGGCAGGAGCCGGACCGCCAGGGTTGTGCTCACGTTACGAATCCTTTCACGAAGGACCGATTTCCACGGTCCATGAAATCCCAAGAGATGTCGTGGAGCCGTGTCGGCACCACCCACCGGCCCCCAAATGACGGGACGGCCCCTGAGAAATACCGGCGTCCTAAAAGAGGCGAAAGTGACGTGATGGATCAGATCAATGCCGTGCTCTTCGAGGAGACGATCCACCACTCCGCGCAGGCTCCATTGCCACAGCGTGTAGTAGGGGAGCATCAACCAACCAAAGCGACGTTTCAAGCGTCTCAGCGATGGCCAAAATTCATGGTAAACGAAGGTCACGTTCCCGCCAACCCCCGGGTTCTTCTCGAGAAAGGGCTCGATATGCTTGCGGTTCTTTTCCTGGGTCACCAGGACGACCTCGTTGTCACGAGCCATCATGACGGCCCAGCGCCATCCCACTTCCGGTTCCGAACCTTCGTCCGGCTCGCACGCGAAAGCTGACATCAGCACTTTCAATCGTCGATTCACTTCCACTTTTGATACTTGGCATTTCGTTCCATCAAAAATTGCACAACCTCTTCACCCGAAGAAACCTCCAGCCAGCAATTCACGAATTTTAGAACCTTCCTCTTCCACGGAGAAGTCCCCCCCTCTTTCTCGATAATGAACGCCGATCCCAAAACCGACAGCAAAGAGCCGCGTCCTTCCCTGACACTCCGAAAACAAGGTCTAACCTCCTCAATCATCGCGGCCTGTTGTCCCACCGAACATTCCACCCACAAACCCCTGGGCTTGAAGAGACGCTTGAGTTTCAAAACCAACTCGGCAAGCGACCAATTCCGCTTCCTAAGCCGTCCTCTCAATTGATCTAAAACTCGAGCAACCGACGACTCATCCCAGACTCTCACTTCCAGCCCCCACCGACCTCTCAACCAGGAATCCAATTGTTCCCCATGACAATCCCATAGATCTCTAAGCTCATGAGTGATCACGCTGGCATTCTTACGCTTCACCGCTGCTTTTACAAAGCGGTAGGCCAGCTCAATGAATCCATCGCTTCCCCGTCCTCCCCACTGCAAGCTCTTGGAATCAGTCAGCATTTCAGAACAGCTCAAAATCTTATGACCCCGTATCCGATAATCTTGACAATAATCGAACAGTAAATACCGCCCACCTCCCCCAGAATCCCGACAAACGACATAAGCTCCGGACTGCTCGTGAGGAAACACCTGTATCACTTCCCAACCCTGATCTCCAAGGAGACGCTTCAGTGCTCGCAGAAATACCTCGAGTCCAGAGACATCGACACAAAAATCAATGTCACCACCCTCTTCAAAATCAAAATGATGAAGGATCACGCAGCACATGCCCTCCTCAGCTAGGCCCCTGAATATTTTCTGCGCAACGACAAATACTGCTTGCTGCTCACTCATGTTTTTGTAGCTACGCCCATGATTCCTTGCAAATCCCCCTAAAATTTGGGCTTCGCCAATTTAGAACAAACGGCGCTTACCGAGGGGGAACGAAACAATTATCCACCCTGTCTAGATCTTGTAAAACGCATGCCTTCTGACTGCTGTGGAGGCTCCTGCCCTCCTTCCCGTTGCGCAGCGATTTTTTTAGTATTGGTCGCCCTCACCCAGTTCTCGACTGCGAAGAGAACCCCGACTTTCCACGAAATGTTCCAGTATGTCAGAGAGGCATGTCCGAATTGCCAGGAACGGATGAGATCTCCGATGACAATCGTCAGAATCCCGGCCACCAAGGCCCATTGGAAACTTTTCTGATCCAACTGCCTCAGAACTCTCAACGACACCCGGAAATACCCGATCATCAAGAAAGCGAAAATTACCGCAGCCGGGATCCCAAAATCTGCCGAGATCCCCAGCCAGGTGTTGTGCCAATTCGAAGTCGCGGCATATTTGGCACCCGCAAAGTGGTCGTCAGCACCCAAAACTTGACTAGGATTGTTCTCGAGGTAGTAGAGGGCTTCTAGATCCACTTTGAACCCCCGTCCCAGAACAGGCCGCTCACGTATTTCGTCCAGCGCAAATCGGTTGAGAGTTTCTCGAAAGTCATTCCCGGCTGACTGGGTGACCTCACGGTCCAGCCCGGTCACCCCGGGGATGATCGACAAAATCCTCTGGGTATTTTTTGGTAAAGTGACTCCCGAGGAGTGAGCCCCAAACAGAAGCGCTAACAACAGGACGCCAGCCATCCCGTATGCCACCGCAACGATCAGCCGCCCTCTAATCACAGCTAATACACCGGGGTAGAGAAAAACAAGAAAAGCCAGTGACCGCTTCCCTGAGAGAAGGACCATCCCCAACAGAAGTAAAACGGTAAAAGCAACCCACCATTTCGATGGATGAAAGAGTTCGTTGATCGAATAACGCGCAAAAATGAAGGGAATCGCAGTTGCCGGGAAAACAGCAAGGAGCTGTGACCATCCGTAAAAGCCAACATCACCGCCAGCTCCTCCCGCGCTCATAGCCGTAAGAAAGGCAACTTGCGGAACGAAGGCTCCGACCAGCTTAAACACTGTTTCCGCTCCCACTCCCACCAGCAGAAGGACGATGATCCGCTTGGCGTTTTTTTCGCCCATTTCATTGTTAGCAATGATAAAAAAGGCGATCAACGCGAGTCCAATCTTAATGTAAAACCGGGCTCCACCCGCCTCCACTCCCGTGAAGCTCAGACCGACCGGATTCATCGCGAGAATCATCATGGCCCACGCCGCATAGGCATACATCCAAAAACCACGGGGAAGGAGAAGGTCAATTTTACGCTTCTCCATGAACCAATAGAGGATCACAAAAACAACGGAAGCAATAATCCACAACTCCCCCAAAGTCAGCGAAGCCACAATAATCGAGATTGCCGGAAGCTGGGAGACCATCGAAAACGGAATCAAAAGCCAGAAGCTCGATTTCAATTGCTGGAGAGCAACGAGCCCCACCACGACCAACATGCCAAGATAGGCCTCCAGAACACTCCCTTGAGCAATCATATTTCCCAGCACAATCGAGCTGAGAAATGCCACAAATAGAAACAGAACGATGTTAATGCTAACTTTTCCTGGAGCCAAAGAGTTTTTACTGATCATTTTTTATCTTTAAAATTACGGATTCGCTGAGCGCGCTGCTTGTTCCCTTGCTTGACTCATCTTGGCAGTGGGTGAATGTCTCGGGTGCATTTTCTCCACTTCTTATCCAAAAGGCAACAATAGAGCCCCTGAAAATGAGCGGACAGGCCACGCTTTCTTCGCAAAGGCGAGGAACTCGGGAGTCAGCAGCTTCTCGGGCACCAGTCCTGTAGGGCCTCGGAATGGATTGTCGTAGTCGGTTTCAAGGCGCCTCCCCCGAGCGGTAGTCCTCCAAAGCATAGCGATAGAGATCTCTGCCCAGGAGCAATTCCCCTTCCATGCTCCCGACAAAGCGGGCTCCCGGCCGCATCTTCAAAAGTGTAGAAAGACAGACTCATCGGAATCAGCAGCGATGGCATGGACTTTGAAAGTAAGGTGACGACACTCTCACTCACCAGAAGGATTATCCCGGTCAAACTGCGAAAAATTTTGCATCGTAGCGTGGTGGGCGGAACGGAAGGTCGCTCAACTGTCCTGGCGACGCAAAACCTTGGCAGGTTGCCCCGCCGCGATGGAATTGGGAGGAATGTCTTGAGTCACGACCGAGCCCGCCCCGATTGTTGCACCATCCCCGATCTCCACTCCTTTCAGAATCCGAACCCCTGCTCCCACGAAGACGTGATTCCCGATCATCACCGGCTTCGCTTCGCTCAATCGGGGGCCGCGCCACCCACCGTCTTCCCGATGGTGGAAATCGTTGTCAAAGATCTGGCAGCCTGCCCCGATCAAGCTATCCTCCCCGATCTTCACCCCGACAAGGGCGCAAATTGAGCTGCCACTGATTCCCGAACGAGCCCCAATTTCAATCCGAGCCTCTTTCGATAAGGTGCAGATTGAAACTGGCTGGGCGCAGTAGAGCGGATTGGACCTACCATAACTGTTAAAAGTGACTCCCTCGGCGAGGCTAACACGGCTTCCTGGACAAAGCTTAAAAGACGGACGACCATTCAAGATTACCCCCTCACCCAGCAAGACCCCTGCTCTCCGAGCTAAGGCGCACCACAAAGTAGAAAGCCCGAGACGAATTCTGTTTCTAAGAGCGCTCATCATCTCACCGAGTCTTTAAGAAATCCAAAACCCCATCAATCACACGACTTTGATCCCCCTCAGTCAGTCCATGACTACAGGGAAGGGAAATTGCCTGATCGACCAAACGCGCGCCAAAAGAAATCCCATCATTCCAGCAATCATTCCTAAGGTAGGGAAGATCAGAAAGAGGATGCCAGATCGGGCGGGCCTGAATCTCAAGCTCCTCAAGCCGCGCGATTAAAGGAACGCTCGGACAATCAAGTTGGAGGGTATAAAGCCAGAATGAACTTCGGCAGTTTTCTGGCTCGGGGTGAAGGGTCACCCTCTCCAAATCATGGAATGCCGCGCGGTATCCCCCAGCGATCTCTCGCTTCCGATCCACTCGCGCCGCCAACGTCTCAATTTGCGCCACCCCCATCGCTGCGGCCGTGTTGGTCAGGCGGTAGTTGAAACCCAATTCGTCATGAAAAAATGTCGCAGGCTCGGTCTTCGCAGTCGTTGAAAGATGCTTTGCCCGCTCAGCCGTCTTCTCATCGTTGCAGATCACGGCACCCCCTCCCCCGGTCGTAATGATCTTGTTGCCATTAAAACTCGTCCCCAAAAAGCGACGGGATTCATCCATTGTCCCCAGGGGTGCGGCCAGATCCCGATCGAGGAAGGAAGCCCCCAAACATTCCGCAACATCCTCAACCATCGGGAGCCCGAACTCCTCGCAAATCGCCCCGAGCGCCCGGCTATCTGCCAGTCCACCCAGAAGATGCACAAGCATCACGCACGTGACCGGGCGCTTTGTCTCCGGATTGTAGAGTCGCCCGTCAGCCCTCCGCTCACAGGATGATAAAAATTCTCGGACCCGGGTTGGTGAGAGCTGCCAGTCGCTCGCATCGACATCCATGAAACAGGGCCACGCCCCGACATAACGGACGGCATTGGCCGGAGCCACGAAGCTGATCCCCGGCATCACGACCTCGTCGCCCGCCTGCACTCCCGCCAACACCAGTCCCAGATGGAGTGCTGCCGTTCCGGAGGTTACCGCAACCGCGTGAGCTCCTCCACTCGCTCCGACAATCAAACGCTCAAACTCTCCGACGTAGGATCCTGCATAGGAAACCCAATTGGTGTCGAAGCATTCTGACACAAGCGCTTTTTCACGGCCGGTCATTTCCGGAATGCAGAGGGGGATAAAGGAATTACTCATTGCTGATTTAATCAAGTGCGTGGGACTGGACTTGGACCCTAATTCGTCAGCATGAAAGCTTAACTTTAAAGTGGGATCTCTTCCCGCACTCGTCTTTGAAAAAAGACTATTTTTCGAAGACGATCAAAGTTGAATAGTCAACCGTCCTAAACGTTGTAAATATCAACCTTGTAGCGGGCGAGATTCGCAGGATCCGAGAACCAGGCAATCGTCTCTTCCAGTCCCTGCTCCAGACTGAATTTCTGTTTCCAATCGGTCAGGCGGGTGATCTTTTCTTTCGATCCGAAGAGGCGCTCGACTTCGCTTTTCTCCGGACGCACCCGTTCCTCATCAGAGAAAATCTTGGCGCTCGGACGGATCTTTTTAATGAGAAGTTCCGCAAGGTCGCCAATGCTGACTTCACTCTGAGTCGCGATATTAATCTCTTCGCCAATCGCCTGATCACTCTCGGCAATCGAGATGAAACCAGCCACCGTATCCTTCACAAAGACGAGATCGCGAGTCGGAGAAAGACTCCCAAGCTTGATCTCATCCTTCCCCGCAAGAAGCTGGGAAATGATCGTCGGGATGACCGCCCGGGCCGATTGTCTCGGGCCAAAAGTATTAAAGGGCCTCACAATCGTAACCGGAGTCTCGAAGGATCTAAAATAGCTCTCAGCAAGACGGTCCGCGCCAATCTTGGTCGCGGAGTAGGGCGACTGGCCTTGGAAGGGGTGCTTCTCATCAATCGGAACATACTGGGCCGTGCCATAGACTTCCGAGGTCGAGGTCACCAGGACACGAGCGGGCTGGTGGATCTTAGCCTCTTCGAGGACATTTAGGGTACCGGTGATATTGGTCCCGATATAGCTCTCAGGGGATTGGTAACTATAGGGAATCCCAATCAACGCTGCGAGATGGAAAACCACCTCGACTCCCGGCATCAACTTCGCCACGGTGCCCCGATCCCGGATATCTCCGGTGATCACTTCGACCCGCGCCAGCGTTTCCGCTGGGAGGGAATCGAGCCAGCCCCAGGAGTTAAAGGAGTTGTAGTAAGCGAGTGCCCGGACTTTGGCTCCGGCGGCCAGGAGCCCTTCCACAAGGTGACTCCCGATGAAGCCATCGGCTCCGGTAACTAATACGGTTTTTCCGTCGATATTCATAGTTTCGTAATTTAATGATCCTCGCCGCGCGCCCTCGCAAGCTGCTTCGGTTCTCCCACATCCACCCATTCGTCAATCTGGAAAGGTGTCACGATATCACCGGCACCCAAAGCCGATTCAACCAGAGAAATAATCGGGAAGAAACTGTTGGGAACCATCGCGACATACTTTGGCGCAATCGCATAAATGCCGGTGTTGATGGTTTCGCTCAGAGCTGGTTTTTCGACCAAGGCCCGGATTTGCCCGTCTTCGATTTGGACGCACCCAAACGGAACCTGGTGCTGATAACTCTGGACCCCGACCGTGATCGCGGCCTTCGTCTTCTCATGGGTATCCAAAAAGCGTTCCACATCAAACTCGGAGATCAAGTCGCCATTCATCACCAAAATTGCTTCTTCCATAGGCTGCGGTAAAAGGGACAAGGCCCCTCCCGAACCCAAAGGGGACTCTTCCCGCAAATAAGAAATCTCGCAGCCAAATTTTCGACCATCGCCAAAATGATCCTCGATGACCTCGGCAAGGTAATTGACCGAAAGATAGATCTGCGTCACGCCGGCTCCCACCAGTTGATGGACAATCCGCTCGAGAATGGGGCGACCTGCGACCTTGATCATGGGCTTGGGGAGGTGCCGGGTCAACTCGCCGAGACGGGTTCCCTTTCCCCCTGCCATCACGACCGCAATGTTCTCTCGACGCCGGGGAGTCAAAAATTCCGTCAGCAAATGCACTCCTTTAAAACACCCCCGTTGATCGACCACCGGGACATGTTCAAAACTGCGAGCCAACATCATTTCCAGCACCTCGACCCTGGACGTCCCCTCGGAGACGGAAATAAAACCACGTTGGCAACAGGCTTCGATCGGATCGGACAAGCTCATCCCCGCGAGGAGGCCCCGGCGAATATCACCATCGGTAATCAGGCCGACCATAATGCCCTCGCCATTTTCGACGACCGCCATTTGGATCGCGCCGGCATCAATCGCGCCCATCGCCGCCAAAAGTGATTCGGTCTCCAAAATACGGATCGCTTGTAACTTAATTGATGAAGATATCATGAGTGAGGGGTTTCGTAGTCTTCCAATAAGAGCTCTGCCGCCACCGCTGCCGCACGGCCACGATTGGAAAAAATGGCCTGCACGTTGTCAGTGAGAAGCGCCGACATTGAAGCCGGACTTCGTTCCAGGAGTTCCGCAAGCCCCGCCACCGAGTCTACCACCAGTTCTTCCGAGAAGAAGGGGGTGCCCACTTGGCGCCGAAAATGATCGGGATAAAACTGAGCGGAAGGGATTCCCGCTAGAAGCGATGAGAGCAAGGCGGTGGAATTCACCGAAAGGGCGAAGTTGGCACAAGCTAGATCATCATCTAAAAGATGGGCTCCCGTGAGCTCCATCTCGATCCCTACCTTCTGGCAAGCCGCCGTGATTTCGCTGAGAGTTTCGGCACTTTCCGAAGGGTGACATCTGACTCGGATTTTCCAGAGCTCCGTCAACCCCGAAAGGACCTCAATCGCGACCTCAAAAATCTCGTTAAAGACCTCGGTTTTCCAGCCATGATTGGCACAAACTTGGGAAAAAATAAGCAGAGTCTTTTTCTCTCCGGGAGATTCCAAGTGGGCTAAAGTGAGCTCATGACGTTCCCGGGATGAAAAGTGCGCACCGAGTTCTGACTCAAGATGACCGACAAGGGAAAGACGTTCCGGGGGAGCTCCAAACTCGATAAGGGCCAAGCGCGATCTCTCTCCCCACACCCAACAGTGATCGGCCAAAAAGGGCCAGCTCTGTGGACCGGAGATGCCATGCATGATCAAATGAGTTTTGAGCCCCTGCACTTTTGCGGCCCCGAAGAGCCAAGCTCCCGAATCTACGGTATCGTTAATGGTGACCAGCTGAGCAATGTTCTCCCTCTTCAACCACGTGGCCCCGGACGCCACGAAGCGATAGTGGATGAGAAACTTGAACAAAAACTTGAGGCGCCACCTCCCAAAGCCTTCCATAAGATATTCGCGGTGTTCCCGATTCCTCCGTACTCCGGCAACAAAGCGGAGGTAGGCCGCACCACCGCGTAGGAGCATTTTGAAACTCGGCCAACTCTTGGCAATTTCGCTCTCCTCTCTCCAAGTGACGCCCTCAGGCACCTCGTTTTGAGAACGATTCATCACCGGGGGAGCTACCACCGAAATCCCAACTCCGGGAGAGGCTTCTTGCACCGCCTTCATCACCCGCCCACAGGCATCCAAGCAGTAGCTCCGGTCGAAGAGGGGCACGAATAGAAGGTGTTCCGAGGCCCTCGCATTCCCGCGCTTGTCCTGTAAAAAACTGCGATAATGAAAGCATGAGAAAAACGTCCCAATTTTCTGCCACTTCGACGAACCCCGAACCGGTAAGCCGGTCTGCGGACCACCTTGGCTTGTCAGTTGCCCGACCGCGGTACGCAGAATAGGCAAAGCCTCCGGAAAGTCTGCCAACAGGTCTTCCTGAGCCGCCATCATATGGGGCCACAAACTGTCCCAGCTTTTTTGAATATTCTTCAAAATCGTATCAAGAGAGAGTTCTTAGCTTTTCGCCACCGGAAGGTCATAAAACCGTTTCTTGAGGAGACTTGGATCCAGATCAACTTTCCGGAGAATTTCGGTAATCCGATCAGAAGCACCGCCCTCACCGTAGGGTGAACGCGTCCGGTCCAAGGTGGCCTTGAATTCTGGACTCGTGGCAAGACCAAGCGCTTTGAAAATGGATGCGGCATCAGGCTCACAGGAGATCACGCTCTCTGCCATCAATCGTCCTTTCTGCCGATCCCCAATGTTCACGGTGGGGACCCGCAAAGTTGGAGCCTCCAAAAGACCACTCGAAGAATTCCCGACAACGGCGGCGCAATGCTTCATCGCCGAAAAGTAATTGAGCTGACCCAGAGACAAGCTCGAGAAGGCCCGCCCCTCCATCTCCTCCACAAATCTCTCGATCATTTGCATAATCACGCGACCATCGGTATCGGCATTCGGCATCGTGAACAGGAAGGTCACCTCCTCATCCAGCTGGCGTAATGCCCTGAAAAGCTCTTCAACCTGCTCCGCGCTTGAAGCGTGCTCCAAGGTCACGGGATGATGGGTGATCAAAAGAAAGGGCCCTCTCAAATCAAAGCCCACTCTCTCCGTCAATTCCTCGCGGTCGAGCAAGGTCGTTTTCTTCAGCGCATCCACCCCGGTGCCACCCACCTGAAAGACCCGGTCCGGATCCTCTCCCAGTTGAATCACGCGATCACGGTAAGCTTCCGCCGCCACAAAATGAAAGTGTGCCATCTTGGTAATGGCATGACGAATACCCTCATCAAAGGCTCCTTCAGTGGTTTCCCCACCATGCAAATGGGCCACTGGAATCCTGCCATACAAGGCGCAGACCGCCGCGCTCAGAATCTCGAAACGATCCCCCAGAAGAACAATGAGGTCCGGTTGTAAATCTGCAAAGGCATCTGCAAAACCAATCATTCCCAGCCCCGTCGACTTCGAGATCCCCACGGGAGTATCAGAGGACACAAGCGATTCCACCCTCTTCGTCACCGTAAACCCGTCGGCCTCGATGTTCTTTACCGTGAGTCCAAACTCCGGAGAAAGATGCATTCCCGTCGCCACGATCTGCAAGGTTACCTCGTCTGAATTTTTGAGATTCTCCAGGACAAAACGTAGGAGACCGTATTCGGCCCGCGTTCCAGTCACGATACATATTTTACGCGTTACCATTCGATCAAATCATCTGGTTGGTAGTTACGGCGGGCGGTCCCCCCGATGACGACATCCCACGAAGCCGCGCTAATTCCGAACCCCGGCCTCTTTGCCGTGACATTATTCTTTGTCAACACTTCCCCTTCTCGAATCGGTATTGAGGCCACCAGGGATTTTCTTACGATCGGAATATTTTTACTCTCACTCGTTGTCGGTCTTTTTACTCCGTCACCGAGCGCACATTCGACATTTCTAATGGCCTGCACCATCGCAGCCAACTCTTGAGGCTCAAGACTTGCCGCATGATCAGGCCCCTCGAGATTCCGATCGAGGGTGAAATGCTTTTCAATCACGCTCGCTCCCAGCGCCACCGCCGCAGTCGGCACCTCGATCCCCAGGGTATGATCGGAGTATCCAGCGGCAACATGAAAGGCCACCCCCATCGTCTCCATCGCCTTCAAATTCACGTCCTGCATCGGAGTGGGATACTCGGTATTACAATGGAGCACGGTCATCTCGTCCCTGCGGGAACCCGCCGCCTCCAAGGTCTGAATCGCGAACTCTACCTCCCCGAGAGTCGCCATCCCGGTCGAAAGGTAAACAGGTAAGCCCGTAGCTCCAATTTTCCGTAAGTAGGGCACATTCGTAATTTCGCCCGAGGGGACCTTAAACGCTGGGATTCCAAGTTCCACCAGAAGGTCAACACTCTCCTCGTCGAACGGCGTCGATAAGAATCCGATCTCATTGGCCTCACAATGAGCAATCAACACTTCGTGCGCGGGCCGGTCGATCTCAAGTCTTTGAATCATCTCAAGCTGACCCTCCGCCTGATCGGTCCCCTTTAACTGATATCCTGCCTTGCGGGCTTGCGCCGTCACGATCCGGTCTGCTTTAAAAGTCTGAAACTTGACATAGTCAGCCCCGGCCTCCGCCGCTTTCTCGATCAATCGCTTCGCCATTTCCAGATCGCCGTTGTGATTCACCCCCGCCTCAGCGATGATAACGCATCTCTTTATATTTTTCTCCATCGTCGAACTCATGTCATTCAAAAATTGCGGGCCGGAACGCCCTTGACCCGGGCTCCGGGAGCCAAATTCTCCACCACTACGGCTCCTGCTGCCACCATGGATCCGCTTCCTACCTTAATTCCTTCGATCACGACCGCGCCCACGCCGAGATGCGCACCATCGCCCACTTCGACGTTCCCCGAACAAACCACCCCGGGTGCGATATGGCAATGATCGCCGAGGCCTACGTCGTGGTCCAAAGAAGCTCTGGTATTGACGATGCAATTTTCACCAATTTTCACCCCGGTCTGCAATACCACTCCCGCCATAATCTGGCTTCCTTCACCAATAATCGCCCCGCCCGAGACACACGCTGAAGGATGGATTAAAGTGACAAATCGATAGCCCGCATCCCGCATCCGCTCAAAGAGAGTTTCCCGTAGGGGAGACACCCCGGTGCTTCCAAATCCAATTGCCAGCTCCACCGCACCGATTTCTCGCTCAAAAAGCACCCGGTCCGATCCCAGCACTGGTTTTCCAGCGACCAAAGTCCCCACCTCATGTTGGGGGGAGGTCAAACCCTTGACCTCAAGACCTAGTAAATCGGCAAGATCGATCAAAACCCGGGCGTGGCCACCCGTACCTAAGATCACGATAGGAGGGCGTTCAGAGCGGGTTTGCCTGGAGGATTCCTGAGGACGTATTGAAGATTTTTTGGACGACACGGTGATGTTTGGGGAGATCGAGGCTTACAAAATGGCGATCACGTTTTTTCAGACCTGATTGAGAGCGTCATTTTTAAGGAAAGCTGCGATCTTAAAATCAAGCTCGGTATCAATGTCCCATGAACGCTCAGGCGGCATTCGATAGGCAACGGTTTCGTCGCTCGAGAATGAGCGATTCCGTACCAAAGCACCCACTCGTATAAGATAGATAGCACCATTAATCACAAAGACCGGCGATAACTCCTGCCTAATTCCCAAAGCCTCTTTTTGGTCGATGAAGTCGCGAAGTTTGCCATCTCCCTCAATTGTCTTGGTCCACATGGGATGCGACTGAGCCTCTGTCACGCCCAACACCGACTCCGCATCATGATCCAAAGCCAGTTGATAGGCCGCGTCAATATCGGCAGCCGTGCGGAGCGGACTGGTGGGTTGGAGGAGAAGAAGCCACTCGGGATGGTAGTCCTCATTCTCAGCCAGCCAGTCGAGAGCATGGAGCACCGGATCCAACCCCGAAACCGTATCGGTCGCCAGCTCGGATGGGCGGGCGAATGGGCAGTGCGCCCCCGAGTCCTTTGCAACCCTCAAAATTTCCTCATCTTCGGAAGACACCACGATCCGGGAAATCGGAGCGAGGGCCTCCTTCGCCGCCTGAATCGACCAAGCCAACAAAGGCTCTCCGCAAAACTCTTTGATATTTTTTCCGGGGAGCCCCTTGGAACCTCCTCTCGCGGGAATCAAGGCAAGAATAGACATTGTTTAGGAGGAGGTTTCATGTGTTCCAGTGAGTTTCCAGAGCCACCACGCAAAGGCGGCCAATAACATCCCATTGAGAGTAAAACGCCAAAGGAGGTCAGCAACTCCCGGACCCTCAAAGTGCAGGCACAACACTAGGCTCAGAGAGGCACCCCCACAGATTGCCACAAGCTCTCTCGCTCCCATTCCGAACCAATCAGCGCGGCGGGCGAATGAATAAGCGAGTAGGCAGGTGAAGGCATAGCTCACTAAGGTCGTATAGGCTGCTGCGATCGCTCCATGCTTGGGGATAAAATAGAGATTCAACGCGACATTGACCACCGCTCCGATAACGGCTATGGCAGCGACAAACTTCGTCTTTTTTTCATACAGCAGAGGCAAGATCAAAAACTGACCCATCCCAAAAAAGAAACACCCTCCAAGGATTGGAACCAGGAGTGGCAGCGCTTCAAGATAGCGCTCATTGACCATCCAACCCAGCACCATCGGACCGGCCGTGGCGGCCATGATGAAAATGCCGAGCAAGACAATGAAACCCCGGATGACCACCTCTCTCAGGGCCGCGCCCCTCGCCTCCCGGGACTCGAAACTCTCTTTGGCCCGTTGCAGATAGCGTGGCAATAAGGCTTGGTTGATGCTAATCGCGACCATTGAAATCACGATCCCAAAATTAGCAGCAAGATTGTAAAGACCCGCTTCCGACCGTACACTGAATCGCTCCAACATGACCCGGTCGGAGAGATTCAAGGTCCATGCGGCCAAGGCTTGCGGAATCAATGGGAGCCCATACCGAACCGCATCGGAAACGAGAGCCCCTTCAAAGTAGAATCCGGACCGCCTCTTCCACAAGGTTGCTGCGAAAAACAGGGAAACCGAGGCCGCCCCTACCAGCCCACCAAACATATATCCCGTCACTCCACCGTGGAATAAAAAGACTCCCACCAAAGCGCAAACAATGACCCCCGTCGAGAGCGCCTGCTCGTAGGCCATTACTTTCCCCGGTTGCTGTTCAGCTTGATGGACAACCAATGCCAGGCGCGCCAAAGCACCTAATGAAACCGCAACCAGAGTGATCGGAACAAGCGGCCAGTATGGAATGTCGCCTGAGGTAAGCCAATTCCACGCAAAGGGCCCAATCAACCACGAAGCGATTAAAAAAATACCGGATGTAGCTAACAGAGTGAGAGCGATTGATCCCACGAACCGATACCACTGCTCCTCATCAGAACAATCGCTCTTCAAACGAATGGTCGCACTTGGAAGACCAATCATGATGAGAGGCGAAAGGAATCCAGCCCAAGCCATCAAATTTCCTATAACACCATATTGATTTGGTGAAAAAACAAAGGTCCACACCGGAATTAATCCGAAACTCAAGGATTTCGTAAGGAGCTTGCTTCCCAGGTAAATTGAAGATTCTTTGCCAGCAGATGATTGAGCTTTCATAGCGCCTTCCAGAGTGAAGGTCGAAAAATTAGGAGTTTGTGACTTGGCCCCGACGTCGAATAACACGTGCTGGATTGCCTGCCGCAACACTCATCTCCGGAATATCTTTCGTAACTACACTGCACGCCCCAATAATCGCGCCGTTGCCAATCGTCACCCCCGGAAGAATGGTCACCCTTGTGCCAATCCATACGTCGTTCCCAATTACGACGCCTCTTTGGGGTGGTTCGGGTTGAAGTCGGATCGGAGTTTCGAGGTCATCGAAGCTGTGACTGGTGGTCATAATCACAACCTCAGGTCCCATTAAAACATCGTCTCCAATTTTAACGTGCGGACCGATTCTAGCCTGTTCGCCCAGTTGGGACCGGCTTCCAATCTCCAAGCTAGTTCCTTTCCCAAAATAACAGTTTCGTTTGACGATTACATCCTGACCACAATCTTTCACAATGCGCTCCAATAAAAATCTTCTTATTCGATAGCCCGTCTTCCAACCCGGAACTGGCTGGGTCGGGAAATGGCGGGCAATTATGTAATAGAAAGCAAGGTAGACACGATTCATAAAATTGGATAGGCAGACGGTTCTCACTGCCCATATTCGTTTTAAAACGGCTACTTCGACCGTAGTTAAGGCATCTACTCAGTTACCCTGATTCGCACAAAATTTTTCCCTACGGCGGGAGGCCTTGAAGCCGAAATACGAACAGATTCCCGGAGGGGAGGATCCCCTTCCGAAATCAGGATTTCAGTCTTGGAGGAGGAAACCCAATTCTCAAGATCAGTTGAGAACTCCACATGATATTCAAGCTCGGACTCCTCGGCAAACCGATTGAATTCCATTGCCAGAATGCGGGTTCCTTCATCATTCAGGAGCCGCATTTGAGGCACCGCCGCCGAACTTGAATCAAGTGGATCGCTACCATGAGCATATTCAAGAAAGTTGCTGACGCCGTCATCATCCGGATCGGCTGATCGGGAACGCTCCCCAATCGAAGCAATATGAGTCAGGGCCCAGTCTTCGTAGTTTGGAAGGCTGCTGGGAGGGACACCCACTTTGATCAAGGCCGATTGGCCATCTGCGGCTCTCAGGGTCACGGCCATCCAGCCCGCCTCATTCATCGCGGAAAGCTCCAGGCTCTGGATTCGTTGGAGATCCAGCCAGCCGAAGAAGAAGAAATCGCCTTCCCCGATCATCCGTCGGACAACCCGGTTGGGCTCGCCCAAAAAGTAAGCAAAATCATTGCGGGAATCGATTCCGTAACCGTGGTTCAAGGTTGCGGGGAACACGACCTGCCCGATCACGTTGATGATGGGAGCGCCAAACGAGCGGTAGGTCACCCCCGGCGCAGCGCCGGGAACCTGTTGACCTTCGATCGCCAGAGGCCTCGGCTCGACTCCCGCTGCCAATTTTCGCCATACCGACTGGCGGAAGCCACTGTCCCCGGCCTGCAAGGTCGCGACAAAGGCGATGCTCCCATTGGGAGTGGCCACCGGTTCCGAGAGATCCGTCACCTTACCGGCATCTTCATAACCCGCAATCGCCTGGCCACTGGTCACCAGAGCCACCGGTGAAGTCAGGCCCTGTAAAATCACCTCTTTTGAGGACGTGCCATCCATTGCCTCCGCGAGATAAGAGGGAACTTCCTCAAGATTCCCGGGATCTCCCCGGAGATTGCTAACAACATATCCAGCGCTTCCGGGCAAAGCATCACCCGCCGTCAAAAAAGTCGTCTCTTCCTCGCCCGATAATTGCGTCAAGCGGCGGCCTTCGGCAGTTTGGACAATCGCCAGAAAATCTCCGTTGGAGTCCACGGCAGCCGAGACCGGCCCGGGAAGCGCGCTGGCACTCCCACCTGAAAAAGGAAGATAGCCATCCCCGCGAAACAAAAAATCCGGCCGGGAAAGAGTATCCGCTGAACTGGCCGGGACCGGAATCTCGTAAAACATATTGCGATATTCCGGCTCATTTTCTCTAGGGGTCTGCACCACCGAGGGATAATAGAGGCCCCCTTGCCTATCGAAAGACGGATCACCGAGGCGGAGATGACGGCTGGAATTAGTAGCCTGCGCTCCTCCTGCTTTCCCGGTAACCTTGGCCAACCGCCCAGTGCGATCCAGAACCCAAAATTCCCCGGCAGTCTCACCCGTCAGGGTAATTCCGTGCTGGCTCGACGGGGTGATTTGCGCCCCCAAGATATCGAACTTCGCCAAAAAAGCCACGCGCCGGTCGTCGTTCATCGCCGGGGTTCCGAAATCGGAAAACTGGGCGCTACTGATGTAGACAACTTCATCCCGCCATGGAGTGACCGGGTCGCCGGAGAGCGCAATCACTTCCGATTGGCCGTCCACAATCTTCACGATCGCATTTTTTGAGAGACTATCGTGAAGGACCCGGGCCTTGAAGCAGGTGTCTCCGTGGAGGTTGAGCACAGGGCGCTCGATCTCAGCATAGCGGAGCGAGGAATCGCCTCCGATCATGCCTCCCGTGGAAGCTAGGATTTCGGTCTCAAAATCCTGCGCCCGTAACGGGCTGCCCAGAAGAGACGAGAGTATAAGGCTGGACGTGAAAAGCTGCTTCATGAAGTCAGGAAGTCCAAGGGTTGATGTTCGGAAACAGGAATGCGAAGTAAAGTCGCGGCATCAGTAGCGCTGAGACCATACCAGCGCTCGAGGATGGTCCGATAGATTCGACGGAAATCAGTCGTCATCGGCATACTTCCATTGAGAATTCGATCCTCCGGAGCAAGGGAGGGATAGGCTCCATACAATCCGGACTGAGTCTGACCACCGGCAATCAAGACCGCTCCCGCCGCCCCATGGTCAGTGCCACCACTGCCATTTTGGACAATCTTTCGGGAAAACTCACTGTAGACCATCACCACAACACGGTCCCACACTCCCTGACGCTTCATCTCGGTCGCAAAGGCCCCGACGGCCCCGTCGAGACTCGATAGAAGCCCCGCATGTTTCCCCGCCAGTGGTCTCCCCGCACTATCGAGAAGATATTGTCCCCCATGGGTATCATAGCCGCCCTGGGTTAAAAAATAGGTCGAAGTCGGCATTCCGCCTCCGATATAGCGGGCAACATTCCGTAGTGAAACCCCGATTGCCGAACCGGGAAAGGCCGGCTCGTCTTCATCCTCGGCCGCCGTGGTGAGTGCGCTTTGCACGGCATCCGATCCTCCCAGCGCGGCCTTTAAAGTCGAGGTGACATACTCCAGCGCACCCGAGGAAGGGTTTCCGCGGTCGACCAATCCGGAAACGAACCCTTTTCGCAGGACTTCGTCGAATCCGGGAGCTAGGGGGAGAGTTCCTTCCGCCGAGAGATAATCGAAAAATTGTGGGTTTTGAATAGTCAGCGCGGCATCATTGCCCGGGGTCCGGAAGGCAAGACTGGCCGCCGTCCGGACATCGATGCCAATCTTGGAATCAAACTCTCCTGCTCCTTCGCATTGGTGCTCAAAGTATCGTCCCAGCCAGCCACTTCCGGTGCTTGCGGCCGGATCCGCGCCTTCCCAGATGTCGATGCTTCGGAAGTGAGAAAGGACCGCATTAGGATTCCCCACTCCGTTGATGATTGCTAAATCTCCGGAATCCCACAGCCCTTTCAGTTGCGCCAGTCCAGGGTGGAAGCCCAAGCCGTCCTGGAGAGGGAGAACTTCTCCGGCGTTCAAGGCCAGGTCGGGACGCCCCAGATAGTAATGACTGCTGTCCGCAGTATCAACCGGGATCACCGTATTGAGGGTATCATTTCCCCCGGCCTGATGGATCAGCACAAAAATAGGACCCTCGGGATCCGGCTCTCCGCCCGCCGTGGCGAGCGAAGGAAGAAACCCGCCGCCCACCCCACCCATCACCCCAAGGCCGCCGAGGCCCTTCAAAAAGCCACGCCGCCCCAGTCCCTGAGGCAAAGGAGGACCGGCCTGATCGAAGATTGAAGATTTCATAGGATCCTATTGCAGTTGGAATTCGGGAAGAGCCATGATCACCCTGATCAATTCCCGGATCCTTGATTCTTTATCGAGTTCACGGTAATTTCGTTCATCATTCTCGATCAAGAAATCCCGCTGCCGGGTCGAGAGGCGATGAAAGGGAAGAAGACGGTCGTTCAATTCATCCAGAAGAAGATTGATCTGACGTCTGCCACGAAAATGACCCGGGGCCACTCGATCGAGGAGAAAGTCTGAAGGTGGCTTCTCGGAATAGAGATTCCGCGTCGTGGTCCCGCCACTCCGGTCAAACATCACAAAGGTCTCTTCGAGCCAAAGAAGGGGAAGATTCACTCGGAAGAGAGTCTTTTCAGCGCCCAACCAACCATTCCCCTCACCCTCGGGCTCGGGCCACCCGGCGATGCTGGGTGGTAACAGCGCGTTGTATCCCAAGCTCTCCAGAGTGAGGTAGGTGACCCTGGGACTGGGCAACCCGACTCCCAAGCCCTTCATGCAAGAGACCAAAAAATCACCGGCATCCTTAATCTGATTCCCAATATTCTCCGGAGCGTAAAAGGCTTCACTCATGAAGATGTCTTTGAGCAATGGCCGCAGCTCATAATCATGAAGGGTCCGAAAACGTTTACCCAACTCTTTCACCAAACCCTCAGGTGGCTCGGGAGCGACAAAATACCGCCAAAGCTTCCACACCAAATATTCTCCGCACGCGGGCTGCTTAAAAATGAGATCCAACACCTCCGGGCCATGATTCGTCCTCTCCTCTTCTTCATCATCCGGAGTGAAGCCCGTGAGAGTCTCACCGAGGAAGGTCATCTCATCGGTATCGATGTAGAGATAATAGTGGTCCGGCCACGACTGCGGCGGCCATTCCCGGTCATTGAGAAACGGCGTGTAGGGCCAATCGTCTGGTTGCTGAGTGGGAGCAGTCCGTCCCGTGAAGGCCCGGGAACAAGCCACGACATCATCTTCAGTGTATCCCCCGTTCACGCCGAGGGTAAAGAGCTCCATCAGCTCTCGACCAAAATTTTCATTCAGATTGTCCCGGATGCTATTCTTTAGATCCAACATCCAAATCATTCCTCCGTCCCAGGAGACTCCTTCGATAAATGATTTAAAGTTCCCGAGAGCATGTCGCCGGCAACGGTCAAAATGTTGAAAGAAATAAATATAACGATGTTGTTGGATCAGTAATGAGGAATTGATCGGAACATGATCGACGAAAAACTTAAACATCTTCGCCCCCAAGGGATTCGCCTCTAATAATTGCTGACTATACCATTGGATAAACTGGTCTCCAGAACCAACCGTTGAGTCTGCCGGTCCGGTTTCGACATCCTTGCTATCCCACCAGGAAGGGAAGGGGAAATTGTCCCAATCATCGGCAGCTCCTATGAGAGAATCGACCGCCGCTTCCACGCCCTGATCACGGCCCAGCTCGTAAAGCGCAATCCGCTCGTCACGGGTCGACGCCATACTGGCACGATTCAGAAGGTGTCCCGCCTTGGGATAGGACCAAGCGGAGTTCTTTAAAGTTCCGAACATTAACAAATACTATTTTTCAAGTCTAGGGATAGTAACCCAATACAGCTTTTAGCCCGCGTCAAAGAAAAGCGTAAAACAGGCCGCACTACCCGTGAATCACAGAATCATGCCCGCAGCTACCGTCTCGTTGGTGCCAGGATCAATCAGGATCAAAGAACCGGTTTGCCGGTTTTGATTGTAGGAATCATAGAACAAGGGAGAGGCGGTCCGCAGAGAAACTCTCCCAATCTCGTTCAGTGAGAAGCTGGAAGTGTCCTCCTCTTTTCTAAGCGTATTCACATCAACCTTGTAGCGGATATCCTGCACTATCGCTTTCGTTTCCTTGGTCGTGTGTCGGATCACAAATTTCCCCCGGGGATTGAGATTGGTATTTGAAAACCAGCAGATCATCGCTTCAATATCTTGTCCTTGCTTCGGAGGGTTGTTGGCTTTGACCAACATGTCGCCGCGTGAAATATCGATTTCATCGTCCAAGGTAATGGTGACGGATTGGGGAGCAAAAGCTTCGCCGAGCTCTTTCTCATCTTGGTGAATCGCTTTCACCTTGGTCGAGAATCCAGAGGGCATGACGGTGACATCGTCACCGGGTTTGAAGACGCCTCCGGCGACCCGACCCGCGAAGCCACGAAAATCGTGGAATTTATCACTCTGCGGACGGATGACCCACTGCACCGGGAACCGAGCTTGCACATGATTTTCATCGCCACTGACATAGACGTTTTCTAAATGGTAAAGGAGGCTGGCTCCTTCGAACCAAGGCATGTTCGATGACTTATCGACGATATTGTCCCCGTTTAGGGCCGACATTGGGATGGGGGTGATATCGACGATATTATCGAGCCGGGAGGCGAAGGCCTTATAGTCAGCAACGATGCGATCGTAAACGTCTTGATCGTAGTCCACGAGATCCATCTTGTTGACCGCGACGACGACGTGCTGAATCCGAAGGAGATTTGCGATAAAGGAGTGGCGCTTGGTTTGCTCAATCACTCCTTTTCTGGCATCAATCAGGATGATCGCGAGATTGGCGGTCGAAGCACCGGTCACCATGTTGCGGGTGTATTGAATATGCCCGGGCGTATCTGCGATGATAAATTTCCTCTTCGGAGTCGCGAAGTAGCGGTAGGCCACATCAATTGTAATGCCCTGTTCGCGCTCTGCTTTTAACCCATCGGTGAGAAGGGCCAGGTTGACCTTCTCGTCTCCTTTCTTCCGTGACGATTCTTCGATCGCTTCCATCTGATCTTCAAAAATAGATTTTGAATCGTAGAGAAGACGCCCAATTAATGTCGATTTCCCATCGTCGACCGACCCTGCTGTTGTAAACCTTAAAAGATCCATCTAAATATTTTATTATATACTAATTTTCCTTCTTGATCACCAATTCACCATTTATAGCGAAAAGGGTCTGCTTGTCCTGCTCAAGATTCACAGAAGTCTGGCCACCTTCACGGTCAAACTGTTGAACGAGATCGGCACTCATGGATTGATGGGTTACCTTCAGCTGGGAGATGAGAATATACTCACCTGTTAGCCTAGGTTCCGGGACCCGCTCTTTCGAGTTGAGATACAGGAGAAGGCAGGGGTTCTCGGATCGGGTAACCATGTCGAAACTGAAATTATTCCACTCCCCAATTTTGGTAGTGAGACTTCCTGGCATAGGTCCAGCGACTCCACCTTGAGAGAACTTCAACCCATTGATATACTTGTTAGATTGAGGAACGAAGTATCGGATCTCAACTCTAAAAGTTCCTTTCTCACTGAGCACAGGAAGGCAATCACCCAAACTCACGTGAATATTTTTAGGTTTAGCGGCGACTTGAATCTTGAGACCAGTCTCGCCAACCTCAGTCTTTTTGAACTCGGTTTCTACAGCAGTAAAACTAAGCGGGCCAACTTCTCTATCATCGAATATTTTGGTAAACGCAACATAGGGATCAACCTTAAACTCTTTTCCGCCGATGAATTCGCCAAGAGTCTTTGCCGCCGTTGAGCCCTTTTCTTTTTTGCCCCCGGTAAGCTCCACGACATTTTCCACCGGACTTTGCAGGCTTATTTTCCCACTTGTGTCATAGCGAACGTCGACCTCGAGATCATCCCCGGCGCGCCGGATCCGCAGGGCCACCGGCGACGAACCATCCTCGCCAACCCGCTGGATGAGCGCATGAGCATCAGTGATAAATTTGTCGTTCTCAATCGCTTTTTGAATCACCCGGGTTCTTTTCGCAGACTCAAGGTCGCCTGCCTTGGTGAAGGAAATCACCTTCTCAGCAAGTAGCTCGTCCATTTTGTCGGCTGCTCGTACCAGAGAAAGACCTGCCTTCTTTTGAAATTCAAGGTGGTTTCGGATATAAAGTTTTCTTGCTGAAACGTTATCCTTGGGAGCCTCGGCGCTAATTGGCGGCATTGGCCATGTTTTTGCGGCAACGAGATCAATTTCCTTCTTCGAGAGTAAGGCCTCATCTAAGCGGCCTGCCTTTTGATACTTTTCCTGAATCCTCTCAAGGGCAGCCGAGTAGTTATTCCGCAAACCGGCAAGCTTTGTCGTGCGGGCGTCGATAATCGTCAACCTCTTCACCGTGAAGGACTGCTGAAGCTCATCGAGAGTCAGCGCGGCGGAAATCTCCAGAAGGAGAGCCAAGAGAATGAGGGTTAAGAATTTCATCTGAAAGGTGCAATTATTTGCCAATGGATTTCAGGTTAAACAAAGATGGAGAAGGATTCAAGTTGCCAAGGCTTTGCTGTTTCTAAAAGTATCCTTCTTTCTTCCGATCTTCCATTGCGGTTTCGGATCGCTTGTCGTCCGCCCGGTTGCCTCGCTCGGTTTGGCGGGCTGCCGCGACTTCCTCGATGATTTTTTCCATGGTATCGGCGCTGCTTTCCACTGCTCCGGTGATGGTAGCATCTCCCATGGTGCGGAAGCGGATGGTTTTGCGTTCGACCGTTTCTCCATCGCGGGGTTGGACGAATTCGGAGACCGCTAGAATAACCCCGTTTCGGATCAAGGTCTCACGTTCGTGAGCGTAGTAGAGGCTGGGAAGTTCAATGCCCTCTTGGTGCATATACATCCAGATGTCCATTTCCGTGAAGTTACTGAGAGGGAAGACGCGGAAGTTTTCGCCAGGTTGTCTCCGGCCGTTGAAAAGATTCCAGAGTTCGGGACGCTGATTCTTTGGATCCCACTCGCCAAAGTCATTGCGATGAGAGAAGAAGCGCTCCTTGGCCCGGGCTTTTTCCTCATCCCGGCGTCCTCCTCCGAGAACGGCGTCGTATCGCTGCTCTTCGATGGTCTCAAGGAGCGTAATAGTCTGGAGCTTGTTGCGGGAAGCATTGAGACCCGTTTCCTCAACCGCGGTGCCACGATCAATGGAATCCTGAACGAGACCAATGTGGAGCCGCGCGCCCATCTTTTCAGCGTAGGCATCGCGGAAGGCAATCGTTTCCAGGAAGTTGTGCCCGGTATCGACATGAACCAAGGGAAAGGGGATGCGGGCTGGATAAAATGCCTTGCGGGCGAGATGCGCCATCACGATCGAGTCCTTTCCAGCAGAGAAAAGGAGGCCCGGATTTTCGAATTGAGCGGCGGTTTCTCTCAGAATGAAAATTGCTTCCGCCTCTAGTTGGTCGAGGTGGCTCAGGTTGTAGTCTGACATTTGATTAGTAAGTTGCTTGGGTTAGTCAGCTTTGGACTTGGCCGACATAGGTGGAATAAATCACGCTGGCAAGAGATTTTTTAGAAGCTCCGCTGCGGCTGTCGGTTCCAAAAGCTCGGTATCGATCAAGAGATCGGGATCAGAGGGTTCTTCAAAGCCGCTGTCTTTCCCCGTAAACTGCTTGATCTCGCCAGCCGCAACCTTGGCATAAAGCCCCTTGGGATCACGCTCGGCGCAGGTTTCGTAGGAGGCTTTGATAAAGATCTCCCGGAAATCTTCTCCGATAATCTTGCGGGCTTGATCACGTAGGACCTGCTTGGGCGTGATCACTGACACCAGGACGATGACTCCCTGACTCGCGAATATCTTGGCCACTTCAGCAACTCGACGGACGTTTTCTTTTCGGTCCTCATCGCTGAAGCCGAGGTCGGAGTTGAGCCCGTCGCGGAAGTTATCGCCATCGAGAATCACGACGAAGCGACCGGCCTCATGAAGTTGACGTTCAAGAGCGGCCGCAATGGTTGACTTGCCCGAACCACTCAGGCCATACATCCAGAGTACTGTTCCAGTTTGTCCAAGGAGTTCGGCCTTTTCCTGCGGGGAAACAAAACGGTGAAATTGGGGATGGATGTTATCCTGAGACATGATCTTTCAGGGTGTAGTAAAGGAAAAGGCTGTTGTGAACGGCGTAGCGTTTGAAGAGGCGGCGGGGCTCAGCGCAAAGGCGAAAGAGCCATTCCATTCCTGATTTTTGGATAAAAGCCGGCGCTTGTTTGACCTCGCCGGCATGAAAAGCAAAGGCGGCTCCGATCCCAAAATAGACGGCAGACGGGAGTGAATCGAGGTGCTTTGCGATCCAGGTTTCTTGCTTGGGGCAGCCCAGGCCGACCCAGACATATTTTGCTCCCGACTCACGGATCAGGTTGCGAATCTTTTCGTTCTCATCATCCGCCCACTCACCAAAGGGCGGACTATAAACACCCGCGATCTCGTTTTCAGAAAATCGTAAGGAGAGCTTATCGAGTGTCGATTGTTGACCACCCAACAAAAAATGGGAGTGCTCTGATTTTTGAGTCGTCGCCTTCATTACGGCAAGCATCAGACTGGGCCCATAGACTCGGTCCTTCAGCTTTTGATCCGCCGGAAGTTGTGCGTTGAGTGACCAGATAAGGGGCATCCCGTCCGGACAGATCAGATCGAAGCGACCCATGACCCGGCCGAAGTCGTCATCATGACGGGCCTGTGACAAGACGTGGGTATTTGCGGCCCCAACCGCATAGGCTCGATCTCCCATGTCTGCCCGATCGATGCACCACTGAGCTGCCTCCGCATAATGCGTGACAGCGACCGGGAACCCGATAATCGGGCGGGTTTTAAGATCCTGAAGCACGTCGTGTTTAGCCCTCCGTGGTGACGGAGACCTTGTGACCATACTTTTTCAAAAGAGCATGTTGTTTCGCTTTTTCGAGATCGTGGGCCACCATCTCGGCACACATTTCCTCGACCGTGATTTCAGGAACCCACCCAAGCTTTTCTTTGGCCTTTGAGGGGTCTCCGAGGAGGGTTTCGACCTCGGCGGGACGGAAGTAACGCGGGTCAACCTTGACAATGACATCGCCCACCTTGACGGCGGGAGATTTCTCCTGATCAACCGACTTCACAGTTGCGGTTTCCTCGAGTCCTTCGCCCGTGAACTCGAGTTCGATCCCCGCTTCTTTGGCCGAAAGGCTGACAAACTCACGAACGGAAATTTGCTTCCCAGTGGCGATGACGTAATCCTCGGGAGTGTCTTGCTGAAGCATCATCCACTGCATGCGGACGTAGTCCTTGGCGTGTCCCCAATCCCGGAGGGCATCCATGTTTCCGAGGAAGAGACACCTCTCAAGACCTTGTGAAATATTGGCGAGGGCGCGGGTGATTTTACGGGTCACGAAGGTCTCGCCACGGCGGGGAGACTCGTGATTGAAAAGGATCCCGTTACAAGCAAACATATTGTAGGACTCGCGATAGTTGATCGTGATCCAATAGGCATACATCTTGGCCGCCGCGTAGGGGCTGCGCGGGTAAAATGGCGTCGTTTCCTTTTGGGGAATTTCCTGAACCTCGCCAAAGAGCTCAGAGGTCGAGGCTTGATAGAAGCGGGTCTTTTTCTCCATTCCAAGGAATCGGATCGCCTCCAGAAGCCGAAGCGTCCCGATGGCATCGACATCAGCCGTGTATTCCGGCGACTCAAACGAAACGGCAACATGAGATTGCGCTCCAAGGTTATAGACCTCGTCCGGCTGAACCTCGCTAATGATACGAGTCAGGTTCGAGGTATCGGTAAGATCTCCGTAGTGGAGCTTAAATCGAGCTTTCTCAACCTGCGGATCTTCATAGATATGATCGACACGCTCGGTGTTGAAGGAGGAGGCACGGCGCTTGATTCCGTGAACTTCATAACCTTTTTCGAGGAGAAGCTCGGCAAGGTAGGATCCGTCCTGACCGGTAATTCCAGTAATGAGGGCTTTTTTCATAGGGTGTTATTTTTAGAGGCGTGCGGTTCCCAAATCAAGGGTCGCCAGGAAATCCTGATAGGCTCCCGCCAATCCATCGGCGAAAGGAATTTGAGCCTTCCAACCGGTTTCGTTGAGCCGGGAGACATCTAGAAGTTTTCGCGGCGTGCCATCCGGCTTGCTGGGATCGGTCGTGATTTCCCCGGCAAAGCCGACCGTTTTGGCGACAAGTTGGGCCAGTTCCAGAATGGTGACATCCTCACCCACGCCCAAGTTCACCCAGTCCGGTGGGTTTTCGCGATCCAGAAGATGAAAACAGGCCTCAGCGAGGTCATTGACGTGCAGAAACTCGCGACGCGGAGTGCCGCTCCCCCAAATCTGCACCTTTTGATCACCCCGCTCTTTCGCCTCGTGAAAGCGGCGAATCAACGCCGGAATGACGTGGGAATTCTCAGGGTGGTAGTTGTCTCCTGGGCCGTAGAGATTGGTCGGCATCGCGGAATGATACCTCAGCCCGTATTGCGCGCGGTAGTGCTGACACATTTTCAAGCCCGCGATCTTGGCCACTGCGTAGGCTTCATTCGTGACTTCAAGCGGACTGGTCAGAAGGCAGTCCTCGGGCATCGGTTGCGGTGCCAACTTGGGATAAATGCAAGAACTCCCGAGAAAGAGAACGCGCTCAACTCCAGCTTGGCGGCAGCCCTCGATGAGATTCGTTGCGATGACGAGATTTTCGTAAATAAATTCAGCGGGATAGGTCGAGTTGGCATGAATACCGCCCACCTTTGCCGCCGCAATGATCACTTGATCGGGCTTGTGCTCCGCCAGCCAACGATGGCAATCCGATTGGTTGAGCAGATCCAGCTCCCCACGCGTTGCGGTGAGAACTGCAATTCCACCTCGCTTCTCGGCCTCGCGCACCAATGCCGAGCCAACCATCCCGCGATGTCCTGCGATAAATATTTTCATGACTTAAAAAAGGATTTCACAACCTCCACCACCCGCTCACGGCGCTCCTCACCCAGCTCTGCGTAAACCGGAACACTCAAAACCTCATCCGCCAACTTTTCCGCCACCGGCAATTCCACCTTCGGGAGATGGCCAAAACACTCCTGCTGATGAAGAGGAACCGGGTAATAAATTTCGCACCCCACCTGGTTTTTCAGAAGATGAGCTTTCAGAGCATCTCGCTCGCCGTGCACCTTCAAAGTAAACTGATTCCAAATCACCCCCTCCTCAGCAGAACCGGCAAGGGGCAAAGTGACTCGCGACGGATCCAGATCCGCGAATCGGTCCAAATAATATGCGGCATTCTTAGCGCGCCCATTTCCATAAGAATCAAGGTGGGGCAGCTTCTTACGCAAAAGTGCCGCCTGCAAAGCATCGATCCTAAAATTCCCACCAACCTGTGAATGGTAGTACTTTGGAAACATCCCGTGATTCCGCAAACGTCTCACCTCTTCAGCCTTCTCATCGTCTTCGCAGCTCACCATCCCGCCATCGCCAAATCCCCCAAGATTCTTTGAAGGGAAGAAACTGTAGGCCCCAAAGTCTCCGATCGTGCCGCACTTCTTGCCAGCAATCGAAGCCCCCAATGACTGAGCCGTATCTTCAATCACGGCCAACGAATGCTTCCGCGCAAACGCCCTCACTCCCTCCATCGAGGCACCACGTCCAAACAAATGAACCGGCATGATCGCCCTTGTCCTCTCTGTCACCAGATCATCTGCTCCAGTCAGATCCAGATTAAAACTCTCTTCATCCGAATCGACAAATACCGGAATCGCTCCCAGTCGGGCAATACTCCCCCCCGTCGCAAAAAAACTAAATGAGGGGCAAATCACCTCATCTCCGGCCCCCACTCCCGCGGCCATCAAAGCAACGATCAGAGCATCCGTTCCTGAAGAAACCCCAATCGCATGCGCTGCTCCCAGATACTCCGCAGCCTCCTTCTCAAAGGCCTCCACCTCCGGGCCCAATATAAAATACCCCGAATCAAGAACCCTTTCAAAGGTCTCCATCAATTCGCCCTTCAAACCCGCATTTTGGGCGGGAACATCTAATAGTGGAACATTCACAAAATTTAATCGCGGCTTAGCACGCTACCGCCCTTGGTCGATCATTCTTTCGTCAGAATGAAACCTTGGGATCGCTTCGGGGTTTGGAGAGAAGTTGCAGAACATCGATTCTCTGCGGCACATAGATACATGGTTTCCGCTAGTGTTCAATTCTAAATGAACTAATTCACCCCCCTTGACTATCCCCTTTCCAGCCCTCCGGGATATCGGGATGGGCCAAAATAAGGTTAAAAAGACTCACCTCCACCGGCTTCTCCTCCCCCAGAAACTCCAAAAGCAAACTCACCCGTTCCGATCCCGGCCTCACCTCTACCACCTGACCTTCCATCCCCTTAAACGGTCCATCCGCCACCTCGACTTCATCACCCAAATTCACCTTCCAATTCACGACGATCTCATCGTCCTCAGCCTCCATCTTCGCCACCTGCTCCTTCAGCCCTTCCACAAATTCCTCCGGCACCTCCGGCACATTGCTCCCAAAGCTAATCATTTTACTCACCCCCGCCGTGTAAGTCACCACCCGCCCCATCTCCTCGAGCGAAAACTTCGCCAACAAATACCCCGGAAACAGCGGCTCCACCCACCAAACCCGCCCCCGGCGCGTTGTCTTTAAATACCGCAGCCTCGGCAAAAAAGCCTCAACCCCCTCCAGCTGGCGAAGGTTCATCGCCGCCAATTTCTCCCGCTTCAACTGCGTTCGCAGCACATACCAAGCTCGATCTACACTCATCATTTATCGTCCTAAAAATTTCTGCAACAGCGGTAAAACCACCTTCGCCCGCTTCGACCAGCGCCCCAGACGCTCCAACCTCTCCGCATAAAAATCCGCCCGTGCATCTCCCGGCATCTCCGCCACCATCTCCTTCAAATCCGCCAACTTCCCCTCCCCACTCGCCAAATGCGGCCGCACCTGCTCCTTGATAAAGCCTCCCACCAACTGCTTCAGCTCCACATCCGGCTCATAATAACTCCGCCGGCCCGCGATCGCATTCGACTCCTTCACCGCCCCCAGCTCTCGCAACATCTTCAGCCCCTGACTCGCCGACCCCTTACTGATCCCCAGCTGACTTACCAAATCATCCAACGAAAGCGCCTCCTGAGTAACATACAGCAGGCCATAAATCTCCCCAATCGACTTCGGTAAACCCAAAAGTCGCACCCCATCACAAAAGAAATCGATCACCAGAGCCTCAAATTCGCTCAAGCCAACCTCCACCTCGGTTTCACCAGACATGCTCCAAAAAGGCACAACCCCGCTGTAAGTTCAATTTAAAATGAACAATCATTTCTCCCCCGGCACCTTCGGCTTCAGCTCCTCCCCCGACTCATTCACCGGATAAAGCGCCCCGTGACTCTCCAACTGCCGCAGCATCTCACCCATCATCTCCTGCAAAAGATCCGACTTCACCGCCGCCATATTTCTCCCCTCAAACGGGTCCCTCGCTAAATTAAACAACTCATAATTCCCTCCCCCAAACTGCACTCGCCCGCCCTTCGACGCCAACTCCGGCAGCGTGTGATAAATCACCTTCCAATCCCCATCCCGCCACGTCGTAAAATAAGTACTCCGGTGAGGCCCATGCGGATAGTGCATCAAGAACTGCTCCTTCCTCCCCGCATCCTTCTTCCCCGTCAGTAAAGTCTGCAGCACCTCCCCATCCACCACATGCCCCGCCGGCACCTTCGCACCGACCGCCTTCAGAATCGTCGGAAAAAGATCCTCCACCGACACCACCTGCTCCTGGATCACCCCCGCCGGAATCGCCATCCCCTTCTGCCGCGCCGACTCCTCATCCCGCTTCGCCCACGCCGCAATCATCGGCACCCGCATCCCTCCCTCATAATGCGCCCCCTTCTTCCCCCGCAGCGGAGCCGCACAAGCCACCTCATGCTGATGCCCCAATGGCGCATCACTTCCATTGTCCCCTAAAAAAATCACCAGAGTATTCTCCGCCACCCCCAGTTCCTCCAAATAATCCAACATATCCCCCAGCGACTTATCCATCCCCTCAATCAAGGTCGCAAAAGCCTGCCCATTCTTCGGCTTCCCCGAATCCTTATAATTCTTCGCAAAACGTGGATCCGAATCAAAGGGCGCATGCACCGCATAATGTGCAAAGTGCAAAAAGAACGGCTTCCCATCCTTCACCGACTCCGCCACCCGCTTCTTCGCCTCCAGCGTCAGCGCCTCCGACAAAAAGGTCTTCGACCCGTGATACTCCTCCAAATGAGGCACTGCATGCGACGCCCGCTTCGTCCCCTTTCCATAACTCTTCTCCCCAAAATAACTCCCCGGCGCCCCAAAAGCCGCCCCACCCACATTCACCTCAAAGCCCACATTTAAGGGCTCCGAACCCTCATGCCCCGTCGACCCCAAATGCGCCTTCCCCACATGAATCGTCCGATACCCCTCCGCCGCCAAAACCCCCGGCAAAGTCACCTCCCCTTTTTTTAAGCCCTCCCAATTCCACTTCGGCGGACCAAATTTCCCCGCATTATTCGACTTCGGGTTAATCCAATTCGTGGCTCCATGCCGCGCCGCATTCTGCCCCGTCAAAATCGAAATCCGCGTCGGCGAACACACACTCATTGCATAACACTGGCTAAACCGAACCCCCTGCTTCGCCAGCCTCTCCATCGATGGTGTCCGATAAAAATCATTCAGCGGATACCGCTTCGCCTTCCCCTCCTTGTCCGTCAGAAAAGCGACCGAGGTATCCATCACCCCCATATCATCCACCAAAAACACCATCACATTCGGCTTCTTAGCCTCCCCAAAAATCACCCCGCACATCCCTAAAAAAATCACCAATGCTCTCATTCCAAAACCCTCTCAACCCACCCCCCACCTGTCAACCACCCAACCTGAAGGCCAACGTCATAATCCTTACCAAATGACAATGCCCACCCCTATCCACCAGCTCCGAAGGTGCGCAGGCAATATTCTCCTCCTCCAATCCCCACATTTCACCCCCCTTCAAACATCCACCGCCCCTCCTCAAACCTCACCGCCTCCCAACGCCCCCGCAACCTCTCCACCACATCCCCATCCTTCCCAAACCATCCCTCCAAAATCTCCCGCTCCCACTTCTTCCCCGCACTCGCCTCCACCAACAATCTCCGCAAAGCCTCCTTCTCTCCCGTCTCCGCCCCCCACTGCACCCAGACATGATACGACCCAAACCCCGTCGCCACCCGCCGCCAAGCCTCCCGCTGCACCTCATCCCAACTCACCCCCGGATGCCCCTTCACCGCAGCCGCCACCACATCAATGCCCCCACTCATCCTCAGCAACTGATTCCCCAAGGCCTCCCCCATCTCTTCCTCACCCAGCTCCGCCAAATAAATCACCGACAACGGCCCCAGCGATTTCCCCTCCTCCAAATGCTCCCGCAACCCAGCCTCCGCCAACGCCCCCCAACCCTTCTTCACAAAAAAGTCCCCCATCCAAGGATTCCGCTCAAACATCCCCAACAAGTTCGGCGCATCCTCCTCCCGCGCAAATTTCCGCAAATACCTCTCCACCACCCCATTCCAATCCCCCTCAGACCAAGGAGCCGCCGCCAAAACCTCATCCATCTCCTCCGCTCCACGCTCCTCAACCATCCGCGAAACCACCTTGGCCCCTCCCCCACCAGCCACACCCATCCTCGCCAATTGTCCTTTCGATTCCGACAGCTCCCCCCCGGCAGTGCGCAGCCCCTGCTCAGT
>JBLHUR010000040.1:0-39054 GCA_047629805.1 Akkermansiaceae bacterium | reverse complement strand
GACGCACACCGCGCTGTGGACTCCCCCTCTGCCACACTTTCGTTTACACTTATCCCATCGACTTCGCCGCCTTGATCGTGTTTTTCATCAAGTGCGCGATCGTCATCGGCCCCACTCCGCCTGGGACCGGCGTAATGGCACCCGCCTTCTCCGCGACTTCATTGAACGCGACATCACCGCAGAGGCGGTAGCCGCGTTTCTTACTCGCATCTTCGACCCGATTAATACCCACGTCGATGACCGTCGCTCCTTCCTTCACAAAATCCTCACGGATAAACTCGGGAATCCCCACCGCAGCTACGAGAATATCGGCACGGCGGCAGACCTCGGCGAGGTCGCGGGTACGAGAGTGTGCGACCGTGACAGTGGCATCAATTCCGCGCGCCATGAGCAAGAGAGCCATCGGCTTCCCCACAATCATACTGCGGCCCACTACCACCGCTTCCGCGCCGCTCGTCTCCACGCCGGCCGCTTTGATCAAACGCATGCAACCCGCTGGCGTGCAGGGCACGAATCCCGAGGAATCTTCGAGCGCGAGCTTGGCGACGTTTTCAGGATGGAAGCCATCCACGTCCTTCGCGGGATTGATGGCCCGCACGATCTCCGCCTCATCGATCTGGGGAGGCGGTGGCGATTGCACCAAGATTCCGTGAATCGCGGGATCTGCATTGAGTCGATGAACCGTTTCCAAAACCTCTTCTTGGGTGGCGTCTTTCGAAAGAACGATCTTCTCCGAATGAATCCCCAGCTCCGCACATTTGCGGGCCTTGGAATTCACATACACCTGACTGGCGGGATCTTCCCCCACCAGGACGACTGCCAAGCCGGGCGTGATTCCCTTGCCTCTTAGCTCGGTGATTTCCTGCGCACATTCGGCGAGAACTTCCTCCGCCACTTTTTTGCCATCAATGAGTTTTGCCATAGTCTTCCAGTTTGTCGTTAATGTCTTTTAAAAGGATTTCCTCAAGCCGGAGCCGCTCTTTTTCAAAGCCCTCCGCATCAAGCTCGCGGGGCACCGTCACCGTTTCGCCGAGAGTGACGCGAACTTTACTGAAGGGTTTGGGAATTCGAAAGCGATCCCACGTGCTGAGCGTCCAGCATGAGAGGTAGTCAATGTGCAGGGGGACGATCCTAAGACCAGTCGTTTGTGCGATTTTCACCACTCCGGGCTGCAATTGATAACGCGGACCACGGGGGCCATCGGGCGTAAAGACCAGGTCCTTCCCCTCTCGCGTCGCTCGCCGCAGCGCCACGATGGCGGCGGCTCCACGACGACTGCTTGAACCGTGCACCGCACCCACTTTAAAAACCTTCACCGCCGCCGCCAGCACCGCGCCATCCTTGCTCGCACTCGTCAAAACAACGACCTCGCGCTTGGGATAAATTTTCCGCCAGAGAAAGGGCGAAGCCAAAATCCGATTATGCCACAAAACGTGAATGAGCGGATGGGGATGGGCATTGAGCGTCTCCGCTTCGCCCACCACTTCACGACGCAGGGTCATGCCTAGAAGGCGGATCAGCCAACCACCGAGGCGACCACTGAGGCGGGCCTTCCAGGAAGTGCGGATCTCATTGGTGGTGGCCACGATTTAGACAAGGAAACCAGCTCCGATGAGAGTCTCGGCGAGGTATTGCTGCTTTGAAAGTTGCTCGAGGTAAAACTCATGATTCTCCTCGCTGGGCTCACACCACGAAGAATCATCGACCAGCACCGAGTAGTCCGCCATCTCTTCAAAGGTGAGGTTTTCTCCCCCTTGCTGGAAGTAAGTGACCGCCGCATGAATCGCCGCACCCAAAGCTGCGCCCTCGTGTGTGACGAGTGTGCAACTGGGCACGCCGGTGACATCGGCAATCAATTGACGCCAGAACTTACTTCCGACCCCGCGACCCGTGACGCGGATATTTTTGAAATCATAATTCAACTCGACCATGCGATGGTAGCCGAAGCCAAGCCCCAAAGCGATTCCCTCGAGAGTGGCACGCGCAACATTTGACTGGGTAAAATTCATCGCGGTGATGCCATGTAGCATGCCCTCGTCCTTCCCCGTGGAGGTCCCGTGCCCGAGGGGCAGAGCCATCAATCCACTGGCCCCGATGGGAGCTTTGGACGCGGCCTGTTCCATATCGAGCCCGCTCCATCCATAGTGCTTGCGGATCATTTCGAGCGAAGCAACAGCACGTGCTTCGGTAAAATGAGAGAGCCATTGGTCGGTGGCATCACACCACAAATCAACCTCACTGCGCGCATCCACCCGAGGTTCTTTGCTAACGCCCCAAACCGTGCCGGAACTTCCAAAATCAAGCACCGCGGTGCTTGGATCGACAGTCCCGGATCCAAGCGCCCGCATCATGGAGCGCCCGCTTCCGATTCCCACCAGCAGTTCCTTTTTTAATCCCCAGCTCTGCGCAATCTCACCCCGCAAAGGACCGAGAAGCTTTTTAGAGCCAGCAACCGGCGACAGCATTCCGCTCAAATTGGGATCGATAAAATCCGACAACTCCTGGCTCCACTTGCGATTGGGAACATCAAAAAGTCCGGTGCGTGAAGCATCGCCCGCCTCCGTTTTTTTAACCCCGGTCAGCCAGAAGTTGATGAACTCCCGCGGCTGCATCACCGAGGTCGTCTTTTGAAAATTACTGGGCTCGCGTTCCTTGACCCAAAGAAGTTTCGTCACCAAGGAGTCCACTTCGAGCCGATTTCCAATCAGTTCGCTTAGCCCCGGAGCGCCACCAAAGGCACGGTTGAGCTGACCAAGCTGCTTGGTCCCGGAAGCATCACCATCGATCTTGGCAGGCCGCACGATCGCGTTATTTTCATCGAGAAGAACGAGACCCGATGATTGGGCACCGACTGACATCGAAACCACTTGATCACGATCATCTCCGAGTGAGTCAAGACACTCCTTCACCGTCTTATCGAGAGCGGCAATCCAGATCGTGGGATCTTGCTCCTGACTTCCGATGGGGACACCTTCGACAAGGGTGTGAGGCGAACTGGCCGACGCCACAACCGTCGCGGTTTCCAGGTCCACCACGATGGCTCTGGTTTCTGACTCTGCTGATTCGACTCCGAGGAAATACATGAGGGGGTTTCTGGACTTATAGAAACGTCTTCAGGCGGCTCTGACAAGCTCCATCAACGCCAGCGTAACATCTTGAATTCCCTGTCTTGCCCCGCCGCCATCAAGCAGCAAGCCTGACAATTTACTCAAGTAGGTCGAAGCCGAAATCAAACTCCGGGGAATCAAACGAGTGACAATCTTCTAAATACCCAGAGGAAGCATTTCGTTCAATCCAAAAAGAACGCTGGAATAAGCGACCGTCCGCTCCTACTTTCCTCATGAAATCATGATTACTGTTACCGAAAAAGCCGCAAGCGAACTTTCTGCCCTGCTGGCCTCGAAGAACGCGCCCGAAGGCTCTGGCCTTCGCTTGGGCGTGGAACGCGGTGGCTGCGCCGGCCTAGCCTACACCATGCGTATCGAAGTCCCCGAAGAGGGCGATGAAATCATCAATCTCAGCGGAACTAGATTCATCGTCGCGCACGATTCCTTCGACTTTTTACGCGGTTGCACGGTAGAATTCACCGACGATCTTTCGGATCGCGGCTTTAAAATATTCAATCCCAATGCCTCCCGCTCCTGCGGTTGCGGAACTTCCTTTGAACCAACCGAGGAAGGCAAAAAGCCCGCCTACGACCCAGCGCTGGATGGCACCAATTGCAAGTAGGACCCATTTCTAGATGCTCCGAGCTTCCGACGACTACCGCAAAAAGAAGCCACCTTTATTCTGGTGGCTCCTTGCAAACATCCTGGCAATCGCCTTCGCAATCACCGCTTGGGTGGTCTGTCTTAACCTCTTTCGCGATCCCACCAATCCCGCCAGCTACGACCTCATGATGAAGGTTGGCAGGATCGATCCGCTGGAGAGCTTCACCCGTAAAACGGCTCCGTCTCCTCAAAAAATCAATGATCCCCAGGAGCTGGAGGCTCAGTTCAAAGGTTACAGCATTACCGATCTGGAAACCCTGAACCGAGAGCTCAAAAGATCCTACCTGACTAATTTCAAGAAGCCAAAGTTTCTCACCTACGTCAAAGGGGAGTTCCGCATCATCGGGGTCAGAGAACTGAGCGCGGAGGATTTCCTGAGCCCCGGCGTGGTGGTCAAAGCCCAAGCTCTCGTGCGTCCCGATCCGGTGGCAGATCCCATCCCCTACCCCGTTTTTATCGAGGTTCTTTTCCCCACCGAAGAAGCGGCCCTTGAAAGTTTTTTGGTAGGAAATACACTAATGCTAGAAAAACAGCGGGACTGTGCCGCTATCCTTAGTGTAGGGACGACTAATTTTGAAGATCGTCGTGTTTTGTTTCTGACTTTGGTTCCTTTGGCATCAGAGGGCTACAAGACTCAAAGCGAAAAGACCTTCAAGATCGCTCCTCCCGAAATGGCCAATCTCAAAGCATCGCTTCCGGCCTTTCCCTAAAAAATAAAACAATGAGCTGGAGTTCCTACCATCGCGAATCACGCGGGGCCGGGTGGGCTCGCTTCCTAAAGCGGGCTTGGGCCTTCGCGTGGAAAGCTTCCCTCACCTTGTCGGTCCCCCTGATTCTCGTCATCGGGTGGTATGCCTATCAGGCCAATCAATTCGACCTTATCGAAGTCGAACGCATGCCGGCCCGCACCGTCCTCATTGATCGCGAAGGAGTGGAATTTGGCACCATTCATGGCGCGAATCGTCGCCTTGTGGAATTTGAAGAAATCCCCGAATTCCTCAAAACGAGCCTTTTTGCCCGCGAAGACGCCCGTTTCATGGAACACGAAGGCGTCGATTTCCTAGGCCTCGCCCGTGCCACGCTCCGCAACCTCAAGGACCTCGACTTCACCCAAGGGGCCTCCACCCTTTCAATGCAGTTGGCTCGAAATACCTACGACCTGCGCGAGAAGAAATCACTCCACCGCAAATTCCTCGAAATCGCTCTCACTTACCGCGTCGAGGCTAAATTCCCCAAGGACGAAATTCTCACCCACTACCTAAACCGCATCTACTTCGGCTCTGGGTGCAATGGGATCGAAGAAGCCGCTCTCACTTATTTTGGAAAGCCCACCTCCAAACTCAGCAAGGGACAAAGCGCCCTCCTTGTCGGAATCATTCGCGCCCCCCACGCTTGCAGCCCATGGCGAAATCTCGAAGGAGCAACCCGCCAGCGGGACGAGGTCATGGCCCGACTTGTCAGCACCGAAGCCATCACTGCCGATGAAGCGGAAGCCATCACTGCCGCTCCCCTTAACCTGCTCGACCCCAATGGCGAACGCATCGAAACCAGCCACGGAACCAGAGTCCTACGACGCCCGCTTGAGGTCGTCTTAAACAGTTCCCAAATCACCACCGGCGGGCTCCGCGTGATCACTTCTATCGACTTTTCCCTCCAAGAGAAACTGGAGAAGATGGTGCAAAATTTCCCCCTGCCCCTCGGCTGCCAGATGGCCACCTTGGCGCTCGATCCGCGCAATGGCGACATCCTCGGCGTGGTCGGTTGCCGGGAGGAAAACCCCACCGGCTTTAACCGCGCGCTCGACTCCCATCGCGACCTCGGGCCAGATATGATCGAGCCCCTCATCGCCACCATCGCCCTGGAACGCGGACACCTCCCAATTGGCGGCAACCCCGTCGCCACCGGGCGACAACTTCAGGGTCAGGATGCCATCCAACTTTTAAGCCGCTTCGGCTTTGAAGGAAAATTCGGCCACGGCGACGATCTCTATCGCGGAACTTTGAGCGTTTCACTTCTCGAACTCGCGACCGCCTACGCCACCATCCTGCAAGAAGGCTCACGACCTGCTCCGGTTTTCGTGAGGAAACTCATTCACGATAAAAAGGAACTCTTTCAACGCCCGCCCGCTTTCTACCCAGCGTTCTCCAGCCACTCGCGGCTCGAATCAATTCCACGCCATCTGAGCGGTCGCTCACTTTCAAAAAGTGACCTTTGGGCCGCCGCACTTTCGGAAGAAAAAGTGATCGTCCTTTGGATCGGCTTCGACTCTCCCAAACGTCTCCAGCTCGGAGAAGAGACTTCGCTAGCCCTGCGCAGCCAGCTTGAAGCGATGCTGCGGAATTGATTTAGATTTTCCCCAGAAGCTGGCTCCGGCTGCTGTCCACGAGGAAACTCGTGAGGGCCCGGCGCCCCAGAAGCAATGGGCATTTCATCGAAGCCCGGCAGGTCAAACTCACCAAGAGATCATGCTCATGATCGTCGAGTGTTTCCGCCGTGACCTCAATAAAATATCTCTCCAAGGGAATCCCGTTGGAACTCTTCACGTGCTTCACAAAGATAACTGGAGCCTCGCACTCGAGATCATCAATCGTCTTGAAACTCACCCAATCCGCCCCGTTTTTTTGGAAGGGCTCGATGTCGACGGCATGAAGCGACGAAGTGCGCGCCCCCGTGTCGATCTTAGCTCGAACCCAATCTACTCCGTGTTCGGGGATCGAGAACCATTCGCGTCTTCCTATGATTGGTTTCATGTCAGCACCCACTTGCGGGTCGCATTAAAATCCCTTCTCACCACGAAGTCAGCAAGCTCAATCAGCGGGGAATCTCACCTCCCTTGTCTAAATCTGGTTTCACGGTAAACTCCGCCATGGACGAATACGACAGACGGCATTTCATTCGCACCTCCCTACCGGGATTCCTGGGCCTCACCCTGGCCTTGCCTGCCCTCACATCTCTCGCCACACGGGCCAATGCCTGCCACGGACGGCTTGCCGAAAATGAATCCATCAATTGGGACGCCTTCCTCTCGGCGGTCGAAAAAGAAGCAGCCCGCCAACACCTCGACGATTGGAGCGAGGAAAACTATATCAAGAAAGCAGCCCAACTGAGCGCCCGACTCAACCTCAAAGACGAGCACCTTCTCAAAGCCTTCCAAGACGCCAAAAAGGGACTCGGTAACAAGCGCGTCGATTTCGATCCGCTCGAAAAGCAAAAAGACTTCCACGTCACCCTCCTGCAATTCGAAAAAGAAGAATCAATCTCCCACCACGACCACCCGGAAATGACCGGAGTCATTCTCTGCGCCTCGGGTCAAATCGAAACCTGGAATTACGATCTCGTCGGCGAAAAGAAAGACAAGGAACACGTTCTTTTGCGCGAGACGAATCACGATCTCCTCGACAAAGGAAAAGTCTCCACCCTCACCTCGCGCGCTCGCAATATTCATCGACTCAAAGCCCGCAAACTGACCCAGCTCATCGATATTTTCGCGCCACCTTATAATAAAGACCGCATCGAAAAATCATCGTGGTATGAAGTCGACCCCGAATCCTTCACCGGAAAAGATGGGTCAGCAAAACTCCATCTCGCCAAACGAAAATAACCTCGAATCTCCCCACTCCTCTATGACTCTCCGCTCCTTTCTCGCCTTTCTTTCCTGCTCACTTACTCAGGTTCTTCCTTCCCAGGCTCAGGAAAGTGCCCGCATCGTCATCAACACCAACAACGATGGCGTCGGTTCGCTCCGTCAGGCAATCCGCGACACCGAAACCGAAGGCTCCATCACCTTCGCGACAACCCTCAACGGCCAGGCCATCTCCCTTGACGGAGAGCAAATTGATCTCAAGAAAAGCATCACCATCGATGCCTCCGCCCTCTCCGAAGGTCTCACCATCGATGCCAATACAAGCGACGATTCCCGTAACCGCATCTTCGAAGTGCGAGCAGCCACTCACGTCTCTCTTCTTAATCTCACCCTCATCAACGGCTTCACCGCAAACGGAGAAGACGGGCTGCAGAGCACTTCCGACAGCTCTGGTGAAGACGCCAGCGGAGGCGGAGCCATTCTTAACAGAGGAACCCTCGCGCTCACCCGCTGCACTCTCTCAAATAACCAAGGCGGCGACGGCGGAAACGGAGGCTTTGGCAGAGGAGGAGTCGGCGGGTTTGGAGGAGCGATCCTCAACACTCGCGACCTTACCCTGACCGACTGTACTTTTTTCAACAATAGCGGCGGTGACGGAGGAATCGGTGGAAACGGCGAAGGAGGTTTCGGCTTCGGCAGCCGGGGTGGAGCAGGTGGAAACGGCGGCGCCATCGCCAATTCCAGCAGTGGAATTCTCACCGTGACAGCTTGCACCTTCTCAGGAAACCAAGCCGGCAGTGGCCGCCGGGGAGGCGATGGCGTCAACTTTGGCGGAAATGGAGGAACAGGTGGCTCTGGTGGGATTGGCGGAGCCATCGCAAATAAAGGAATCCTAACTCTCCGCAACTGCACTTTGATGGCCAACCAATCCGGCACCGGCGGCGACGGCGGGAACGCAAATCTACAAAATGGTGCCAACGGTGGTCACGGCGGCGATGGCGGAGCCATCGCAAACTCCTCAGGCAGTTCCTTAAATCTCACACACTGCACTCTGACCGGAAATCAAACCAACCAAGGAGGGCTTGGCGGATTTGAATCGGACGAAGTGGACCGCTCCGGCGACCCCGGAAAAGTAGGAAAAGGCGGCGGGATTCACAACTCCGGAACCGCCAATCTCACCAATACTATCGTCTCCGCAAACGTGGGCTCCGCGACCTCTGACGTCGAGGGAAGTATCACAGAAGAAGGCTCCAATCTTCTCACATCAGACTTCCCCGTGCTCCTTCGACCGCTTGGCGATTACGGAGGACCAACCTACACCATGCCCCCTCTTCTCAACTCTCCTGCCCTCGATTCAGCCACCTCTACTGAATCCATGACCTCAGATCAAAGAGGCTTCAGCCGTCTCGCCGATGGTAATGGCGACGGAACCTCCGCACCCGACATTGGAGCGGTGGAACACCAAACCCCAAAGGACGAATTCGATCTTCTTTTTGCACTCGATTCAGATGGCGACGGCCTCAATACAATTGAGGAACTCGTCATCGGCACCGACCCTCGTGTTCCAGACAACACAGGTGCCAGCAATCTCAGTCTTGCCAATTTTGATACCACCACGGGCGTTCCCTCTTTCGCCCTCAGCTATCGCGACTCCGAGTTTCGGCTGAGAATCACCCGTTCAAGCGACCTCCTCAATTTCAGCAACGTCATTGCCGACTCCGACACCACCGCTGACTTCGTCGCCTCCTCCGGGGATTCGCCGCTGGAACTCAAAGACGAAACCCCGCTGACCACTGGCCGCGCCTTCTATCGACTGGAAATCGTGCGGCCGGAATAAAGTGACAGAGCTCACTTTAAGAGCGACTTCGCCATCTCACGGGCCTGCTTGCCACCGCCTCCGAGCATGCGGACCAGTTCATCAATGCGAGCTTCACCGGTCACCTCGGTGAGCGACGAAAGCGAGCGTCCACCTTCGACCCGCTTCTCCACCAGGAAATGCTGATGCGCCACCGCCGCCACTTGCGGGAAGTGCGTGATCGCAACCACTTGATGCCGCTCGCCTAAGCTTGCCATTTTCTCGCCGACCGCCCGTGCGATCTCTCCGCCAACATTGGCATCGATCTCATCGAAGACCATCAGCGGCGTGGAGTCCTGATCAGCGAGCGCATTTTTCACCGCCAGCATCACGCGGGAAATTTCCCCGCTCGAAGCAACCTGACGGAGTGGCTTGAGAGGCTCACCCGGATTGGGCCCAAAGAGGTATTCCACATTCTCTAAACCATACGCGCCCGGTTCTTCACGCGGTGAAAGTTGCACCTCAAACTCGGCCTGCCTGAAGCCAAGATCGATCAGATGCGAGCGTACTTCCGCGGCGAGGGCAGGGGCGTGTTTTTTGCGCTTGCTACTAATCTTCCGGGCTGCTGTGCGAACTTTTTTAAGAGCCTCATCCACCCCCTGCTTCAACCTCCCAAGATATTCTTCACGGTTATCAGATCCCTCCAGACGCAGCCGCGCCTCCTCGGCATGATCCAAGGCATCCTGCAAAGTAGGTCCATATTTCCGCTTCAAAGTCTCCACCAAATTAAAGCGTTCCTCCACCTCTTGCACTTCGGATGGATCGATTTCCAGCTCGTCGAGATATTCCACCACGCTGCGTTCGAGTTCCTGCATCTGAACCGCCGCGCCCTCGACCTCTTCGGCCAGATCCGAAACCGCCGGATCGATTTTCCGAAGCTCGGAGGTTGCCCTCTGTAAATCTTCCAGCCCCGGCGAGATCGTTTCACTCAAAAGCCCCGCCGCCTTCCCAGCCAACTCACCAAGTCGACTGGCATTGCTAGTGCGCCGATAGCGTTCTTCCAAATCCTCCTCTTCCCCCGCTTTAATGTCCGCCGCATCGATCTCCTCAACTTGAAAACGCAGGAGTTCTTTTTCCTGATTGCCAATCTCACGCTGCGCGCGCGCCGTTTCGTATTCGTCGGCAGCCTCACGCCATGTTGCCCACTTCGAGCGATAGGTCGCCACGTCGGCCCCTGCCACGCTATAAGCATCCAATAAAGCAAGCTGACGCTCCGGCGAAAGAAGTGATTGGTGATCGTGCGGACCATGAAGATCGACCAAGTGCTGACCAATCCGTTTCAAAACTCCCAGAGTGGCCGCCCCATTGTTCACGAATTGTTTATTAGAAGTCGTCCCCACCACTCGACGAACAATAAGTTCATTCTCCTCACAAAGATCCAGTCCCACTTCATCAAGAATCGCATTGATCGCCGAGGCATCCTTGAGATTAAAAATCGCTTCGACGGTGCATTGATCTTCCCCCGTCCGAATCAGCCCCTTCCCAGCGCGCTCACCGAGAATCAACTTGAGCGCCCCCACGATGACCGACTTACCGGCACCCGTCTCCCCGGTCACCCCCACCAGACCTCCTCCAAGGTCCCATTCGAGTCGATCAACCAAGGCGAGATTTCGTATCTTTAAGAGGGTAAGCATTCAGGTTTTGCGGTGACAGGGGGATTATGCAAGTCTCGCTCGCCGATGCAACGATGAGTAACGAAGGATCTCAATGCCGCTTTCTTTTTCTTGGCACCGCGACCTCCGTCGGGGTGCCCGTCATCGGTTGCCCGTGTCCCACTTGCACCTCGGAAGCCCCCCACGACACCCGTTCGCGAAGCTCGGTTTTTTTCGAAGGCCCCTGGGGACGCCTACTCGTCGATAGCGGCCCCGACCTCCGACATCAGGCCCTTCGGGAAAAAATCACGGCGGTCGATGCCGTCCTCTACACTCATGAACACCTCGATCACGTCGCGGGCTTTGATGAACTCCGCGCCTTCTGCTGGCATCGCGACGATCCCCTCCCCCTCTACGGTTCAAAAGAAACCTTGGCCGGACTTCAGCGCATGTATCCCTGGGCTTTCCCGCTCGAAGACCACCAGCCCGGATACATTCGTCCCGAAGCACGCCCCTTTGAAGGCCCCTTCAACTTCAAGGGACTCCACATCACCCCCATCGAAGTCCTTCACGGTAAGGTCCGGACCCACGGATTTCGCTTCGACCACCCGACCATCGGCTCCATCGCCTACATCCCCGATGTCAAAATCATCCCCGCAGCTTCCCTCGCACTTCTAGAGAACCTCGACATCCTCATCATCGATGCTCTCCGCCACGAAGAGCATCACACTCACATGACTGTCAAGGAGTCCCTGGCGACAATCGCGCTCCTCAAACCCAAGCACACCTACCTCACCCACCTCTCCCACGAACTCCCCTGGGAGGAGACAAACGCCTCACTTCCCCCTCAAGTTTCCCTCGCATACGATGGCCTCAGCCTTACCTTCTAAAACCATGATCCTCCGCCTTTTCCTTAGCGCCCTCCTTTGCCTCCCCGTCTTGGGAATTTCGACGCCCCTTCTTCCGGGCCAAGTCGTCGTCGTCTATAATTCCAACGACCCCCAATCCAAAGACCTCGCTGAGTTCTACGCCCTCAATCGCCGCATCCCCGCCAACCAAGTCGTCGGTATCCCTACCACTGAAAAAGCCACCATCGACCGCGATACTTTCGAAAAAACAATCCGCCAACCCTTGGTCGCCAAGTTCACCTCCGAAAAGTGGTGGATCATAGGGAAGGACGCCAATGGAATCACCCTCCCTGTCCAAGCAAGAATCCGCTGTATCGCCCTCATGAAAGGCATGCCGCTGCGCATCAGCCGCTCCCCCCTTCCTGAAGGCGAGACTGAAGAAACCCGTCAATTCAACATCAACAACGAAGCCGCCCTCGACTCCGAACTCAGCCTCATGGGCGTCGCCAGCTACCCCATCGGCAGCTACATCCCCAACCCCTACTTTAACAAAGACCTCTCAGAATCACAGAACCCCGCCAAATTCTACATGATGGTCGGTCGTCTCGACGCCAAAAGCTACCAACAGTGCAAGGTCATGGTCCTCGACTCCCTCGACGTCGAAAAAGACGGACTCTGGGGCCGCACTTACCTCGACTTCTCGAAAAAAGGAGGCGGCTTTGCCATCGGCGACAAGTGGCTCGATGAGATCGCCAAGGCCAGCATCGCCGCCGGTCACCCCACCATCACCGACCGCATGACCAACACCCTGGTCACCAATTACCCCATGAATGACGCCGCCATTTATTTCGGCTGGTATGCCTTCCACCGTAACGGCCCCTTCCTCAACGACTCCTTCAAATTCAAAAAGGGAGCCGTCGCCGTCCACCTCCATTCCATGAGCGCCCAGCAGCTCATCGATCCTACCAAAAACTGGAGCGCCGCCCTCCTCGACCGCGGAGCGGCCGCCACCCTCGGCAATACCTGGGAGCCCTATCTACAGCTCAGTCATCACTTCAATATTTTCTACGACCGTCTCACCAAAGGCTACTCCCTCATCGAGGCCGGCTACATGTCCATGAACGTCCTTTCATGGCAAAACATCGTCATTGGCGACCCCCTCTACCGCCCTTTCAAAAACACCTCCGTCGCCAAAGAAACCATGAAGGTGGACCGCGATTTCAAGCTCATCCGCTACGCCCAGACCAAATTCCCCGACGCTGAAAAACGCACTACCGAGCTCCTCAGAGTCGCCGACAAAACCAAAAACGGAACCGTTTACGAAATGAACGGCTTCCGCTCCCTCGAACTCGCAAATTACGAAGAAGCCGCCAAAGCCTTCGCCCGCGCCCAGCAACTCTTCACCGAGCCAAGCGACCAACTCCGCCAATCACTCAACCTTGTCGAACTCCTGCGCCGCCAAAGCAACACCAGCGACGCCATCAAGATTCTGAGACAAGCCAAAACTGAATTTAAAAAACTCCCCGAAGCGATTGCCATCGACGGACTCCTCACCATCCTCGATCCCCCCGCCCCTCCCGCCACCAAGCGCAATAAGTAACAATGACCTACCAGCACCTCCTCGAAGTCACCGCCGCGGAAGCTCCCGTTCTCACCGCGAGCGCCACCCCTCCGGCCTTTGATGAAATCGAGATCCAGTCCCGCTGGTTCGCCGGCCACTTCCCCCGCGAACACCTCGCCAACCACGACCAAAAAATCATCATCATTTCCCCCGGTGAATGGAACCGCGGTGCCGGTCCCGACTTCGTAAACGCCACCGTCGAGATCGATGGCAAAACCCACCACGGGCCCATCGAACTCGACCTCGACTCACGAAACTGGGAACTCCACGGCCACAACCAAAGTAAATTTTTTAACGACGTCATCCTCCACATCGTCCTCTCCGACACCGGTCCCACCTACTTCACGCGCACCTCAAATCACCGCGACGTCCCGCGCATCACCCTCTCCCCCCAAGAAGTCAACGCTGCCCTCGGCCGCCCACGCCTCACGCAAGCCCTCGCCCGCCCCGGTCTCTGCCTCCGCCCGCTCGCCGACATGCCCGAGTGCGATGTCTCAGCCCTCCTCAAAGAATCCGCCCTCCACCGCGCCCGCCTCAAAGCGACCCGCTTCGAACAAACTGCCAAGCTCCACAACTTTTCACAAGCCCTCTGGGAATCGCTCGCCGATGCCCTCGGTTTCTCCGCCAACCGACTTCCCATGCGCCTCCTCGCGCAACGTCTCCCCATCAAAAGGCTCAACCATCATACTCCCGAAGACCGCGAAGCCATCCTCTTCGGCACCGCCGGATTTCTCTCCCCCACCCTCCACGAAACGGCCCCACCCGACTCCCAAGAGTGGCTCGAAGATCTCTGGACCCGCTGGTGGAAACACCGCCTCGATTACGAATTCCCAGCCGAACGCACCCCCGCCTGGTCCACCCCCGCCCCCCCCCCCCGCCAACCCCCCCCAACCCCCCCCCCCCCCCCCCCCCCCCCCCCCCCCCCAATGAAAACACCCGCCCCGGCAACCACCCCCAACGCCGCCTCGCCGCCCTCGCCGCAGCCGCCGCCCAATGGAACTCCCTCGCCACCCTCGCCCGCCAAGATCCACCCTTCACTAAATTCGCCAAAGCCCTCTCCGAACTCAGCGAACCCTTCTGGGATCACCACCACACCCTCCAATCCAAGCGTACCGAAAAGCCCATCAAGCTCCTCGGAAAATCCCGCCTGGAGGAATTCCTCATCAACACCCTCTACCCGCTCAATCTCGAAAATTGGGAGGCCTTCGCCAAAGTCCGCGCCACCGCACCCAACCAAAAAGTAAAGCGCTGCTGCGAACGCCTCTTCGGCTCCCTCACCCTCGCCAAGCCCCACCTCAAATTCGCCTGGCAACACCAAGCCCTCCTCCAAGTCTACCAAGACTTCTGCCTCGAAGACCTCTCCGACTGCGCCGACTGCTCCTTCCCCCAACAGCTCGCCCAATACAAACCCAGCATCAAGTAGCAGCCCCCCTCAACCAAGTTTCGCATTTTTCGTGTATTTCGTGGTTGAAAAAACCTCCCCAACCAAGCCCCCTCAAATCTTCATCCTAAGCCTATCCATGACCGAAGCCGAAGCCCTCATCGCCCTCAACCAACTCCCCAAAACCGGCCCCGTCAAAATCCGCAGCCTCATCGCGCGCTTCGGCTCCGCCGCCAACGCCCTCAAGCAACCCAACACCACCCTCCAACAAGTCCAAGGCATCGGTCCCGAGATCGCAAAAGTCATCGCCGACTGGGAAAACCACACCGATCCATCCTCCGAACTCAAACTCGCCAAAGAACGCAACATCCAAATCCTCACCCAACAAGACGAAGACTACCCCGCCGCCCTCCGCGATTGTTATGACGCCCCCGTCATCCTCTACGTCTGGGGAAAACTCGAAGAACGCGACATTCACTCCATCGGCATCGTTGGCTCACGTAAACTCACCCACTACGGCCGCGAAGCCGCCCGCAAGTTCGCCTTCCAACTCGCCGGCGCCGGACTCACCGTCATCTCCGGCCTCGCCCGCGGCATCGACACCGCCGCGCACGAAGGAGCCGTCGCCGCAAAAGGCCGCACCATCGGAGTCCTCGGCTCCGGCCTCATGCAAGTCTACCCGCCCGAAAACCTCGCCCTCGCCGAAAAAATCGCAGAGGGCCACGGCGCCATCATCTCCGAATTCCCCCTAAAAACTCCCCCCGACCGACAAACCTTCCCGCAAAGAAACCGCATCGTCGCAAACTGGTCCCGCGCCCTCCTCGTCGTCGAATGCCCCAGCCGCTCCGGCTCCCTCATCACCGCCAACATGGCGAACGAAGCCGGCCGCCAAATCTACGCCATCCCCGGTCCCATCGACCGCCCCACCTCCGCCGGCTGCCACGACCTCATCCGCGACGGAGCCACCCTCGTCACCGACGGCTCCCAAATCCTCGACGACTTCACCCACCTCAATTTCTCCACCCCAAAAGACGAAGAACCCCGCCCCGCCGAAACCTACCTCGACCTCTCCAGCGAAGAAAACGCCGTCCTAAAAGCCCTCGACCGCGACGACCAATCGATCGACGAAATCGTCACCACCACCCAACTCCCCACCCACAAAATCTCCGTCATCCTCATGAAGCTGGAACTCAGAAATCTCATCCAATCCCAACCCGGCCAACGCTTCACCCGCCGGCGCTAAAAGGACGTCAGTCCCATATGGAGCATGGACTCGGCGTGCCCCTTGGGTATTCCAGCCCGTTCCCCGCCCCCAAACAAGCCCCCTCCTCGTCCTAAAAGAGCGATCCAATCGAAGTTTCAACAAATCCTCCAGCCAGCTGTCTCACCTATTGAATGAAACGCCTCCTCCGATCCACCTTCGCGATCACCCTCATCATCATCGGACTCCTCCTCGGACTCTACCCCGCTCTTCACACCGGCTGGGCTCTCGCCACCGATCCCGGACTGCGCACCGGCGGCCCCACTAAAATGGCCTTCCGCATGCATCACTCTCTCTCGAACCGCCTCCCCGATTACATCGACGAACGCATCGCCTCCAACATCGCCACCACCCTCGAAGTCAGTCAAATCGAAGCCACCGAATGGCCCCTCTACGGAGCCTTTTTCTACCTTCGAGCCACCGAAAAACTCCAACGCCAATGGGAACCCGATCACGCCCTCGCAGCCACCTCCCCAAAAGAAGCAGGACGCAACACCATTGAAGCCAGCGCCCGCCTCCTCCTTGATGAAAATCACGCTCACTGGGTAAAAACCTACTGGGGCCCGGACTACCTCAAATCCCCAAACTGCTTCTACCGCATGCTCGTCCTCGGAGGCCTGAGCGCCCACCACGAACTCACCGGGAGCGAGGAAAACTTCCCGTTCATGAGAACCCTCATGGCAGACATGATCACCGATCTCGACACCTCCCCTCACGGACTCATCGACGACTACCCGCATCAATGCTTCCCCGCCGATGTCATCGCCGCCATCGCCATGATCAAAGCCTCCGCCGCAAGTCTCGGCGAAGATCGCTCGGAATGGGCCCGTCATGCTCTCGCCCGCCTCATGCAGGTTTCCGGCAACAAGCTCCCACCCTACACCGCCTCCTCCGAAACCGGTCAAGCCAGCACCAGCACACGTGGCTGCACCAACGGCTTCGCCCTCCCTTACATCCACGAAATCGACCCCGCCCTCGCCGCGAAACTTTACCAAGAATCCACCGGACGTTTTTGGGAAGAAGGCCACCTTGCCAGAGGCTGGCGGGAATTCGCTTCCGACCACGGTAGGGACGCCTTCTACTTCGATCCCGACTCCGGCCCCGTCCTCTTCCACTTCGGCAGAGCCGCCACCGGACTCGGACTCGGCGTCGCTCGCACCTACGGTGACCACAAGCGCGCCGGAGCCCTCGGCATACAATTCCTCGCCACCTCCTTCCCCCTCCCCACCGGCCGCCTCATCATCCCCTCCCTCATCGGAAACCGAAAGCACGCTCCCCACTTCCCCGAAATCGTCCTCATGTCCCAACTCGCCCAAGCCTCCAAAAACCCCAGCGCAAAAGGCCCCACCCCGCTGATTTTCTGGATCATCACTTCGACCCAATTCCTCATCGGATCGCTTCTCGTTCGATCAGGCTACCGAAGACTCCGAAAGGTAATTTGACACCTTGGAACTTCCATCTCGCCCCGCAACGTCACGGACGCCAGTCCAATATGGAGCGTGGACATTCCTGTCCGCTCTTAGCGACTCTATCATCCACCGCAACCGATAAGAAGATCGTGCCCCAACCCGTCCCCACAGTGTCAAAAACCTTTCCTGCACACCTATCGTCCGCAGCGGACAAGAATGTCCACACTCCATAGCATCGCCCTAAAGGCGTCCTCCTCCAAGATCACCCCGCATCCTGAATCGTTTATTGAATATCTTCCCACTCCGAAAAATATCCCAGCCTTCCCTTCCCACCCCAAGTCCATCTCGTATCCAAAACCTTGATGATAGCCAGCACGCCTCCTCCTTCCCCAAAAGCGTCTTCGTGCCACAACTTTGCCCCCCTCTGCAACGGAGAAGGGCCCATCCCCGCCCCTCTTCAGGGTCCACTCCTTTTCCTTCATCACTTCTGGCCCTCATCCTCCTGAAAGCCTCCCTCATCGATTTTCCGAGTGTCCATTTTGGCGAAAACCACATACCTTACGAAGGTGAATTCCCAAAACGCGATACGACTTTTGACATTCAGTGGGCTCGTCTCAACACTCGCCAGCGCAGCTGCAATTCTCAATGAAGTCGTTGCCAAGAACCTGAGCCACCCTGACGCCGCAGGAGAATACCCAGACTGGATCGAAATTCACAATCCCGACGATTCCGCGTTCAACCTCAAGGACTATCACCTTTCCGACGACGAGACCAATCCCACCAAGTGGCAATTCCCGGAAGATCTCATCGTTCCGGCAAATGGATACCTCATCGTCTTCGCCTCAGGGGAAGATGGCATGACCGCAGGGCAAGCCCACACCAGCTTTAAACTCAGCAGCAACCAAGGCGAGACCTTGACGATCACCGCTCCCGACGGCGAATCGGTAGTGAGTTCTTTTCCCGATGGCTTTCCCCCGCTTCAAGACGGCCAGCCCTTTGGACGAACGCAAACCGAAAACCCGCCTACGTTTTCCCTCCTCGAAACCCCAACTCCCGGAGCCTCAAATTCCATTCCCATCAGAATTGCCACTATCGAGAGTTTCTCTGGATCGACTGAAGAAATAGACCTTGGAGAAAACATCACTTTGAGTTGGAGCGGTGCAGACGCCAATCGGATGACCATCTACTCAGCCCACGGTTCGCCTCCCGAAGTTGCATTCACCTACCGTCTTCACGCTGGCGATGGCGCTGGAACAATCGAGTTCAACCCCAAGACCACTACCACCTATGAGTTCCGAGCCGAGAACAATTGGTCCACCGCCATCACGCAAGTTACGGTCAGAGTAAAACCCTCTTTTCGAACCTTGGAATTCAAGCCCCAACGAATCGTGCAGGGTGGCAAGACGATCATTTGGCTAGATTCTTGGAACGAGCATTTTGGATCTTCCGTCAACCTGAACCTGAACGACGGGTTCGGCGATCGTTCACAATTCCCACTCCTATACACGCCCTTCAATGAAACCTTAATCCCCCTACAGAGCACTTGGAGGACGACCCATTCTCAAGAAGACCAAGCCTGGCTAGTCCACCCATTCGACGACAACTCCTGGAACGAGATCAAGCTCCCTCAATCATCGAATAATCAACCGCCCCTCCGTATCACTTTCGAAGTTAGCAATCCTGACGAACTCCTGAGCTGCACGATTCGGACTCGGTTTCACGCCTCCGAAATCTTCCTTAATGGACACCTTATTAAAAACAACACGATTAACTACGACCGAGCTCGTGAATCGCATGAAATCGAAATCCCCCTGAGCTATTTCGAATCAGGACCCAATGTTCTGGCCACGACAATAAATGGGAGGGCGGATGATCTCGCCCTCACTGCTTGGCGATTTACCCCTGATGTTTCAGAGCACAAAATCAATCTGACCTTGTCGAACCCCGAGGGGAAAATCTCCGAGGAATTTTCGATTGACCTCATCAATCCCGCCCTCGCTGGAAAAGCGGCCCACCTTGTCATCAATGAAGCCCATTACGAATTTTCAGGAGAGCAACTACTCCCCGATCAACAATATGTAGAAATCCTTAACCATGGCGACACCCCTCAAGACCTCTCTGGCTTCCAAGTTTTAGGGAGGGCCATCGCAGACCTAGGAAGGGACAACCTTAATGCCCTCCCCGCTGGCGGGTTCGGCGTCATCGGCTACTATCATAGAGAAGATTTAATGGGCCGGTGGTCTCAAAACCTCCCCATCGTTGCAATTTTTTCTCAGCCATACTCGGCTAATTTTGGGCTAACTGACAACTTCCTCAGTCTTCTTGATCCATTTGGTCGAACGATCGACCAAATGGAGCCTCCCTCCTCTTACCGATATTTCGGACCAAACGTGCAACGATTAAGTCCCTTTCTGCCATTCTCAGACGACAATACTATCAGCTCAACCGAGTCGCGAGTAAACGGAACACCTGGCACCGAAAACTTTTACGTCATCTCAGCAACCATCACCCCCAAATATGCGGAACCAGGAGACTCTCTCACTTTTCGCTGGGAATTCTCACGCGACATCTCTTTTTTGTTCAAGCCCAACTACTCGAGCCCACCCCTCCTTCTCCAAGGAAGAACTGGGGAAGCCCAACTTAGCATGCCACTTGACCAGGAATTCTCTCCGCGCTGGTATCTTGAATTCCAAGAAAAATTCTCAAATTTCAAGTCCAACGCACGCGGTGGCGCGTTGCTCCCTAAGGTCCGCAATTTTTCTAGCGACCGTAGAGTCTACGCGCCTGGTGAAGAAGTATCCCTCAACTGGAGAAAAAATGGCCACCTTTCTTTGGAAAGAATTCACGTCAATGGTGAGGTGCTGTCTCCGAACGCAAACAGATCGGTCTGCCATACTCCCGAAAACGTCTCCTCAGGCGACCGTCTCAACTACAATCTCGTCTTGAGCGAATACGCAGTCGATGGGGAAGAGTTTGTGACCACCCCCATCACGGTTCTTTTCGAAGCCGGCGACTTCAGCTACCCCACCTGGCGACAATCACAAAACCTTCCCAACCTCGATTCAGGAGACTTCGATGGCGACGCCCTCACCGACCTTATGGAATATTCACTCGGCACGAACCCTCGCCGGCCGAACTCAGTCCCTCTCGAAATCACCTGGAATCAAGAAGGGCATCTCATCTTCAGTTTCCCTCACAACCTCTTGGCTCCTGACACTGAGATCATGATCGAAACCTCCCACGACCAAATCACTTGGAATACCTACCACAAAGACCTTTTCTTCCTCAGTAGTCTTGCACCCGATGACTCTCACATCGCCACAGATCGCTATCAAATTCTTGGCCAACTCGCTCAAAATTGTCATTTTTTCCGCCTTCGAATAAAACAGGCCGAACGAGCAGACGCAGAGTGATTTTTTTCTACTGAATCCCCCCACCCAAAAGAAATTCCTTCCCATCCCCCCCAATATCACCCTAAGTCCGCCTCGTGCCCAAGATCCTCATCATCGCCGAGAAGCCCTCCGTCGCCACGGATCTCTCCAAAGCCCTCGCCAAAACTCTCGGCAAGTTCGAGAAGAAGGGAAAGTCCCGCGATGCCCAGTATTTTGAGAGCGACAAGGCCATGATCACCTCCGCGGTCGGTCACCTCATCGAGCTCAAGATGCCCACCGGACCAAACGGCAAGAACCTCCCTTGGAAGTTCGATGTCCTCCCAGCCATCCCCTCAGAATTCGCCCTCCAGCCCATCGAACAAACCGAGGGCCGCCTCAAACACGTCCTCTCGCTCGCTCGGAAAAAGGACGTCACCGAAATCGTGAACGCCTGTGATGCGGGCCGCGAAGGTGAACTCATCTTCCAATACATCATGGAATACGGGAAGGTCGACAAGCCCGTGAAACGCCTCTGGATGCAGTCCATGACCACCGGCGCGATTCAACTCGCCTGGGATTCACTTCGCGAAGGGAAAGATATGTCCAATCTCGCCGATGCTGCCAAGTGCCGCTCCGAGTCCGACTGGCTCGTCGGCCTCAACTCAACCCGCGCCCTCACCTGCTTCCGCTCCCGCCACGGTGGTTTTAACATCACCGCGGCCGGCCGCGTCCAGACCCCCACCCTCGCCATCCTCTCCAAGCGCGAAAAGGAAATCCAAGCCTTCACCTCCACCGAATATGCCGAAGTCCACGGCACCTTCGGCGTCACCGCCGGCGAATACGATTCCAAATGGGTCGATCTCGCTTTTAAGAAAGACGAAACCAACCCTCACGGTCGCGCCGAGCGGATCTGGGACAAGGAGCGAGCCAAACTCATCACCGATCGTTGCCAAGGAAAAACCGGCGTCGTGACCGAGAATAAAAAGCCCACCAAGCAAATCGCACCGCAACTTTACGACCTCACCACCCTCCAGCGGGAAGCACCCTTCACCGCAAAAAACACCCTCGGTCTCGCCCAGACGCTTTATGAGCGTCACAAGATGATCACCTACCCTCGAACCGATTCCCGCTACCTCCCCGAGGACTACATGGCCAACGTCAAGCAGGTCGTCGCCGACCTCGCCCAGTCATCTTCCGACCTCGCAGACTGGGCCAAAGACGCCATCAAAAACGACCGCCTTAAGATGCAAAAGCGCATCTTTAATACCGAAAAGGTCTCCGATCACTTCGCCATCATTCCCACCGGACGCGTCGTCAAACTCGATGACGCCGCCGCCAAGCTTTACGATATGATCTTAAAGCGCTTCCTCGCCGTCTTCTTCCCCCACGCCGAGTTCGAGGTCACCAAACGCGTCACCACAATCGACCACGGGTCCGAAAAAGACACCTTCCGCACCGACGGTAAAATCCTCGTCGTCCCCGGCTGGCTTGGCGTCTATGGCCGCAAGCCCGGCGTCGGCGCGGGCAAAGACGACCTCTGCATCGTGCAAGAAGGCGAAGACGCCGATGCCATCAACATCGAGATGCTCGAAAAGGAAACCAATCCTCCCGCCCGCTACACTGAATCCACCCTCCTCTCCGCCATGGAAGGAGCCGGAAAACTCATCGACGACGATGAACTCCGCGAAGCGATGTCCGAGCGTGGCCTTGGCACTCCTGCTACCCGCGCCGCCACGATCGAGGGACTCCTGCGCCAAAAATACCTCACCCGTGACGGTCGCGAACTCATCACCACCGGAAAAGGAGTTCGCCTCATCGACCTCCTCCAGGACATGGACGTCAAACCCCTCACCAGCCCTGAAATGACAGGCGACTGGGAGGCCAAACTACACCGTATGGAAAAAGGCGAACTCGCTCGTGATACCTTCATGAACGAGATTAAGAAGTTCACCGAAAGCGTCGTCCAAAAAGCGCGCAGCCACTACGACGAAATCATTTCCAAGCCCTTCGACGATCTCAAGTGCATCTGCCCCAACTGCGGAGCGACCGAGCTCAAGCAAACCGACGCCACCTACGAGTGTCGCGAGCCCGACTGTGGCTTCCGCGTCTCAAAATACATCGCCGGGCGTCTCCTCAAGGAAGAGGAAGCCACCACCCTGTTAACGACCAAGTTCCTCGAACCCCGCGACGGCTTCGTCTCCCGCTTCAACCGTCCTTTCGAGGCCGCTTTGGAACTCACCCAAGCGGTCTCCAAGACCGGCAAGAAAGGCAAATGGAAAACCGGCTTCGTCTTCGATTCCGATCTCGAATCCGCTGCTGACCTCACCGACGACCAGCTCCTGAAAGAGGTCACCTTGACCAACGGTAAGACTGCGAAACTCTACGAGACCGAGAAAGCCTTCATGGTCCCCGACATGATCAGCAAGGATAACCCCGATGGCTTCCGCCTGGGCAAAACGATCCTTCAAAAAGAACTTACTGCCGAGAACGTCGAGGAAATGCTCACCAAAGGAAAGACCCCTCTCCTTCCCGGCTTCATCTCCAAAAAGACGAAACGCGCCTTCGCAGCCCACCTCACCCTCGACCCCGACACCGCCAAAATCGGTTTCGAGTTCGCCCCGAGAAAGGCCGCTAAAAAAGGAGCCAAGAAGGCCGCGAAGAAGAAGGCTGAGTAGTCGCCGAATGACGCGAAGCGAGGAACGGCGTAAAGCGTCGAAGACGTGATGGAGCGTGGACATTCCGGTCCGCTCTTAGCAGCCCTATAATCTCCACTTCGCAAGACACTCTCCCCACCACACCGCGCCCCTCGCACCCCCTCGCCAATCACAAAGCCACGCAGAGCGGACCAGAATGTCCACGCTCCGTATTCCCCAAAGCGGACAGGAATGCCCAAGCCCCATTCTAATGATCCGAGGCCGCCGTCTCCTCCCCCCCAGGATACCTAACCTTATCAATCAAATCAGTCACTTCCTTCGGCGGTGCCGGGGTGATGGCCGCCACGATGGCAGCCACTCCGAAGTTAATGAGCATTCCTAGGAATCCGATTCCCTCCGGTGAAATTCCGAAGAAATACTGATCCTTGGTGCCACCTCCGAACTGGAAGTAGATGATGTAGCTCAGCGTGAATCCAATTCCAGCCACCATTCCCGCAATTGCGCCTTCCTTATTCATGCGACGAGAGAAGATCCCCATCAACAGAGTCGGAAAGAACGACGAGGCCGCCATCCCAAAGGCAAAAGCCACCGTTTTGGCGATGAAGGCCGAGGGCGGATTAATACCAAAATAAATCGCCACCAGCAAAGCTCCCAACGAAGCCAGGCGGGCGTATCTAATCTCTTCCCGATCCGTGATCTCCGGCTTGATGATCTTCTTCATCAAGTCGTGCGAAATCGCGGTCGAGAGAACGAGCAAGAGCCCTGCCGCCGTCGAAAGCGCCGCCGCAATACAACCCGCCATGAGAAGAGCAATGACCCACTTTGGGAGTCCTCCCATGTGTGGATTTGCCATCACCATGATGTCGGGCTTGAAGGTGAGTTCGTTCATGTCCCCTCCCTTCTCGCGCTCCGGTCCGAAGTGCTGGATTTTCCCGTCGCCGTTCTTGTCGGACCAGCTCATGTAGCCCGTCTTTTCAAAGTCCCCGAACCAAGCCGGAGCTTCCTCGCGAGGAGTGTCTTGAAGCGTTTCGATCAGGTTCACGCGCGCAAATCCACCGATGGTTGGAGCCGTGAGGTAAATCACCGCGATGAAACCAAGCGTCCAGCAGGCAGAAGTCCGGACCGCTTTGACATTTTTAACGGTGAAGAATCGCACAATCACGTGCGGTAGTCCGGCCGTGCCACACATCAGTGCCGCCGTGATGCAGAACATATCGATCTTCGTAAGAGACCCGTCGGTATAGTTGGCGAAACCAAGTTCGGAGTTGATGTTGTTGAGTTTTTCAAGGAACGGCACTGACTCCCCGTTAGCGGTGTAGTCGCCGATGAATCCGAGTTGTGGGATGAAGTTGTTGGTCAGCGCCATTGCGATCAAGACCGCCGGGATGGTATAGGCAAAAGCCATGACGGAGTATTGCGCGACCTGTGTGTAGGTGATCCCCTTCATGCCACCGAGTCCCGCATAGAAGAAGACGATCGCCCCTCCCACCCAAACTCCGGTGGAAATTTCGATCTCGAAAAGGTTGGAGAAAACCACTCCCACCCCGCGCATCTGCCCCATAATATAGGTAAGACAGATGAAAATGGCGCAAATCACGGCCACGAGACGAGCCGTCTTCGAGTAGTATCGATCTCCAATAAAATCCGGAACGGTGGCCTTTCCAAATTTCCGCAAAAACGGAACCATCAGGACCGTCAGCAGAACAAAACCACCCGTCCACCCCATCAGGAGGCGGGAACCGTCGTAGCCACTCGTCGCGAGCAAGCCCGCCATCGAGATAAAGGTCGCCGCACTCATCCAGTCCGCCGCCGTCGCCATGCCATTCGCAAAGGGAGAAACGCCACCGCCGGCCGTGTAGTATTCCTTAGTCGAACTTGCGCGTTGGCGGATCGCGATGCCAATATAAAGAGCGAACGAAATCCCGATAAAAAGAAAGTTGTAGTGATCTTGGCTCATTTCATCTCCTCCTCATCATCTACCAGTTTATCCTCAATACGTGCCATCCACTTCGCGTAGCCGATTAAAATCAGGACAAAGCAGATAATCGATCCCTGCTGGGCCATCCAGAAGCCAAACGGTGCCGAGCCCACGCTCGGAAAGCTTTGATCCAGCCAGTCCCGAAATAGAATTCCGCACCCGAAGGACACGATAAACCAAATGGAGAGCAAAACCCCCACGCATCTTAATTGAGCCTTCCAGTAGCGCCCTTTGGCGGCGTTTGATTTTTCCATAGTGGATTTTGTTCCCGCGTTCCTAACAATTCGTCCGACCCCCTGAAAGACAGAAAGCTCCGCAGCCCCTCATTTTTCATTTTGGCAACCCCGTTTTCGTGCTTTGCTCCTACGGCAGCGACCGCTGCCAAATTTTCACAATGAGCACCCCCATTGAAGTCCGCACCCTCGACCGCCTGCCGAAAGACGGTTGCCTGATCATCCCGGGCCGTCTCGACGCCGCCCAAGCCAGCGAACTCGTATCCACCCTGTCGGGTCGCAAGATCACTTGGCTGGCTGAGGAGACCTCCTCCCTCCAACCCGATCTCCAATCCTACCTGCAACTCAGCGGACTGGACGGAGCCGCTTTCTCCAAGACTGACAGGTCCCTCGCGGAAGTGGGCGAAAATCTCGCTTCCAAGATTACCGGCAATGGTGTCCTCATCTTCGTCCCCGGCCTTGCCACCTGCCGTCCCGGCGCACCCTGCCGAATCCCAGCGGATATCCTCAAGGCACTCTGCCAACTCGGCCTCCCCGTCGCCCCCCTCGAAATCACCATTCCCGAGGAGGCAATGCTCTCGGTGGAAAACCCCGCCAAGCTACCAGCCGCCATTCTTACCTTTGGAAAAGCCATCCCCAAAGGACAAGCCACCACCGCCCGATACCGCGAAGCCCTCCTCTTCTGCGCCGAAGAAGCCTTCTCCAGCCGCGACTTCCTCGACGGATCACTCGCAGTCACCCTCCTCCAAGGTCTCAAGCGCCACTCCGCGAACCACACTCTTTTTGACGGGACCGATGACTCGGAACTGCCTTTTGAAAAGCTCCTCGGCGCAGCCATCGCCTTTTCCAAAGAGATCAAACTCGCCACTAAAAAGAAACGGGTCGGCGTCATTCTTCCCCCCGGTAAAGGCGGCATGATCGCAAACCTCGCCGTTCTCTTTGCCAATAAAATCCCGGTGAATATCAATTTCACGGCTTCGCACGAAGCCGTCCGCTCGGCCATTCGCCAAGCTGACCTCGACCGCTTCATCACCGCCGATCCCTTCGTCCGCAAAGTCCCGGACTTCCCCTGGCCTCCCAACCGCGACCTCCTCTTCGTTGAGCGCATCCTTCCTCAAATCAAAAAGAAGATCGTCAAGTGGGTTCTCATTTCCAAATTCCTCCCCGCCTCGGTTCTCATAAAAATTCTGGGCATCGGTAAAACAAAGGGCGACGAAGAAGCGGTCCTCCTCTTTACCTCCGGCTCTTCCGGCGAGCCCAAAGGAGTCCCGCTCAGCCACCGCAACCTCCTTGCCAATGTCTGCCAATTCGGGCGTCAACTGGCCCTTCCCGCCGACTCAAAGATCCTCGGCTGCCTCCCCCTTTTCCACTCCTTCGGAAGCACCGTCACCCTTTGGTATCCCATCATCGAGGGCCTCGATCTCGTCACCTACCCCACTCCGCTGGAAACCAAGCGCCTCGCCGAGTTGATCGAAAAGCACAAGGTCAACCTCCTCCTTTCCACCCCCACTTTCCTCCGCGGATACATGCGCCGGGTCGACCCCGAGCAACTCAAATCCCTCAGCATCCTGGTCACGGGAGCAGAAAAACTACCCGATAGTCTTGCCCGCTCCTTCGAGGATAAATTTGGCATCCTCCCCATGGAAGGATACGGCCTCACCGAGACCTCACCCGCCGCAACCGTGAACCTCCCCCTCCGCGACCCCGGAGATGGTTTACCGCTGATTCCTTCACAACGTTTTGCTTCCGTGGGCCCCCCGCTTCCTGGAGTGGCGATCCGTATCACCAACCCCGCGACCGATGAGGACACCACCCTCGACCAATCCGGCATTATCTGGATGAAGGGCGCTAACATTTTCAAAGGCTACCTCAACGAGCCCGAACTCACCAAAAAAGTCATCGACGAAAACGGCTGGTTCAAGTCTGGCGACGTTGGGCGCGTCGATGATGAAGGCTTCCTCTACATCGAAGGCCGCATTTCCCGCTTCTCCAAGATCGCGGGCGAGATGGTTCCTCACGAAACCGTAGAAGCCGCCGTCAACAAGGTGATGGGCCTTGATAACGAAACTGAGCGCAAGATCGCGATCGTCGGCGTGCCCGACGCGAAAAAGGGAGAAGCAATTGCCCTCCTCTCCACCATCTCCGGACCAGCTCTCGAACAAGAAACCCTCGATATCCGCTACAAGTTGATGGACGAAGGAATTCCCTCCCTCTGGTGTCCCAAGAGGATCATCCCAGTCGAGAGCATCCCGGTCCTCGCCTCCGGCAAGCTCGACATCAAGGGTTGTGAAGACCTCATCCACTGAGCCTAATTTGCCAGCCAAGCTGATCCGTTTCGACCACTTCATGGCCGAAGCCCTCTACGGACCACGCGGCTACTACACCTCCCCCCGCCCCATCTTGGGCGCGCGCGGAGATTTCACCACGACCCCAAAGCTCACCAAATTACTCGCTCGCCGCATCGCTGAGTGGATTCAAGAAACCTGGAAACACCGCGGATGCGCCCTGCCCGTCATCGAACTCGGCCCCGGAGACGGAACTCTTGCAAAAGATATCCGTCAAAACTTGGCCTTCTTCAGACGACGATGGCTCGACTACCACTTCGTCGAAATTTCTCCTCATCTGGCCAAACGTCAGCAAGAGAAAAACAGAGGCACCTGGCACGCCACCCTGAAAGGGGCCTTGGAAAAAACGAGTGGACAGGCCCTCATCATTTCCAACGAGTTCTTCGACGCTTTCCCGGTCCGCATTTTCAACTCACATCTCGAAGAACTCTTCCTCGACTCAGCGAAGCAGGAAACCTGGCAAGCCTCCACCAAGCGCCCCGACTCCTCCCTCTTCAAAAGTCCCCCGCAACGTTTCGAAGTCGCCGAATCGGTTCACACCTGGTTCCAAAGCGACCTCTCCCATCTCAAAAAGGGTGAGATCCTCACCATCGATTACGGAGGCGACGCGGAGGAAATTTACCACCGCCGCCCGCTCGGCTCGCTACGAGCCTATGCCCATCACATGCGTCTCCTCCCTCCTGAGGCCTACCAAAACCCCGGAAAACAGGACCTCACCTTCGACGTCTCATTTCCCGACCTCATCCGTTGGGGCGAGGCTCTCGGCTTGGAAACCGTCGGACTCACCACGCAAGCCAATTTTCTTAAATCCAACGACCACGATGGAGCCGGCGGCGCTTTCAAAGTCCTCCATCAGCGAAAGGATTGAATCTCCGTCTTCTCATTCATGGAAAACCTGCCCAAAGGGGTTTCCCTCTCTGCATTTCTGTTTAAACTCCTCTCATGCCCAATGCCTCCGACCTTGACGCCGCGATTCGCGATGTCCCCGATTTCCCGAAACCGGGAATCCTTTTCAAAGACATCACGCCCATCCTCGGGGATGCCACGCTCTTTCAAACCTCCATCGCACTCCTCGCCGCCACCGCCGGTGACACCCAAATCGACAAAGTCGTCGGGATCGATGCCCGCGGTTTCATCTTTGCCGCTGGAGTCGCTCAAAACCTCAACGCGGGCTTCGTTCCCGTTCGTAAAAAAGGAAAGCTCCCGTGGACCACTCACCAAATGGCTTATAGTCTCGAATACGGCGAAGACGTCGTCGAAATCCACGCCGACGCCGTAAAACCGGGCGAGAAAATCCTCCTCGTGGACGATCTCCTCGCCACCGGAGGCACCGCTGCCGCCGCCATCAAGCTGCTCAAAGCCCTCGATGCCGATATCGTTGGCGTGTCCTTTCTCATCGAACTCGCCGACCTCAAGGGCCGCGATGCCCTCGGCCACCCCAACGTTCAATCTATCCTCACCTACTAAGCCATGACCTTCGAAAAATATTCAGAAACCGTCCTTCGCTACCCCAAGTTGGGATTCAGCCTCGATCTCTCCCGCATGGATATCGCAGACGACTTCACCGCAAAAATGCAGCCGAAGGTCGAGAAAGCCTTCGCCGATCTCACCAAGCTGGAAGCCGGAGAAATTGCAAACCCCGATGAAGGACGCATGGTCGGTCACTACTGGTTGCGCAATCCCGACCTCGCCCCGAGCGAAGAAATTCGCAAACAGATCACCGAGCCCATTGCCGCCATCAAGGAATTCGCTTCCATGATCCCCACCGGCGAGATCGCGCCTCCCTCCGGTGGCGTTTTCAAAAACATTCTCATCATCGGCATCGGCGGGTCAGCTCTCGGTCCCCAGCTCATCAATGACGCCCTCGGTCAAGTCGATGAGATCAAGCCCTACTTCTTCGACAATACCGATCCTGCCGGCATGGACCGCGACCTCGCCGAGATCGGATCCGACCTTTCCAAAACCCTCGCGGTGGTCATCTCTAAATCTGGCGGAACGGCCGAGACCCGTAACGGCATGCTTGAGGCAAAGGACGCCTACGAAGAAGCCGGTCTCGACTTCGCCAAACATGCCATCGCCGTCACTGGCGAAGGATCCAAGCTCGACAAATTCGCACGTGAAGAAGGGTTCATCACCACCTTCCCCATGCAAGATTGGGTCGGCGGTCGCACCTCCATCCTCTCGACCGTAGGCCTCGTCCCGATGGCGATCCAAGACATCGACTTCGAAGAAATGCTGGCCGGCGCCAAGGAAATGGACGACCTGACCCGCTCCACTGACGTCAAAAAGAACGCGGCAATGCGCCTCGCCCTCGCATGGCATCACGAGGGAAATGGCAAGGGCGACCGCGATATGGTTGTGCTTCCTTATAAGGATTCCCTCGTCCTCTTCTCCAAGTATCTCCAGCAGCTCATCATGGAGTCGCTCGGCAAAGCCCAAGACCTCGATGGCAAGGAAGTCAACCAAGGCCTCGCTGTCTACGGCAACAAAGGCTCCACCGACCAACACGCCTACATCCAGCAATTGCGCGATGGTTTGCACAACTTCTTCGCCACCTTCATCGAAGTCCGCAGGGGTCGTAAAGGAGACTCCATCACGGTCGAGGGCGAAAACACCTCCGCCGATTACCTACAGGGATTCCTGCGGGGAACCCGCCGCGCTCTTTACGAAAACGGCCGTCATTCAGTCCTCATTTCCATCGAGAAAGTGAACGCGCGCAGCTTGGGCCACCTCATCGCCCTCTTCGAGCGCACCGTCACCTTCTACGCCTCCCTGGTGAACATTAACGCCTACCATCAGCCCGGCGTCGAAGCTGGTAAGACCGCCGCCACCGTCTTCCTTGATCTCCTCAATGAAGTGCGTGGAAATCTCACCGCCGAGCATAAGAGCGCCATCGAAGTCGCCACCGCCATCGACGGCGATCCCGAGGATGTCTTCCACTGCCTCGTCCACCTTGCCGCCAATGGTGAAGCTGATCACACGCGCGGGAAAGACCCCATGGACGATCGCTTCTTCCTCTAAGACGGAAGAATATCGTACGGCTTCAAGCGCCGCAAAAGTTCCTGCACAAATTTGGGACCGTGGATCTTGCGAAAGCGACCCACCGTTTCTTTGGGTTGTCTCTCTAAAATATTGACAGCCAAATACTCAATTGTTTAGACCAGAAAAATGATTTGGAAGATCGTTTGGGCGTCCTTAAGCCTCACTCTTGGAATCGCCGCCTCGGAACTCAGTGTTCTGGAGCGCTATACAACCCTGCGGACCATCGCGGGACTTGGGGATCAGGAAGATCGTAATTTTTGGCAAGCCCAGTTTGAAGGTGCCAATCCTCGCTTGACAGAGCTTTCCAATCCACACGACTGTGGAACAGACGCCCTCGGAAGAGTCTACATCGTCGATAAGCAATCGCATAGCGTCCTGCGCGTCAGCGCCGATGGGTCGGAGCTGATCACCGTTGCCGGAACTCATTCGTCTGGGAATGCCGCAGATGGTTCTCTCTCAGCAGTCAACGGAGCCCTCTCCAATCCAAACGGGCTCTACGTCTTTGCCGATGGAAGTTTCCTCATCTTGGATACCGACAATCGGAAAGTCCGGCAAGTCGATCGGGATGGCATGATGGAAACTCTTTTCACCTATCCTGCCGGATTTGGAGCGGGACGCGGCTTGGTCGCTTCGGTGGCGGGCGATGAGATTTACTTTTGCGGTGAGTTCGTTTCGGGAAGCCAACAAAACGTTAAGCGTTGGACCGAGGCAGAAGGATTTTCAACCGTGGCAGGAATCAATTCAGGAACGCGGGGACTGGGGAATCTTGATGTCGGTCCCGATGGCTCACTCTTTGTCACAAGTGCAGGAGATCACCGGGTTTTCCAGATCAAACCCGGCCAAACACCCGTGATCGTTGCCGGAAATGGCACGACGAACGGCAACATGACCAGCGGATCACTGGCAACCACCGTCTCCTTGGACCGGGTCCGTGGGATCGCGGTTCTCCCTGACGGTTCATTCTTCGTAGCGACCCAAAAAGGCGGAGACGTCTGGTGGGTCGATAACGGGCCCGCGAACAATGGCATCAACCGGAGAATCCACCTCTTCGTGAATGGAGCTGGAAGCGGAAATATCAAGGCCGGTGACAATCAGCCGCGCACCGGGATTCCCGATCGAATCGCCGAACCCCGCGCCATCCACCTCGCCACCAATGGGGATCTTTTAATCACCTGCAACGACACCGGCGTGATCCGCGCGGTCCGTAATATCTGCAAGGCAACCGCTCCCGTTCTTTCATTCAATTACCCCTTTCTGGCGTGGCAAGCTGACTGGAGAGAGCAATTCGTGATGGAGGTCTCCCATCATCTTGAAGAAGGATCGTGGTCCATTTACAAAAGTATCACTTCGCTATCCGGCGGACTCGAATCCCTCCCCCTTCCAGACCCGGTGCCGAGATTCATGCGCTTCGTGGCTTCCCAACAAGCCGGGGGCCAGTAAGATTCGGGGATTTCGGAGTTCTCCTAACCGCATATCCGATCCATGCTCCCGCGATGCCTAATCCCTACCTGAGAACTCCAGACAAAATTCAGGAGCCGCCTACCGACGTGATGGGCACTTTGAAACGCCTCGGCCCTGGCTTCGTCCTTTCGGCCTCCATCGTTGGCTCGGGCGAGTTGATCGCCACCACCCTCTTCGGGGCGAAGGTGGGTTTTATCTGCCTCTGGCTCATTCTCTTTTCCTGCCTTGTTAAGGTGGCGGTGCAGATCGAATTTGGACGCTACACCATCTACTCGGGAAAGACCTCGATGCAGGCGCTCGACGATCTCCCCGGACCCAAATTTGGCCGAGCTGGTTGGGCCGTCTGGAGTTGGTTCGTCATCCAAACTCTTAAAACCCTGCAAGTAGGTGGCGTGATTGGCGGAGTAGCGCTTGTCTTCACCGAACTCTGGAGCTTCGGTGAATTTAGCCATGTCATCTGGACGCTTGTTGCGGGCACCGGAGCGATGGTCATCGTCTTTCGAGGGATCTACGGCCCCATCGAAAAGTGGTCCATCATTATGATCGGACTTTTTACGGTCCTTACCATCTTCTCAGTCGTGGCCCTGCAGTGGACTCCTTTTGCGATCTCGATGGAAGAAATCACCTCGGGATTCGGCTTCGCGCTTCCGGCGGGCGTCCTTTTAATCGCCCTCGGCGCTTTCAGCATCACCGGCGTCGGGGGCGATGAGATCCTTGCCTACAACTACTGGCTCATTGAAAAAGGCTACGCTTCTTTCACCGGCCCGGAGCCAGCAGAAAATCGCGAAGCCTGGTTCGCCCGCGCCAAGGGCTGGATCCGGGTCATGCAACTGGACGCCGCCCTTTCGATGGTCTGTTACACCGTGGTCACCGCCCTCTTTTACCTGCTCGGAGCCGCCATTTTAGAACGTCAGGATTTGGTTCCCGAAAAGGAGGACCTCGTCCCCGTCCTCTCGCGTATGTATACCGACACCCTCGGACCTTGGGCCGAAAATGCCTTCCTCATCGGCGCGCTCGTCGTCCTTTTTTCAACTCTCCTTGCCGCGCTGGCAGCGTGGACCCGTCTTTTCTCAGATGCCTTTGGCCGCTTTGGCTGGATCAACTTCGAAGTTGAGGCTCAGCGGAAGAAATCAATTGCCTACCTCTCGGTCGTCTTCCCCATCATCTGGAGCATCCTTTTCTTCACCTTCAAAGCCCCCGGCCTGATGATCATCATCGGTGGTTCCTTGACGACCTTGATCCTCTTCATCGTAGTCTTCGCGGCCTTGGTCATGCGATACCGCTGGCTCCCTGAAGAACTCAAACCTAGCAAGGCTTTCGATACCTGCCTCTGGTTGAGCTGCCTTTCGATCGCGGCGGCCGGCATCTACGCCGTCGCAAAATTCGCAATCTCTTAAACCGGCACCGCCAGTTCCGCCACAATCTCAGCAACAACCGATTGCCCGGAACGACCGGCGTAATGAGCATCGGCTTCCAGAACGAGGCGATGACCAATCACTCCGGCAGCCAATGACTGGATCGTTTCAGGAAGGACAAAATCGCGGCCTTCAAATAAGGTGAGAGCTTGGGAAATTCGCAGAAGGTTCAGCGAGGCTCGCGGACTGGCGGCGAGCTTCACTCCCGCACGGCCACGCGTCGCGGCAACCAATCGAACAAGGTATTCTTGGAGAGCGGGCGTGATGGAAACATTTGAAACCGCCTCTCGCACTCGGATGAGATCGTCACGAGTCACGACAGGTTTGACCAGACTAAGCGGGTGGGCTTTTTCTTGGGCATTCAGGATCGCCATCTCCTGCTCAACCGTGACGTACCCGAGGGAACATTGATACGCAAAGCGATCCATCTGAGCTTCAGGAAGCGGATAGGTCCCGCGAAGCTCCACCGGATTCTGCGTGGCGATCACGAAAAACAACTCCCCGAGATCATAGCGGGTCCCCTCAACCGTCACCTGCTTCTCAGCCATTGCTTCGAGCAAGGCGCTCTGGGTGCGGGGCGAAGCCCGGTTGACCTCGTCCGCGAGAAGAATATCACTGAAGATGGGACCTCGATGAAACTCAAAGCTCGAGGTGCGGGAATCCAAGACGCTCACCCCAAGAATATCCGAGGGCAACAAATCCGGGGTAAATTGGATCCGCTGAAATTCAGTCCCACCAACCGACGCCGCAATTGCCTTGGCAAGAGTCGTTTTCCCAGTCCCAGGAACATCCTCCAGCAAGACATGGCCACCCGCAATCATGGTTGCCAGGACGCGTCTTAACGCTTTTTCCTGTCCGAGCATGACCGACTGAACCGAGGTCTCAAGACGAGAGACAATCTCCGACACATCACTCATTTAGCCTTGGGGATATGGTCGAGATTCCACTGATCCCAGGCTGGCCGGGCGAGATTTTGATGCCAGTCCCGCAACTCAACGATTGCGGCAAGGTCTTCTTTTTTCATTTCCTTCGTCAATCCTTTCAAGCGGTTCTTATTGAGCATGCGGAGCCCCCGATTTGTCTCCAATGGAAACTCAATATCAGTCAAAACCCGATGGGCTCCCTCTACCGGAACCACAATCGCCAGAGGGTAGACCGGCTCGATACCCTCTCCCGCATCCACCTCGAGTGAAACGCCACGAAATCTGCCCGAAGCCTTGGAACCCAAAACCACATTGGGCGTCTTGGAAGCAGAAGCCGAAGCACGAAGATATCCGAGATCACGCAGGAAAGCATCCGGGTCTTTCGGGAGAGAGCGCACAGCTGATATCTTGGTTAGATCCGCCATCGTCCCTTGACCTGCAACCTTGTGCCATTCCTTCACGAGCCTAAGAGCGCCAGGTTCATCAAGCGCTTCTCCAGCAGGCTTGTCGAGTTTCAGGGCCTGAACCAATGAGGTCAGATGTGCTTTTTGAAATTCAGGGCGATCCTGAAGATATTGCTTCGAGATCTTCTCTCTGGCTTCCACGAGAGCAGGAGCAATGGAATGAGCAAAAGGGACAGGCAGCCCGGGAAGAATCATCCAGCCTTCCTCCTCCTTCGCCATCCAGAGTTCCTGATATCTGGGTTTCCAACTGTTCTCATCATTCGGCAAGGTGAACACGCCAAGGGCAAGGTCGCCTTCGCGGTAGAGCTTCAGAAAATTCGCGGCGATCGTTTCCCCTCTTCCCAGGGCATCACCCCACCACCCCATGGCTTCTTGGTATCGTTCCATCCTGCGGTCATCGATATCTTCCCTCGCGCCATTCCGGTTTTGAAAAAATTCCTCCTCCTCCTCGTCATCGGCTTCCTCCTCTTCGTCTTCGTCTTCGAATTTCTCCTCCTCCCGGAAGTGACGTTGCAGATAGGCCACCAAGTTACCCGACTTGAGATCCCCAATCACCCCGTCCAACACGGCCCTCGCCTCTGCTGCCCGGATGGCATCATTCTCGTATTCAAAAACGTAGCCCATTTCACGGGCACTCCTGCTATCCGCCTGCTCGCGTTCCTCCTCGGTCGCCTCTTCGTGAACAGAAAGGTCGTCCTGATCAAAGGCAAAGAAAGCCGGTAAGCGAATACGCCAACCCTGATCAGTCATGAGAAGGTGAAATCTGACCGGGTTGAGAGATTGACTGCTAGGGTCGGGCCTAAAAGTCGAGAGGAAGATGACAAGGTAGTCTGCCTCCTCGGTATCACCTTGGCCCTCGACAATCACCTTCATGACTTTGTTCGATCGCAAAATTCGCCAAGCCGATCGCAAATCCTGAGTCTTGACCCCCTTTCGGGTCGCCTGAATGTGGCGATCCCAATCGCGCTCTGGAAGTTGATTCCTCTCAAGAATTCCCTGCCAGACGAGAAGCTTGTCGGTTTCGCCTTTGTGAGCCGCTTCTAAAAACTCAATCAAAACATCCTCAGGATCTTCCAGCTTCAACTTCTCGGCATCCACCACGCCCTCCATCGATTTACGAAATTGCTCCCGCTGCTCCTTCCGGATGGTCCCAATCCCCTTGCTCTTCTCCAGCGCCATCCATCGCTCGAGCGCGCGAACGCGACTCTTGATTCCGGCTCCGAATCCCAAGCCGACATTGTCAAAGTCCCCCTCCAAAGGTGCGATCTTCCATGCACCTTCTTTTTTCACTAGGCCCAGCGAGATGACCGACGCAGCCTCGGGATTGCTCCCCGCGCGTGCTCCGATCAAAACCGCCGCGAGATCGTCGTCCACCTTTTCCATATGAGGAGAAAGCTTAAAGTCAGTGGCTTGAAGCCATGCCACACGACTGCTCCAGCGATCATCGATGACGGCCTTCTTCTCCGGCCCGCAAAACGGTGAAATGGCGAGCCCTTCAGGAGCAACCTTGGAAGATTCCCCGGCTTGAATTTTCCGAAGAAGAGCCAAGACAGCCTCGGACGGCTCTCCCGCTTGCAGCCCGAGAGAGGCGACAAAAAATGAAATTACGATCCAGCGCATCACGGAAATGTTGGCATTCTGAGAGCCGTCAGACAAGCTTCCGTCTCACAGACTCATTAAGGAAAGAGCTTCCAGCAAATGAGCGAAAGTAAAGAACCCACGATCAAACCGAAAGTCAGCCCATAAAGAGCACACTGCATTTGGAAGGGCTCAACCTCCGGTCCTGCAAAGGTAGGAGGCGGAACGGCATTTTCGATCACGATCGTCGGCCTTACCGGTCTCCTCCAGTGATTTTCAAAGGCATCTTGGGATGTTTTAACTCCTTCGAGAATTTCCAAAGCGGCATTCCACTCCAGATGGGCATCTAGGATGGTCGGATCGAGAAGGTAAGGGCGTTCACTAAGACCGGGCTCCGGTTCGGCATTGATCCCCTTCGCTATGAAAGATTTCTTCAGCACAGCCCGTGCTTCCACCTCCTCAAGAATAAACGGCTTCAACTCCAGCTCCAGCTTCTTCAAGCCCTCTAGCTTTTGCTGCTCATCAACCACTTTGACACGCTCCGCGACTCCATTTGCGATCAGATTGGAAATCTCGGCGGACTCATTGGGTTCGTGTCGAGAGATGATGATCAAGAGCTGCTTCATTTGACGATCATACTCCAGCTCAACCGAAGACCGTAGCTCCCCCAGGGCATCATCCGTTCCCAGTGCCCACTTCTGAGAGAGATCTAACTTCGAAATAATCGGGCTCAGTGCATCGTCCGATTTAAGGTCCCGCAAGAAGGCCTCCTCACTCGGATTCGCCAGTCTTCCATCCGAGGCAGCGAGCTTCGCTCCCCGGCCCACAAATGGCGCTCGGATGTGCACGGAAAGTTTCGCCGAAGAAAGGTAGTCCTTAGGAGCATTCTCCCATTGCTTTTTCCCGTAGAAAAACCCTCCGACAACCCCTCCAATCGTGACCAAAGCGAGAATCCATGACCACCACCAAAATCCTCTGCGTCCGCGACGTCGTTTCATGGGCGTATTAAGATCATTTTAGGGTCTGATGAAAAGTATCTTTCGTAATAAGACTCTCAACAAAGCTCGCCATGAGATCAATGGTGGCTTCAACGTCTGAATAGGCCGCCATTTCGATCACCGAATGCATACAGCGCAGAGGGAGAGAAACCAAGGCACTCGGCACCCCACTGCGGGATTGGTAGATGCTGTCCGTATCCGTTCCGGTAAAGCCACTGGAGGCCTCGTGCTGAAGAGAGAGCTTCTTCTGGTCCGCCACTTTGATCAAACGATCCACCACCATCGGGTGGCTGGCTGTTCCATGGGTCACGCTAGGTCCGCCTCCTAAATTCACCCGACCATACATTGGGGCACTCAGACCAGGCGTATCAGTGGCATGAGTCACATCGGTGCAGAGACACACATCCGGCTGGAGGCGATGCGTCGCCATCTTGGCGCCATATCCTCCAATCTCTTCCTGCACCGCATTCAGACAAATCAAGGTAAAGGCCGGCTTGGTTTTGGCTGCCGCGAGTTTTTTCATCACCTGCGCAATCATGTATCCACCAATGCGATTATCGAGGGCTCGACCGACCAAGCGATCTTCCCCCAATTCGGAAGGACCATCGGAATAAACAGCAGGATGACCGACCCGCAGCCCCAGCTTGGCGACCTCCTCAGGTGAAGAAGCTCCCACATCGACCCACAATTCGTGGATCTTTGGGGCCTTTTCGCTCGCAAGAACGTCGCGCCGCAAGTGGATCGCAGTGTTGCCAATCACCCCTGGAACGATCCCATTGCTCCCCAAAACCTGAATTCTCCGCCCTCTCCCCGTCGCCGAATCACTCCCTCCCACCTTATCCAAGTAGAGAAAGCCCTCTTTGCTAATGTATTTGATCATATAACCAATCTCATCCGCATGGGCCTCAAGCATGATAACTTTGTCGGAGCGCCCCTTCAACGTAGCCCAAGTTGACCCATAGGCATCACACTCTACGGAATCGGCAAATTCCCCCACATACTTAGCCCAAACTTTTTGCCCGGGCATCTCAAAGCCAGTCGGGCTGGGAGTCTCAAGGAGATCAAAAAGGAAAGTTTTTTCAATTTTCGTCATCGCTAGACTGTGGATTACACGACCGGAGACACGAAGCGCCAAGTTTCGGAAAAGAGTGCAGAACGACAACGATAACTGACCCCTGACGATCATTAAAACGGCACCCCTCGGCCCGTGCTGATCCGGGGTGTAGAACGACAATTAAAACTGACTCCAGCGACAATTTGTGGAACATTTCC